>DHMR01000066.1:0-3797 GCA_002405875.1 bacterium UBA4637
CAACAGCACCTAGCCCAGGGCAACGCCCTGGGTATATGGGATGGAGTTAATGCGCCCTGAAAGGGCAAAAGCATTACATTGCAACAAGAATTGAAATTATAACATCAAATAATAAAGGCTATGAAACGATTAATATATTTGGCAATCGCTTTGGTGGCTCTCTTCGCCGCCAACAGTTGCAAGAACAAAAACAATACTCCGGTAATCAGTGCCAACGACTCTACCGAAGTGGATGATGCCGCCAACGACTCTACTATCTATGGCGTCTGCGGCGAGGGTACTTCGATGCACGAGTTGCAGCTTATCTCTGATGACGGCGATACCCTCAATGTCTTTATTTCCGACGAAAACCCCGACATCGTGCAGGGTGGTTTGCTCGCAGGAGACCGCATCGCCCTCATCGGTTACAAGGCGCAGGATGGCGAGATGATGGCTCAGAAAATCATCAACCTCACCTCGCTCCAAGGCAAGTGGACTTCCATCGACAAGAACTTCGACATCATGGAAGGTGGCGAGGTGAAAAACAACGTGAAGGCTGAAACCAACCCTTGGACCACCTGGAAAATCTTGAACGGCAAGTTATTGCTCAACAAGGATACCTTCGACATCGACAAACTAGGACCAGACAGCCTCTTGCTGGAAAATCATCAGGGCATCTATACATTCAAACGCCAGGAGTAGGAGAAATTTTATCGTGATGGAACCTTTCAAAGTAAGAATCTTGGGGTGTGGCAGTGCGCTGCCCACCCTTAAGCATAGTGCTTCTGCCCAGATAGTGGAGATGCGTGGCAAGTGCTTCATGATGGATTGTGGCGAGGGCGCGCAGATGCAGTTTCGGCGCACGCATGTACATTTCGCCAAAATCAATGCCATCTTCATTTCCCATCTGCATGGCGATCATTGCTTCGGCTTGTTGGGCTTGCTATCCACCTTTGGTATGCTCGGCAGAACGGCTAGGCTAAAAGTCTTTGCGCCAAAGGATTACGAGCAGTTGTTTAAACAACAGGTTGAAATGTTCATGCAAGGCATGGAATACGCCATCGAGTTTGTGCCAGTGGATACGGAAAAGGCGCAAGTGGTGTATGAGGACCATTCGGTTACGGTGGAAACTGTGCCCCTGCAGCATCGTGTACCATGCTGTGGTTACATCTTCCGAGAGAAGCCTACATTGCCACATATCCGCAGAGACATGATAGACTTTTATGGCATTCCGACCAGTCAAATCAATAACATCAAGAATGGTGCCGACTGGACCACGGAGGATGGAGATGTGATTCCAAACGCCCGACTCGTGGAGCCTGCGGAACCTCCTCGCAGCTATGCCTACATGAGCGATACCCGCTATATGCCTCACCTATACGAACGGCTGAAGAACGTGACGACCCTCTATCATGAGAGCACTTATACAACGGAGAACGAGGATCGCGCCAAACTCTATTATCATTCCACGGCTCGACAGGCTGCCACGGTGGCTAGGGCCGCTGGGGTAAGGAAGTTGATATTGGGACATTACAGCGCTAGATATAATGACGAGAAAGTCTTGCTTGACGAGGCTCGTGAGGTGTTCCCCGAGAGCTATTTGAGCAACGAGGGCGCAGTGTTTGATGTCTAGAGATTGATTTTCTTTTAACAATAATTATCAGAAATATCGTCGCTACATGGTGCAAGGTTTTGCATTGTGTAGCGTTTATTTGTAGAAATGGAACTTGAATTAGAAACAGAAAAGCAGCTTTTCGAGCGTGTCAGGCAGGGCGATGCAAATGCGATGCACCGGCTGTATGAGCGATACGTAGGATATGCCATGGCCGTAGGGCTGAGGTATGTCCCCAGTCGTGATGAGGTGCAGGATGTGATACAGGATAGTTTCATCAAGGTCTTTTCGTCCATCGGTCGATTTGAATATCGTGGGGAGGGTTCGCTGAAGGCTTGGCTGCTTAGAATCGTGGCTAACGAGGCTCTCAGCTATGTGAGGCAGAAAAGTAGGTTTACTTTTGTCGACGAGATTCCCGATGCGGTGGATGATGACCCTCCTGCGGTGGAGAAGGTGCCACCGGCTGAGCTTACGCGTATGATAGGAGAACTGCCCGAGGGCTATCGGTTGGTGCTCAACATGTACGTCTTCGAGCAAAAAAGCCATAAGGAAATTGCCCAGCAGCTTGGCATTAAGGAAAGCAGTTCTGCTTCGCAGTATCTTAGGGCGAAGAAGCTCTTGGCAAAGAAAATCAATGATTATTTAAATAAGGAACAAAATAATGAGTAATAACGATTGGACAAACAAACTTCGAGATAGCTTGGCAGATTATCAAGAACCTGTCAAGGCTGACTTGTGGGCAAGTATTGAACAGTCGCTTGCTCAACAAGGCATCCTGCCAGGGGATGTTGAGGCTGCCAGCAAAAAAAATGCTGGCGCTGAACCTGCGAATGCAGCTCGACTGATGACCATCAAGAAATGGTCGGCTGTCGCTGCAACTGTAGCCTTGCTTGCCGTGGGGGGGAGCTATGTATATCTCCATCAAGATGGTTCGGCAGGAATCAAGCCACATAGTTCTTTTGCAGAAAACAAGTCATTCAATCATGCTTCAGCAGAAAGCAAACTGCACAATGCTTCTGTTGAAAACGAAGTACATAGTTCTGCTGATTTGCAATCCGCAGCAAGCAAGTCTGCTCATCTTTTGGCTCAGAACTCCACCGCAGTCAGCAAATCAGCTTCTCTGCTGGCTCCGAACTCTACCCCTTCATCTGTTTGCAACCACCATTTTGGGGAGGCTAGTGGTTCGTATAATCTTGTAGCAGAGGCTGAAAGTTCTGCGGATTTGCAATCCGCAGCAAGTAGCGATGGTAACAAGCTTGTAGTGGAATCAGCAAGTAGCGATGGTAACAAGCTTGTAGCGGAATCAGCAAGTCCTGTGAATTTGGATCCCCAGCAGCAAGTTGCCAGAAACGAGAGCCAGCAGCAAGTTGCCAGAAACAAAAATCTGAAGCAAGATGATGCCCTCTTTGGCGTAGATTTTGCCAGTGACCTCAAGCATCAGACAGATTGGAATGTGCAATTCTATGCCGAGAATGGTCTGATAACGACTTCGTCAATCAACCAAGGTAATCCGGTGTTGTCGTCAGGTACGTATTACGATTCAGCAATTCCTGGCTCTTTCATCACGAATACGGCTGCGCCTTATGCCTCTTTTCTGAAATCGGTGAGCATGAAAAAGCCTAAGCAACATGCACCATTGTCGGTGGGCGTGCAGGTAGGCATTCCTTTGGTTTCGCGTCTGTCTCTGTCCACAGGCGTGGTGTATACACGTGCAGTCTCTGATTTCGCAGTGTATTCAAATCAAGATTTCGACACCCATCAGGTGCTCCATTATGTGGGCGTGCCTGTCGGTGTAAACTATGAGGTTTGGGGTACTCGTCGTTTTCATACTTATGTGATGGCTGGTGGCGAGGTAGATTTCAATGTGAAAAATTCCACAACCCGGAACGACGAGCCCGTGGATGATGTGAAACGCGATCGTCCGCAGATTTCTGCCAAGGCTTCGGTAGGAGCGCAACTGGATGTCTCTCCTCAGATAGGAGTGTACGTAGAGCCTGGTGCCAAGTATTATTTTGACAATGGAAGTTCCATCGACAATACATTCAAAGACAAAAAGCTGAATTTCAATTTCCAGTTTGGCTTGCGCTGGAATATCGGAAAATAATATATCGGAACTTATTAGTACGAGAGAATAGAAGAAGGGTAGACTTGCTTTGTTGGCAAGCTACCCTTCGTTATTTGTTAACTACATGTGATGGTCTCGAAA
>DHMR01000066.1:3860-33244 GCA_002405875.1 bacterium UBA4637
CTACATGTGATGGTCTCGAAAAATTTCTATTCTAAAAATTTCTTGCTCATGTTTTCGGCAGCCTTCCTACCATCGCCCATGGCAAGGATTACGGTAGCGCCACCTCGCACAATGTCGCCTCCTGCAAAGATTTCACTCTGCGAACTCTGCATTTGCTCATTCACCACGATGGTGTTCTTCCTGCCGAGTTCCAATCCCTCGATGCTCTGTGGCACTAGAGGATTAGGGCTTACACCCACGGCAACAATAACCTGGTCGCACTCCAGTTTGACGGTCTCTCCTGTAGCCTCAGGACGTCGGCGGCCGCTGGCATCTGGTTCCCCAAGCTTCATCACATCGAGTATTACAGCCTTTACGGCTCCCTTGTCGTCGCTCTCATACTCGCGTGGATTGTGCAGGGTCATGAATGTGATGCCCTCTTCCTTGGCGTGCTTCACCTCTTCTAATCGTGCGGGCATCTCTGTCTCAGAGCGGCGATATACCAGTGTTACGTCTGCACCTAGTCGCTTGGCGGTGCGGCAGCTATCCATCGCAGTATTGCCACCTCCCACAACCACAACTTTCTTGCCGAGGTTGATAGGAGTGTCGCTATGAGGATTGGCTGCATCCATCAAGTTTACACGTGTCAGGTATTCGTTGGAAGACATGATGTTGAGCGCATTCTCCCCCGGTATGTTCATGAAATTAGGCAATCCTGCTCCCGAGCCGATGAAGATGCCCTTGAAGCCTTGCTCGTTCAGTTGCTTCACGGATATGGTCTTGCCTACGATGCAGTCGGTTATGAACTTCACACCCATCTTCTGCAGGTTCTCTATCTCCACGTCTACGATGGCATTAGGTAGTCGAAATTCTGGGATTCCGTATTTCAAGACTCCGCCAATTTCGTGAAGGGCTTCGTACACCGTTACGTCAAATCCCTTCTTCGCCATGTCGCCTGCAAAGCTCAAGCCCGAAGGGCCCGAACCAACTACGGCCACCTTGATGCCGTTTGGCTTGTCGCACTTGGGGACGGAGATGTTGCCGCTTTGGCGTTCATAGTCGGCTGCAAACCTTTCCAGATAGCCGATGGCTACGGCTGGTTTGTTCATCTTCAGGTGGATGCACTTGCTCTCGCATTGCTTCTCTTGCGGGCAAACACGTCCACAGACGGCTGGTAGGGCAGAGGTGTTTTTCAGCACTTTTGCGGCAGCGAGGAACTGGCCTCGCTCAATGTTCTTGATAAACGAAGGGATGTTGATGTTCACCGGGCAACCCTCCATGCACGAAGGCTTCGGACAGTCGAGGCATCGCTTAGCCTCAGTGAGTGCCATCTCCTTGGTCAGTCCTATATTGACCTCTTCGGTGCGGGTGGTGGCACGATACAACGGATTTAACTCAGGCATCTTTACTCGTTCTATGGCAGTGCGCTGCTTTGGTTTAAGTTGTGCTCGCAATTCATTGCGCCATGGAGAGTTACGGTCTGTCAGCTCTTCGATAGATTCGGCTGTCGGCTCTACGTCCATCGTTATATCCGTGGTCTCTTTCTCCTTTTTCTTTCCCTCGATATTTGCCAAGTGCTCTTGGAAATGTTCCATCTCCTCACGTTCGGCATCCTTGAAGGTGCCCATGCGCTTGAACATCTCATCCCAGTCTACCAAGGCTCCGTCAAACTCAGGACCATCGATGCACACAAACTTGGTCTTGCCGCCGATAGAGAGTCGGCATGCTCCGCACATGCCCGTGCCATCCACCATGATGGTGTTGAGCGAAACGTCGGTAGGGAGGTTGTATTTCTGGGTGAGCAGGCAGCAGAATTTCATCATGATAGGAGGACCGATGGCAAATACCTTGTCGATGTGCTCCTGGTTGATGAGTTTTTCTATGCCCACGGTCACTACGCCCTTTTCGCCATAGCTGCCATCGTCGGTCATGATGATGAGCTCGTCGCTAGAGGCGCGTACCTCGTCTTCCATGATGACCAAGTCTTTGTTACGTCCGGCGATGACAGAGAGTACTCGGTTGCCTGCTGCCTTCAAAGCCCTGATGATAGGCAACATGGGGGCTACGCCTACGCCACCTCCGGCACATATCACCGTGCCGAAATTCTCAATGTGGGTAGGGTTTCCGAGTGGTCCCACGACATCGTGAATCTCATCTCCTTCGTTGAGGGCGCAAAGCTTGGTAGAGGAGAGTCCCACTTTCTGAACTACGAGCGTAATGGTTCCCTTCTCTATGTCGGCCTCGGCGATGGTGAGTGGCATTCGCTCGCTGTTGGCATCAACGCGGATGATGACGAAATTGCCTGCCTTGCGACTCTTGGCTATAAGTGGTGCTTCGACATCAAAGCGGAACACCTTCTCTGAATATTGAATTTTCTTGATAATCTTGTTCATCGGTTCTAAGTTTTTTGATTCGTGAATATTATTTTCTATTCCTTTTATGGGTTGTTAGTTGCTAATGCTTGCCATGGTGCTAGAAAACGCAAAAGGATAACACCGACCGTCTTTTGGACAGTCGAAGTTATCCTCGTACATATCAAAGTTTATGGGAAGATTCGCTCTTATGTGATAGAGTAGAATCTGTCTTGTTTAGTCGAAATTCTTGTCGTCGAGCATCTCGAAACCGCAGTAAGGAACCAATACCTTTGGTACACGGATGCCTTCTGGAGTCTGGTTGTTCTCCAAGATGGATGCTACGATGCGTGGCAATGCCAAAGCCGAACCATTCAAGGTGTGGCAAAGCTCAATCTTCTTATCATCAGCATGACGATAGCGACAGTGCAAGCGGTTTGCCTGGTAGCTCTCGAAGTTGGATACGGAAGAAACCTCCAACCAACGCTTCTGAGCGGCACTCCAAGTCTCGAAGTCGTAGCAGATAGAAGATGTAAAGCTCATATCGCCACCGCAAAGACGGAGGATGTGGTATGGCAACTCCAACTTCTTCAAGAGCCCCTCAACGTGGTCGAGCATCTCCTTCAAAGACTCGTAAGAGTGACCTGGTTTGTCGATACGAACAATCTCCACCTTGTCGAACTGATGCAGACGGTTCAAACCACGCACATCCTTGCCATAGCTACCAGCCTCACGACGGAAGCAAGCAGAGTAAGCGCAACGCTTGATAGGGAGATCTTTCTCATCAAGGATGACATCACGGAAGATGTTGGTTACAGGAACCTCAGCGGTAGGGATGAGGAAGAGGTTGTCGAGGTTGGCGTGATACATCTGGCCCTCTTTGTCTGGCAGCTGACCAGTGCCAAGACCAGAAGCCTCGTTGACAACGTAAGGAGGTTGAATCTCCAAGTATCCACTCTTGCGAGCCTCGTCGAGGAAGAATGCCTCAAGAGCACGCTGGAAGCGAGCCATCTTGCCGATATAAACAGGGAAACCTGCACCAGTAATCTTCACACCGAGGTCGAAGTCAACGAGGTTGAACTTCTTCAAGAGATCCCAGTGGCAGAGAGCGTCAGGACCAAGGTTTGGCTTCTCGCCACCTTCCTTTACGACAACGTTGTCGGCTGCATCCTTACCCTCTGGTACCTCATCGCATGGGATGTTAGGGATTTCGAGCAACTCATTGGTCATATCTTTCTGAGCCTTCTCCATGATTTCTTCCAGGGCTTTGCCGTCAGCCTTGAGGGCTGCAACCTGAGCCTTGGCATTCTCGGCTTCTTCCTTCTTACCTTCCTTCATAAGAGCACCAATCTGCTTGGCAAATTGGTTGGCTTGCTGCTTGTTAGTGTCAAGCTTCTGTTGAGCCTCACGACGAATCTTGTCGTACTCCAAAACTTTCTCTACAGCCTCGCGAGCATTAGGAAAATGCTTCTTTTCGAGGCCTTTTACTACACGTTCAGTTTCTTCACTGATAAGTTTAAGTGTAAGCATAATATTTTCTTTAAATTTGTAATATTATTTATTTGAAGGCAAAATTACAAAAAATATTTCTTATATCGTCATGTTTTCTCGACTTTTTTAATTTCTAGGGGATATTTTTAGACTAGTTTGCAAAATAACGAAGAAAGCCTGCTCTCGTTGAGAGAGCAGGCTCCTATGTTGTTTGTTTGGAATAGTTTTTTCTAAAACTTTAAAATTTAAGCGTCAGCTTTTTTTGTCTTCTCAGCGTAAGCCTCTGGAGAGAGAACAGAAACTGTACTCTTGTCCTTGCGACCCTTGTGGAAGTAAACGATACCGTCTGTCAAAGCATACAATGTATCATCCTTACCCTGAGCAACATTCTCACCTGGGAAGTGCTTGTTACCACGCTGGCGAACAATGATGTTACCTGCGATGATGCTCTGACCACCCCAGATCTTAACGCCTAATCTTTGTGAAGCTGATTCACGGCCGTTCTTAGAACTACCAACACCTTTCTTATGTGCCATTTTCTAATTCCTCCTAATTTTAAGCGATTACAGATTTAATTGATACTTCAGTGAACTGTGCACGATGACCGTTCTTCTTGCGATAGTCCTTGCGGCGCTTCATCTTGAAGACGATGACCTTGTCACCCTTTACGAGTGGGTTCACTACCTCTACTACTACTTTTGCACCTTCTACAGTTGGTGCACCGACAGTGATGGCGCCGTCTTTGTCAACGAGCAACACCTTGTCGAACTCAACAGTTTTACCTGCTTCTACATCCTTGATGTGATGTACGAAGAGCTTCTTGCCCTCCTCAGCCTTGAACTGCTGACCGTTAATTTCTACAATTGCGTACATTTAATTATTATATAAACGGGTTTCTCCGCGAGGCGTCCAGCTTCGTGCCAGATCTTCTTTGAGCCCCAACGAACTAAACTTTTTCTGTAATATATGCCCAATCCATGAGCATTCGGGGTGCAAAATTACGAATTATCTTTGATACGGCAAAAGAAAACGGGGAAAAATGCAATTCTTTATGAAGATTTAACAAAAAAGAAAAAGCGATGACCTTCACAGGCTACCGCTCCAAATCTTCAATAGGTATTAGCTCCTTTAAGGCAAAAAAGATTGTCTTCAGGATAACGACCACAAAGGTACGTCTTTATTTTGACCTAACCAAATATTTTATTGTCTTTTTTCGGCACTATCTTGTTGTGTGGGCGCACAATATCGTATTTTAATGTTTGTTAAGAAAACATGCTGTGCAATCGTTTGCAGGTTAATAAAAAAGCAGGTTGAAAACTTGCGCTCTCAACCTGCTTGTTTTTGGGGTAACTATACATGGTATAGCTACGTTATTTTAAGATGTGCAATCTTACTTTTGCTTTTTGATCTTGTCAACGTAAGCATCGATAACGGCTACAGCTGTAACATTTACGATGTCTTGTACACTGCTCTCAGAGTCGGTGAAGTGGATAGGCTTGTTAAGACCCATCTGGATAGGACCGATAATCTCTGCTTCTGGGTTTAATGCCTGAAGAAGCTTGTAAGCACCATTGGCACTGCTCAAGTTAGGGAATACCAATGTGTTGACATCCTTGCCCTTGAGGCGTGAGAATGGATATTTCTCGTCACGCAAGTTTTTGTTGAGGGCATAGTTTACTTGCATCTCTCCGTCGATGGCGAGCTCTGGGAATTCCTTTTGCATCTCAGCTACGGCCTTCTTTACCTTGACTGGTGAACCTGCTGTGTCGGTACCAAAGTTGGAGTAGCTTAACATAGCCATCACCGGTTCGTCGTTGAAGAACTTCACGGTGCCGGCAGCCAATTTGGCAACGTCGGTCAACACGTCCTCGTCTGGGTGACGGTTGATTAATGTGTCGGCGATATAATAGATGCCCTTCTGTGTGTTCAGAATGTGCATGGTGCCGAATGTCTTGTATTCGTCACGGATACCGATTACATCCTTGGCTACCTTGATGGTGTTGCTGTACTTTGTGTAAAGACCTGTGATGAATGCGTCGGCGTCGCCCTGCTCAACCATTGACATGCCGAAGTAGTTGCGTTCGTACATCTTGTCGTAAGCTTCCTCGAAGCTGTAACCTTCGCGGGAACGCTTCTCAGCCAAATGCTTGGCAAACTTGGCGCGGCGACCCTGCTCGTTGTCTGCACGCATATCGACAATCTCGATATCCGAGAGGTCGAGCTTCAGGCGAGAAGCCACACGTTTCAAGCGGTCTGGGTTGCCCAACAAGATAGGCTGGCAAATGCCCTCGCTCTTAGCCTGTACAGCTGCCTTCAGCATAGTAGGGTTGCCACCTTCAGCAAATACTACGCGCTGTGGGTGGAGGCGTGCTGTATCGTGGAGCTTGCGAGTGAGCTTGGTCTCCTGGCCGAGCAACTGACGCAACTGCTGCTTGTACTTCTCCCAGTCTTTGATAGGGGTGCGAGCCACGCCGCTATCCATGGCAGCCTTGGCTACGGCAGCAGAAACCTCTGTTATCAAACGTGGGTCTACTGGCTTTGGAATGAAGTATTTAGGACCGAATGTGAGATCGTTGACGTGATAAACGTCGTTCACTACATCTGGTACTGGCTGCTTTGCCAAGTCGGCGATGGCATGTACGGCTGCCATTTTCATCTCTTCGTTGATGGCGCGTGCGTGAACGTCTAGAGCGCCACGGAAGATGTATGGGAAACCGATTACGTTGTTAATCTGGTTAGGATAGTCAGAACGGCCGGTAGACATCAATACGTCTGAGCGGCTCGCCATGGCATCCTCGTAACTGATTTCTGGCACAGGGTTGGCGAGAGCAAATACCACTGGGCTAGGAGCCATGGAGCGTACCATGTCCTGTGTGAGCACGTTGCCCTTGCTGAGTCCTACGAATACGTCGGCACCCTTGATGGCTTCTTCCAATGTGTGAACGTCGCGGCGATCGGTAGCGAAGAGCTTCTTCTGCTCGGTAAGGTTCTCGCGGTCGCTAGTGATCACACCCTTGGAATCGAGCATTACGATGTTTTCTACCTTTGCGCCAAGTGCAACATAGAGCTTGGTGCAGCTGATGGCTGCGGCTCCGGCACCGTTGACTACAATCTTTACGTCTTCGATATTCTTGCCTGCTACTTCAAGTGCGTTCTTCAGTCCGGCAGCAGAGATGATGGCTGTGCCATGCTGGTCGTCGTGCATCACAGGGATGTCGAGGTTCTTCTTCAGTCTTTCCTCGATGTAGAAGCACTGAGGAGCCTTGATGTCCTCCAAGTTGATGCCGCCGAAGGTTGGGGCGATGCGCTCTACGGTCTCGCAGAATTTCTCAGGATCTTTCTCTGCGATTTCGATGTCGAAAACATCGATGCCGCCGTAGATTTTGAAAAGCAATCCCTTGCCTTCCATCACAGGCTTTCCACTCATGGCACCTATGTCGCCAAGGCCAAGGACGGCAGTACCATTGCTGATTACAGCTACAAGGTTGCCTTTGTCGGTGTACTTGTAAGCGTCGTCTGGGTTCTGCTGAATCTCAAGGCATGGGAATGCTACGCCTGGAGAGTATGCGAGACTCAGGTCGGTTTGTGTGTGATAAGGTTTTGTTGGCTTAACCTCAATCTTACCAGGACGGCCTGTCTCGTGATAACTGAGAGCCGCCTCTTTTGTAATTTTTACCATAACAATATATTGGTTTAATGTTCTATTTCCTTACATATTCGTGGTTTTGGACCGCGATTTCTAAAAGTTTTTGCAAAGGTACGAAAAAACTAACTAAAAAAGAACGGTTTTTTGTTTTTTTTTGTATCTTTGCACAAAAATAGTCTACAAATTGGAAAAATGGCAGAAATCAATCAATATCGTCAGGAGCTGCGAGACAAGATAATCGCCTATGCTATGGCTGAGTTTTTCAAGCGTGGTGTGAAAGCCGTGAAGATGGATGAAATCTCTCAAGGACTTCATGTGTCCAAGCGTACAGTGTATGAAATCTTTGGTGACAAAGAGGAAATGCTTCTTGCTGGAATGAAAAGCCAGCAAGAGGAAACTCGTGTCAAGTTGGCAGAGTTTGCCAGGTCTAAGGCAAAGAATGTAATCGACATCATTGGGTATGTATATAGGTTGCAGATGGAACAAAACGAGAAGGTGGGAGTGGTGTTCTTTGAGGAAATCCACAAAATGCCTAGAGTGCTGAAGTATTTGCAGGAGTGTCATGCTCATGAACGTGAGGAGAGCGTTCGCTTTTTTGAGGCAGGCGTCAAGGAGGGGCTTTTCCGCCAGGATGTCGATTTCAAGGTTATCATGGATGTGGGGCACATTATTATGCAGGAAATCATGCATCGGCAACTTTATCGTCAGCATTCCATGCAGTCGCTTTATGACAACTATATACTGGTCATTATTCGAGGTTTTTGCACAGAACGCGGACTGGAGATGCTCGATAAGGCGTTGAAAGGATAACGTCAGTCCTTGTATCTCCAGTATAATATGCTGTTTATAAATTTCGTGTAAAACCTGAACCAGCGGAATTTTGCCACAGGCTTGCCACCAAAGCTGAGTATGAATTCTCTGTATCGGTTGCTAGCGAGGGGTAGGCCTGCATCCATGAAGAAGAGATGCCCGGCTGGTTGCTCATAGGCGTGGCGCAAGGCATACCAGATGGTCATCGTGTCGGGATGCAAGTGGATGTAGCGTTTGCGTCTGAAGGCGGCATACCATAAGTAGGCGTTGCCTTCGCTGTAGATGCAGGCGCAACCGCCTATCACCTTGTTCTTATAGGTGGTTACGAATATCTTGGCGTGTTTGCTGTGGCAAAGTTGTATGAAAAACTCCTCGCCAGGCACGAAGCGGCGTGGCTTGAAGCGATAATATCTTTTCAGCAAAGTGTGAAAGTTGTGAATCTCGGTCTCGTCTTTAGCCTCATGGCTTTCCACGCCTTTCTTTATCATCCTTGAAACTGTAGCCGCTTGTCTTTCCGACAGGCGGAGCTCGGGTGAAAGACTATGCAGAGAATTGTGAATCTCCTGCCAGGGTATAGGGAAATATCCCAGTTTTCTGAAATGACGATAGCCAAACATCTTCTTGCTCAGCTCTGAAAATTCGATATAGAAACACAGATGCTTGTGCAAGTGGATGGTTATGGCGCGAAGCAATAGCGGAAAGATGGCCTGTACGTCTGCCCCCTCGGCATAGATTCCTTCTCCGTGTACGTGCGCGTGCGTATATAAATAAGGTGGAAACCAAGAGCCGCAATGATGTAGGATGACGAGCATTTGCGCCACCACGTTGCCTCCTTGGGTTGCCACAGCCATATAGGGGGTGTCGTTCGGGGTGTTTTCGATGATGCGAAAAAGCTCCGAACTATGGAAGAAATTGCCTTCCAGTAGGCGAGGCAATGCTTCTTTTTCCGTGTATATGTCTACTTCGTATTCTCTCACGTGGCAAAAATAATAAATTTATCATAAAAAAGCAAGAAAGATGAGCATTCTATCGTTCTTTTTTAGTATTTTTGCACAAAAAGAAGAATAAACGAGTAATTTATGAAGATAGTTTTGATAGGAGCGGGCAATGTGGCGACCAATTTGGGATTTGCTTTGGGCAAGGCAAAGCAAGAAATCTTACAGGTGTATAGTCGTACCGAAAAAGCTGCTCGCGAATTGGCGGAGATGCTCCATGCTGGATATACCACAAGCATTCAGGATGTGTCTGCTGATGCCGACCTTTACATCCTTTCGGTAAAGGACGATGCTTTGCCTGTATTGATACCCCAGCTTTGCAAGGGGAAGGAAGACAAGTTGTTCGTGCATACCGCAGGCTCTGTTTCCAAGGACGTTTTCAAAGGATGTGCCCAGCATTATGGCGTGTTCTATCCTATGCAAACTTTCTCAAAGGAGCGCCTTGTTCATTTTGACAATATCCCTTGTTTTGTTGAGGGGAGTGGCGTGATGGAACTCGCTTTCCTCAAACTGTTTGCTAGTCTTTTGACCCGGTCGGTTTATGAACTGGATAGTGAAGGTCGCAAATATTTGCATTTGGCGGCAGTGTTCGCCTGCAATTTCGCCAATCATTGCTTTGCCGTGGGGGCTGATATTCTCGAAAAGCATCATCTGCCTGCGGATATTCTTCTGCCTCTTATCGACGAGACGGCAGCCAAGGTGCATGAGTTGCCGGCCAAGGATGCGCAGACGGGTCCTGCCGTTCGTTACGATCAGACGGTCATGAAGAAGCAAGCCGATTTGTTGGAAGCCAATCCTTTGTTGAAGGAAATATATGAGGCTATGAGCAAGAGTATTCATGGAATGAGCAATTCGTAAGTGCTTTAAAGGCGTTTGCACTAATAATAATATTAAAGAAAATGATTAATTACGACTTGAAGAAAGTGAAGGCCATCGTTTTTGATGTGGATGGTGTGCTCTCTCGACAGACCATCACCTTGGCTAGTTCGGGCGAACCTTTGCGCACGGTCAATATCAAGGATGGATATGCCATACAGTTGGCACAGAAATTAGGCTTGCGCATCGCCATCTTGACAGGTGGTAACACGCAGGCGATTCGCATTCGATATAAAAACTTGGGCGTGGAAGATGTGTACATGGGATGTGCCGTGAAAATCAAGACCTATGAGGAGTTTAAGGCCAAGTATTCTTTGGGCGACGAGGAGATAGTCTATGTCGGCGACGACATTCCCGATTATGAGGTGATGCAACGTTGTGGTTGTCCTTGTTGCCCGGCAGACGCATGCAGCGACATCAAGGCCATTTCCACCTATGTCTCTTCTCAAAACGGAGGTGACGGAGTGGGGCGCGACGTCGTAGAACAAGTTCTGAGGGCCCAGGGAATGTGGCTGAGTGATGCGAAGGCCTTTGGATGGTAGTAGTAATCAATAAAACTCAAAGACAATGTTTAAAATCATATTGGCGAGCAATTCGCCTCGTCGTAGAGAATTGTTGGCAGGCTTGGATGTCCCTTTCGAGGTGAAGGTCATCAAGGGCATCGATGAAAGTTATCCTGCCACGCTGGATGCCTATCAAGTGGCAGAGTACATATCGAAGAAAAAAGCCGAGGCTTATCGCTCGCTTCTTTCGGATGATGTGTTGGTGTTGACAGCTGACACGGTTGTGATAGCACCAACTGCTGATGAGCAAAATGATAAGGAGGGAAAGGGCGTGATTCTGGGCAAACCAAAAGATGCCCAGGAAGCAAGAGCCATGCTGCAAATGTTGAGTGGGAAGACTCATCATGTGGTGACAGGTGTGTGCCTTACTTCAAGTGAAAAGCAACATTCTTTTTCTGTGGTGACCGAGGTTTCGTTCAAAACACTTACGGAGCAGGAGATAGCTTATTACATCGACCATTATAAACCTTTCGATAAGGCAGGGGCCTATGGTATCCAGGAATGGATAGGGTATATAGGTTGCACCGGACTGAAGGGTAGCTATTTCAATGTAATGGGACTCCCGGCGCAGCGTATCTACGAAGAATTGCAGAAGTTCTGAGGTCGCTCGTCCCTTTTGGGGACTCAAAAAATGGATAAAACGGCTCAATTTAGATTTTTTAAAATTAAATATTGCCTCATGTCGTAGATAATGAGTATCTTTGTGCGTTTTATGTAACTAACAAGTATTATGACAGAGGAAATTAAAACCAAGGTGCATGAGATCTTGGACAACTATCTGGAGAGCAACCAGCACAGGAAGACTCCGGAGCGTTATGCCATTCTTGATGCCGTTTATAGTATAGGAGGACATTTCACACTTGAGGACTTGGGGGTGGAATTGGAAAAGAAACATTTTCGAGTGAGCCGGGCTACACTTTACAACACGATGCATCTCTTCATTGAGTTGCGACTCGTGGTGAGACATAGTTTGGCTGGCGGAACTAAGTATGAGGCTAGTTATAGCAACGAAAACCATCTGCATCAGGTATGTACCATCTGCGGAAAGGTTACGGAGATAAAGGCGCCGAAAATTACGGCGGCCATTCTCGATACAAAGTTGCAACGCTTTCGCCGTGATGCCTTTGCACTCTATATATACGGAGTGTGTAGCTCATGTCAGGCGAAGATGACAAGAAAGCGGAATAATGCTGGCAAGTGATCAATTAAGAAAGTTAATAACAAGGCTTCAATGCCTTAAATATTCAAAATATAACAATGAACACAGGTAAAGTAGATGTCCTGCTCGGTTTGCAGTGGGGCGATGAAGGTAAAGGTAAGGTGGTTGACGTGTTGACCCCTAAGTATGATGTCGTTGCTCGTTTCCAGGGTGGTCCTAACGCAGGCCATACCCTTGAGTTCGAGGGACAGAAATACGTGCTTCGCTCTATCCCTTCTGGTATTTTCCAGGGTGGTAAGGTGAACATCATTGGTAATGGTGTAGTTTTGGCTCCAGACCTCTTCATGCAGGAGGCCAAGGACTTGGAGAAGAGTGGCCATGATCTCAAGAGCCGTCTCCATATCTCTAAGAAAGCGCATCTTATCATGCCTACTCACCGTGTGCTCGACGCTGCCATCGAGGCTTCCAAGGGTAAGAACAAGGTGGGTACCACCGGTAAGGGCATCGGTCCTACTTATACCGACAAGGTAAGCCGCACGGGTCTTCGTGTGGGCGACATCCTCGACAACTTCCAAGAGAAATATGAGGCTCACAAGGCTGCGCATCTCAAGCAGATTGCCGCTCTTGGCTATACCGACTTCGACATCACTGAGGTAGAGAAGACTTGGATGGAGGGCATCGAATACTTGAAGCAGTTCCAGATTGTTGACAGCGAGGTGGAAATCAACAAGATTCTCCGCTCTGGCAAGAGTATCCTCTGCGAGGGCGCACAGGGTACCATGCTCGATGTTGACTTCGGTTCTTATCCATTCGTTACCTCTTCCAACACTATCTGCGCTGGTGCTTGCACAGGTCTCGGTATCGGTCCTAACAAGGTGGGCAACGTATATGGTATCATGAAGGCTTATTGCACTCGTGTGGGTGCAGGTCCATTCCCTACAGAGCTCTTCGATGAGACTGGTGCCAAGATTCGCGACCTCGGTCATGAGTATGGTGCAGTTACTGGTCGTGAGCGTCGTTGCGGTTGGTGCGACCTCGTACAGCTCAAGTATTCAGTGATGGTGAACGGCGTAACAGAGCTTATCATGATGAAGAGCGACGTGCTCGATGGCTTCGAGACCATCAAGGCTTGCGTGGGCTATAAGTTGAAGGATGGCACTGTGACAACCGACTTCCCATACGAGATCGACGACGTGGAACCAGTTTATAAGGAGTTCAAGGGTTGGAACGTAGACATGACCAAGTTTACTTCTGAAGACCAGTTCCCACAGGAGTTCAAGGATTACATCGCTTTCGTAGAGGACTTCCTGGAGACCAAGATTGGCATCATCTCCATCGGTCCAGACCGTGAGCAGACAATCGTTAGAAAATAATAGGAGGTAGATATGGCTCAGAAACCAAGTATTCCAAAGGGTACGCGCGACTTCGGTCCTGTGGAGATGGCCAAGCGCAACTACATCTTCAACACCATCAAGAACGTGTATGCCCTCTATGGGTTCCAGCAGATTGAGACCCCTGCCATGGAGACCCTTCACACCTTGATGGGCAAGTATGGCGAGGAGGGCGACAAGCTGCTCTTCAAGATATTGAATTCAGGAGATTACATGAACAAGATAACCGACGAGGACATCCACTCGCTCGGTTCTCTCAAGCTCGCTGCCAAGCTCTGCGAGAAGGGCTTGCGCTACGACTTGACCGTTCCTTTCGCACGCTACGTGGTGCAGCACCGCGAGGAACTCCAGCTGCCTTTCAAGCGTTATCAGATTCAGCCAGTATGGCGTGCTGACCGCCCACAGAAGGGGCGTTATCGTGAGTTCTATCAGTGTGATGCCGATGTGGTTGGCTCCGACTCTCTCCTCAACGAGGTGGAGTTGATGCAGATCGTCGACACCGTGTTCACAAAGTTTGGTGTGCGTGTTTGCATCAAGATCAATAACCGCAAGATTCTGACAGGTATCGCCGAGGTCATTGGCGAGGCAGACAAGATTGTGGACATCACCGTGGCTATCGACAAGCTCGACAAGATAGGTCTCGACAATGTGAACGAGGAGCTGCGCAGCGATGGCATCTCAGAGGAGGCTATCGAGAAGTTGCAGCCTATCATCTCGCTCTCAGGTTCCAACGACGAGAAGCTGGAGGTGATTGCCAAGGTGCTCGAAAGTTCAGAGATAGGATTGAAGGGCGTGGAGGAAACCAAGTTTATCCTCGATACCTTGAAGTCTGTAGGCTTGAACAACGAGATTGAGCTCGACTTGACCTTGGCTCGTGGTTTGAACTATTATACCGGTGCCATCTTCGAGGTGAAGGCACTCGACACCCCAATGGGCAGTATCACTGGTGGTGGTCGTTACGACAACCTCACAGGCATCTTCGGTCTCCCTGGCTTGAGTGGCGTGGGTATCTCTTTCGGCGCCGACCGCATCTATGATGTGCTCAACGCCCTCGACCTTTATCCAAAGGAAGCGGTAAACTCTACCCAGGTATTGTTCATCAACTTCGGAGAGAAGGAGACGGCATACTGCTTGCCTATCGTGAGCAAGGTTCGCCAGGCAGGCATCCGCACCGAAATCTTCCCCGACAAGGCGAAGATGAAGAAGCAAATGAGCTATGCCAACGCCAAGAACATTCCATTTGTGGTTCTCGCAGGTGAGAATGAGATGGCGGCAGGCAAGGTGACATTAAAGAATATGGAGAGCGGAGAGCAGACCTTGGTATCTGCCGAGGAGCTGATTGCCGCTATCAATAATTGTTGATTGTAAGTTGTTTCACTCGTACTAATCGAGGAACAGGTTTTTGGCGCTTGGTCTGTGTGAACAGCCCAAGCGCATTTATTATGATACCAAATTTCTATTTAAAAACTATAATATGTAAACAAATGAGAAAACTTATTTCTATTTTATTGTGTGCAGTTTTTGTGCTTTTGATGTCATCGAGCACTAAGACTATTAAAATTTATGTCATAGGTGATTCTACAGCTGCCGAGAAATCCCACTTTGAAACCAATCCCGAGCGTGGTTGGGGTATGGTGCTGCAAGGATGTTTCGACGATAAGGTCGTGGTGGAAAACCATGCTGTGAATGGTCGCTCTTCCAAGAGTTTCATCGATGAAGGCAGATGGCGGAAAGTGCTCGATCGTTTGCAGCCTGGCGACTATGTTTTCATCCAGTTTGGCCATAACGATGAGAAGCCAGACCCTAAGCGTCATACCGATGTGGGGAGTACATTTGATGACAATCTGCGCCGTTATGTGCGAGAGACCCGTGAGAAGGGAGCTCATCCAGTGTTGTTGAATTCTGTAGTGCGCCGTTGTTGGTTTGTGGAGAAAGATGATAACGACGATGACGAGAAATTGCGTGACTGCGTTTTTGCTGGTGCCGACAAAATCAATAGCGATACGCTTGTAGATACTCATGGAGCCTACACCAAGGTGCCTCGCCAGATTGCACAGGAGATGAATGTGCCTTTTGTGGATGCCACCCAGATTACTCACGACATCGAAACTCGTTTGGGTGCCGAAGGTAGCCGAAAGTTGCATATGTGGTTTAAGCCTGGTGAATGCGCACGATTGCCTAAGGGACGTCAGGACAACACCCATTACAATATTTATGGTGCCCATGTCGTTGCCAACGCTTTGGCAGATGCGATAGCCCAGCAAGTGCCAGCCCTCAAGAAGCATGTGCGCCATTATGATTACGTGGTGAGCACCCAGGGTAGGGGCAATTACTCTTCTTTGCAGGAAGCGGTGAATGCCGTTCCAGTAGGTAAGAAAGCTACCATTTTGGTGCTTGGTGGCAATTGGAAAAAGCCAGCTGGCATGGATGGTAAGAAGATTAAGTTCGTGAAGCAGTTTGGGGCAACTCTAAGATAGGAAAAGTAACAAAAGTAACCAAGGTAACAGGTAACATTTTTATTGTTTTTATAATTCCTCTTATGTAATATTTAATCTTATGTAATAATAAGTAATGTAGTAGCTCGCGTGCGAACATTATTATATAAGGAGGCTTATTAAATTTGTAGCCTCTAATTTCTTGGCCCCATCTAGGATTCACCTCTCAAGGCTGTCACTCCCGAAAAAGTTACCTGTTACCTTTGTTACTTTTGTTACCTTTTTTATTCCAATCACATCCACCCTTATGGTTGAGATATACCTATACGCCATGAAAGGGCAGAAGCATCGTTGAAAATTGCGTCGGGGCGCATTCTGAAAGACAAACCGGTGGTAAAGGTCGGCTTGAATTTCACGCTGAAGGAAGGTATGAATACGTTGGAATGGAAGGTGTTATTATCGTGAGCCTATAAGAAAATCCCGTCTCTAAGACCATCTTTGGTCTTGGAGGCGGGATTTTTTATTTGATGTAATCTTTGCTTCTTACCTTCTTTTTCCGCGACGTTCGTGTCCGTTTCCTCGTTTTTCGTTTCCGTTGCCACGGCGAGCATGGTTGTCGTTGTCAAAGTTCGGGTTGAAACTCTTTTTCTTCTTGCCCTTGAAGAAGCCGGAGCCTTGCTCTTTGGCGGCTCTGAGTTCTGCTCTTGCAGCTGCCACGGCATCGCGTATATTTGCATTGTTTGGTCGTCCAATACCTCGTTGGCTGTGTGCTCCTCTTCCAACGCCTGGATTGTCGTAGGTAGAGCCAATGGCTTTATCGTCGTAATTCACTTCAGGATGGCGACCTCTCCTGCCATTTCTTTCGTAGGTCTCTTTTCCGTATGAGCCTTTCTTGCCTTTTCCCATCGGCTTGTCGTAGAGTTTGTCGATGAGGTCGGCTCTTCCGATGCGTCTCAACTCTGTCTCGATGGCACGGCGTTCCTCTGGCTTGTACCAGAAGAAGAACATGCGCTGGGCAAGTTTCTCCTTTGGAGTCTTTGCGCTGAACACGGGCTCCAACGTGTATGGGTCGTAACCCGTATACCATGTCTCTGTAGAGATGGTCATTGGGGTAGGGGTAAAGTCTTGTACCTGTTCGAGGTGAAAATCCAGACTTTTGGTGATGACTGCCAACTCTGCCATGTCCTCCTCATGACAGCCCGGGTGGGAACTGATGAAGTAGGGAATGATTTGCTGGTTGAGACCTTCCTCTTTGTTGATTTTGTCGAACATGCGTTTGAACTCATAGAATAGGTCGAACGATGGCTTGCGCATGTACTTGAGCACGGTAGGACTGGTATGTTCTGGCGCCACTTTCAGTCGACCGCTCACATGCTTGGTTATCAGCTCGCGCGCATACTGCCTGGAAATCTCGTTGAGTTTCTCGTCCTTGTTCTTGTGCAGAATCAAGTCGTAGCGCACACCACTACCGATGAAACTCTTCTTGATGCCTGGCAGGGCATCCACCGCATGGTATATTTCCAACAACTTGCTGTGGTCTACGTTCAGATTGGGGCATATCTGCGGATTGATGCATGATGGCCTTTTGCATACCGAGCAAGCCTTTGGGTTTCTGCCGTGCATGCCATACATGTTGGCTGATGGTCCACCCAAGTCGCTCAGGTATCCCTTGAAATCTGGCATCTGGATGATTTTCTTCACCTCTTTCAGGATGCTCTCCTTGCTGCGGCACACCACAAACTTACCTTGATGGGCTGAGATGGTGCAGAACGAGCAACCGCCAAAACACCCTCGATGCAGGTTGACGGAGAACTTGATCATCTCGTATGCCGGGATTGTCTTGCCCTTGTATTTAGGGTGTGGCAGGCGGGTGTAAGGCAGGTCGAAGGCTGCATCGAGCTCCTCAGTGGTCATGAGGGGGAAGGGTGGGTTCACCACCACATATTTGCCGTCCACTTCCTGTATCATGCGCTGGGCATGCATCTTGTTGGCTTCCTCTTCCAGGTGTCTCACGTTCTCGGCTTGTCCTTTCTTGTTGTGCAGGCACTCTTCGTGGCTATGCAGGATGATGTCGTCGTCTTTGAAGCCGCCAGGAATCTCGTTCTCCTTGCAGTAGAATACCACTTGTGGCATCTCGTGGATTTCCTTCAGGGTCTTGCCTTGCGCAAAGGCGTCGGCTAGTTCCACGATGGAGCGTTCGCCCATGCCATAGAGGATGAGGTCGGCCCCGGAGTCGCAGAGGATGCACTTGCGCAGTTCATCCTTCCAGTAGTCGTAGTGGCTGATGCGTCTCAGCGAAGCCTCGATGCCGCCCAGGGCCACTGGTACGTCTGGAAATAGTTTCTTCAATATTTGGGTGTACACGATAGAGGGATAGTCGGGGCGCATGTCGTGGCGAGAGTCGGGACTGAAGGCATCCTCGCTGCGCATGCGCCGGTTGGCTGTGTAGCGGTTTACCATCGAGTCCATGGCTCCTGGCGATACTCCGAAGAAGAGACGAGGGCGTCCTAGCTTCTTGAAATCGCGGAAGTCTCCATGCCAGTCGGGCTGCGGCACGATAGCCACTTTGTAGCCATGCGACTCCAAGACTCTGCCCAGAATGGCAGGGCCGAAGGCGGGATGGTCTACGTAGGCATCGCCCGAAAAGAGGATGACGTCCAGTTGGTCCCATCCTCTCAGTTCGCATTCCTTCTTGGTCGTTGGAAGAAAATCTGTCAGTTTATATTCCATTCAGTTTTTGTCTTGTGTTTTAATCGTTTACGGCGTCTGGCTCTGCCTCTTCTGCAGCCTTCTTTTCTTTCCAGTCTACGTAAAGTAGCACGAGGTTGTGCAGTCCGAGTGCCTTCATGTTCTGGTTGTAAATGACGTCGAGACAAAGGTCGAGCAGGTTCTTGTCCTGGCAGTCGGAACTCTCCAGCAAGGAACGAACGTTCAACTTGAGCTTGTCGAGAACTTCTTCGTCGATGATGCCGTTGCTGTCTACGAGGTTACGGAGCAACTGATACTTGTCGATGGTCTCTAGATGGAGGTCGCTCACTTCGATGGAGCGAGTGCCTGATTGGTTTGCTTGAATCTTATACATAGTCTTGTCTTTTTGATGATTTATCTATTATGATTTGTTTATTTGTCATTCTATCGAGAATTTGAAAATACGCAGTATTATTCTGTCAAGAATTTGAGGATACCCAGCAATACGCTGTTGCGTGTGCGCTCGTCTACGATGCATTCCACGGGGAATCCCATGCAGAAGGTGCGGTAGCTGGTGCTCTTGTATGCCACGGCGGCACTGGTGCCAGAGGTGTATCTCATTGCCGTGAATGCAGTGTTGCCCACTGGTTGCAATATCTCGGGATGGGTGGCGGCATAATGCTTGGCGTTGAGCTCGTTGTAGTAGTTGAATACCAGTCCCAAGCCCGATACGCTACCAGCTGTGGTCACGATGCTGTCTCGCTCGGTGATAGTTGAGTCTTCCGGGTTGATGTCTTGAACGATAAACTTGGTGCCTGTCGGCTCGTAGTTCACCTTGAGAATATCGCTCAAGAAGGCTTTTTCGGCTTCGGTCTGCATATCGCTGCCGTTGTAGGAACCGCTTACTAGCAGGCGTCCACCGTTGAGGGCATAATATTTCAGACGGTTCTGTAGCGTAGGGCTGAAAGCCTTGAAGTATCGATGGGTATAGCCATCGTGGCGTTCCAGGCCGTTGATGAGATCGACTGCTTGATAGCGTTCCATCTTCACCTTGCCGTCGGCAATGGCTTCGCTCGAGCAACTGGCTATGTTGTATTTTGCTCCGGCTGCGATGCCTTGGGCATGAACCTGAACGTTGTCGAAATCATTGCCTGCCACAAACTTGCCCACCATCTCGTTGCCGCAAAAGCCCAGGCCTGAACTCGTCTCGTTGCCCATGCGGCGGCGGTCGAACACTTTCTGCTTTCCGCTCCAACCTGCTGTAAGTCCATAGCTTACGCCTGGGTCTTGGTTGAAGTCGAAGCCTTGGATGCTATCATTGTCTACCACTTGTGGCGAGGCCAGGCGGTGGAAGTTGTTCACGATGAGCACGGTCTTGGTGGCTTGAGGGTCATACAGGGCAGAGAGTGTCTCCGATGGAAAACTTTCTCCACCGGCATTGAGCGCAGCCACTTTGAAATGGTAGAGCTTTCCCGGTTCCATCTTCATGTCGCAGCTGGGGCGATGTGTGATGGTTCCATTGTCAAAACCGCCCTTTCCTTCAGCCTTGTACACAATATAAGAGGTAGGGCGAGCCGTAGGTTCGGTCTTGTCCATTTGTGCCGACCAAGAGAGATGGGCGAAGCCATCTTCTATCTCGGCGCTGAAATCGCAAGGTGCCAGGGGCTGTACTACATAGCGTGTTCCATGGTTGCTGCTCACATAGCGGAGTATGGTCTTGTAGATGGAGCGGGCGATGTAGAACTTGCCTATTGGGTCTTGTGCGATGCGCATGTCGGGGAAACTCTGGTGGGATAGCATCTCGATGATGGCGGATGGCACCTCGGGTAGTCGGGTCTCTGAATAGTTTCTATCCCAGAGATAGCGCTTGCCAAAGTTTCCAAACTCCGCCTTCATGTCTTCTACGAGATTGTCTCTGAGGGCTTGGGCGAAGTCTTTGGATGTCATGCGAGATATTCCGCTGTTGAGCATGCCGTCGTTGAAATCGGTGGTGCAGATGGCGAGGGCTCCCCATGTGCTCTTGCCGTCGGGGTTGTAACCGGCATCACTGTGCACCGCCAGCGACAACTCGATGGGCACATGCTTGCCTTCCATGGCTGGCATGTACACAGAGCCTCCGCCCAACCAGTTGGTCATCAGCGAGCGGGTGTTGATGTCGTCGGCATAGTCGTTCTTGCCTTTTCTTCCTCCGTATACCTTGTAGGGCGCTCCCGCCCATTGGGCGTAGTAGCGTGCTCCCTCCAGGCAGCGAGGCAGTCCGCTGGGATAACCACCACGCTCTATGTTGCCCATGCCACCGCCAAACCTTACGGCATCAGTGGTGACGATGCCTTTCTTCGAGGCTTGGTTGGTGCACACCACACGGTTGAACTCGTTGCAGCCACGGTCGAAGTCGAAGGTACCCAAGTATACCCAAGTGCCGCCACCCATGCGCTGGTTGACGGTAAACTCTGTGGCTTGTCCCTTGTGATAGACAATGTACTTGGCATCGCTCACGCTCTTGGGCAGCGTCTGGTAGCTCACATAGACGGCATATTTGCCAGCTTCCTTGAATCGAGGCTGGTAGCTCACTTGGCTGGCGTTCTTGCGCTTGGTGGCCTTGGCTTGTCTCACGGTGCCCATGCGGAATGGGTTCTCGCCATCGCTATAGAGCGTGCGGTTGGCGGCGAATCCCAGTGAATCGCAGTCTTTCCATTTCTTGCTTGTCGCGGTCTCTTGATAATATATCGACTTGATGGCATCGTCGTTGTCCACGATGATTTCCTCGGTCTGCCAGTCTCGTTCACGAGGGGTGAACACGATGGCTCCGGCATTTTGCAACATCGGGATGAGATAGGGCACCACGATGGTCTGCGTGAAGAGGTCTTCTGTGGTGCAGAACAAGTTGGGGCGTTGCCATCTCCACTGGTGGTGGTCGCCGTCATAATACCTGCCGTGCGAGGCCCAGAGCGAGAGATGGCGGTTTTGCAGTCCTGCTGTGATGAAGTAGGGGCGTGAGGCATTGAACACCCATGGGTCGTCATCGTATTCGATGCCATTCCATGCCTGGGTGTTTCCCTCGTCGTAGGCTTGGAGCATAGCTCCACCCGCCAACAACAAACTGCCTATGATACAATATCTTATATTCCTGATTTGTTTCACTTTTTATGATGAGTGGGCGTGTTAGTCGATATTACCTATCGTAAACTTCTCTGGCTTCTTTCCCTTGAAGTCCTTGAAATACAACTTGATGTCACGCATGTCCTTGTCTACGTCGCCCGAAGGCATGATGACCTTGGTGCACTGGATGAGCTTTCGCTCGTAGTCGAGGGCGTAGAGATGGATGGGCAGGTTGGCCTTGAGGGCTATGAAGTAGAATCCCTTCTTCCAATCAGGGTTGGGCGAGCGAGTGCCTTCCGGCGTGATGCAGAGCCCAAAGGCGTCTCTTTTCATGGCCTCGGCAGCTAGGTTGTCGGTCATGCTGGTATGCTTGCTGCGCCACACGGGGATGCCTCCCATCTTGCGGAAGATGGGCCCCAGAGGCCAGAAGAACCACTCTTTCTTCATCAGAAAGTTGCACTTCATGCCTTCTGCGTGTGCGAAGAGCTGCCCCAGGATGAGGTCCCAGTTGCTCGTGTGCGGAGCCATGCAGATGATGTATTTCTTAGGAAGCTCCTGGGTTACATGCTTCGTAAACCCCAGGCGCTTGTATAATATCCACTGACAGATGTCTTTTATCATTTCCTTATATATAAAGGTGTAGAGTTAAGCCAGATTGGAAATCTGGTCGATGATCTCGCTCACCTGCTTGTTGAAGTCGATGGTGAGTTTCTTGAAGTATACACCTTGTTTTACGCCAGGCTCTGGATGAGAAACTCTACTGATGAAGTCGCTGTTTATCATCACGATGGATGAGAGGATGCCGTCTACATCTTCCTGGGTTGGTTTACCATTATACAATGAAGCAGCCACTGTCTCGGCGAAAAGTTCGCTCGTAATGTAGTTGATAGTGCGCTTTAAATCTCTTTTATTAGCCATATTCTTAACGTTTTAAGTGAATAATAGTATTGAATGAACGCTCAAAGATAATCATTTTCTTTTAAATTCCATCATATTTCTAGAAAAAATCTTCTTATTAACGCATTTTTAGCATTTTTCTTTCTCTATCTCGCAGAAAAACCTTAAATTTGCAGTGTTTTTGAAGTTTCAACTAATTAAATATAAAAACGAATTATGGAAAAAAGTGCATTGCAGATTGCAAGAGCTGCTTATCAGCCAAAGTTGCCAAAGGCTCTTCAGGGTCCAGTAAAGGCCGTTGAGGGTGAGGCAACACAGTCAGTAGGTAACCAGGAAGAAATCAAGGCTCTCTTCCCTAACACATACGGTATGCCTGTCATCACTTTCGAGGCAGGCGAGGCTAAGGAACTCCCAGCTTTCAACGTAGGTGTCATCCTCTCTGGTGGTCAGGCTCCTGGCGGTCACAACGTCATCTCTGGTCTCTTCGATGGTGTTAAGTCTCTCAACCCTGCCAACAAGCTCTATGGCTTCATTTTGGGTCCTGGTGGCTTGGTAGACCACAACTACATGGAGATTACTTCTGAGTTGATGGACGAGTACCGCAACACTGGTGGTTTCGACATCATCGGTTCTGGTCGTACAAAGCTTGAGAAGGAAGACCAGTTTGAGAAGGGTATCGAGATTCTCCGTGAGCTCGGCATCAAGGCTCTCGTTATCATCGGTGGTGACGATTCCAACACCAACGCATGTGTGCTCGCTGAGTACTACGCTGCCAAGAAGTATGGCGTTCAGGTAATCGGTTGCCCTAAGACTATCGATGGCGACTTGAAGAACGATCAGATTGAGACTTCTTTCGGTTTCGATACAGCTTGCAAGACATACTCTGAGCTCATCGGTAACATCGAGCGCGACTGTAACTCTGCACGCAAGTACTGGCATTTCATCAAGTTGATGGGTCGTTCAGCTTCTCACATCGCTCTTGAGTGCGCTCTCCAGACACAGCCAAACATTTGCTTGGTTTCTGAGGAGGTTGAGGCAAAGAACATGTCACTCGACGATGTCGTTACATATATCGCTAAGGTTGTTGCAGCTCGTGCTGCAGAGGGCCACAACTTCGGTACTGTCCTCATCCCAGAGGGCTTGATCGAGTTTATCCCTGCAATCAAGAAGCTTATCGCTGAGCTCAACGAGGTTCTTACCGACCCTAAGACAGGCGAGAGCCGTGAGTTTGCCAACGCTGAGGAGCAGATCGCATTCGTTAAGGGTGCCATCGCCAAGGACAACCTCGCTGTATTGGAGTCACTTCCTGAGGATGTAGCTCGTCAGCTCTGCCTCGACCGCGACCCTCACGGAAACGTTCAGGTATCTCTCATCGAGACTGAGAAGTTGCTCTCTCGCATGGTAGCTAAGAAATTGGCTGCTTGGAAGGCTGAGGGCAAGTACAATGGCAAGTTTGCTGCACAGCACCACTTCTTCGGTTACGAGGGTCGTTGCGCTGCTCCTTCTAACTACGATGCAGACTACTGCTACTCTCTCGGTTACAACGCTTCTCGCTTGATCGCCAATGGCAAGACTGGTTACATGTCTGTCATCAAGAACACAACAGCTCCTGCTGCTGAGTGGATTGCCGGTGGTGTGCCTATCACTATGATGATGAACATCGAGCGTCGTAACGGTGCCAACAAGCCAGTTATCCGCAAGGCTCTCGTAGAGCTCGATGGCGCTCCATTCAAGTATTTCGCTTCTAAGCGCGATGAGTGGGCTAAGGAGACAGCTTATGTTTATCCAGGTCCTATCCAGTACTGGGGTCCTTCTGAGGTTTGCGACCAGACCACAAAGACTCTCCAGTTGGAGCAGGCTAAGTAATATTTAAACAAATATTTATGTCAACAAGACGAACGACTTCTTCACAAAACAAAAGCTCCGTGTCGAGAAGGCGAAAGCCTCGGCGCTCGGGTAATCGTGGTGGGAGAAGGCGTTCGTCTTCGTTTTTACAACGTTATCCCAAATGGGCGTGGTGGCTGGGCGGACTGGCCGTCGTGTTTCTATATGTTTGGGTTTTTTACCATTTCTTCGTGGGACCTACAGGTTTCCGTTGGCGTGCGCTCTATGGCGACACCGAATATCCTGAGGGCTACGAGATACACGGCATCGACATTTCTCATTACCAAGGCAAGATAGACTGGGAGCAGCTCAAGAATGCGATGATCAAGGGGTGTCCTGTGCGCTTTGTCATCATCAAAAGTACGGAGGGCTCTTCGCGCCTCGACGACAATTTCCGTGAGAATTTCAATCAGGCTCGTGACTTTGGGTTCATCCGTGGCGTATATCATTTCTGGAGCAACAAGTCTTCGGCACGCGAACAAGCTTATTATTTTCTCGACCAGGTGCATCTCACCGATGGCGACCTGCCGCCTGTGCTCGACATCGAACACAAGCCTGCCGACAAGGATGTGGAGGATTTCCAGCGTGATGTGCTTACGTGGCTGCATATCGTGGAAGATAAGTATCATGCCAAGCCCATCATCTACACCTATTATAAGTTTAAGGAGCAATATCTCAGTGCCCCTGTCTTCGACGACTATCCCTACTGGATAGCCCACTATTATGTGGACAAGGTGCAGTACAAGGGCAAATGGCGATTCTGGCAGCATACCGACGTGGGCAAGTTGCCGGGCATCAAGGGTTATGTGGATTTCAACATCTACAATGGTAGTTATTACGACCTCAAGCAACTTTGCATCGGAAGCAATAACAATGAAAAGAAATTTGAAGAATAAAGGTTGAGCCAATCTTGCAGAAATAGTAGATTAGCCCAACCTTTATTCTTTTATTATGCTCCTGTTGGAGAGTCTTATGCTCCAGTATTATGCTCCTGCAGGAGAGCCTTTGGCTCCATGCTTTTTTTTATGCCTCCAGCACGAGGCAAGCCCAATTGTTGTCGGTATGGCGGGCTGTCTCATGCAGTCCCAGTTCCTCTGCTTTCTCCAGCAACACCGGAATGTCTTCCTCGTAGAATCCACTCAAGATGAGAGAGGCTCCCGTGTTCATCACGCTGCGGAAGGTGCGCATGTCAGCGAGCAGGATGTTGCGGTTGATGTTGGCCAGCACGATGTCGAACATGCCACTGATGTGGTTGATTACCTGGCTGTTGCCGAAGAGCACCTCCATGTTGTCCACTCCGTTGAGCACGGCGTTGTGCTTGGCGTTTTCCACGCTCCATTCGTCGATGTCATAACCCACGCATTCCTTGGCACCCAGCTTGGAGGCTGTGAGCGCCAGGATGCCCGTGCCCGTACCGCAATCCAGGATGCGCTTGGTCTTGATAGGCATCTGTAGCAGTTGGTTGATTATCATGCGAGTGGTCTCATGGTTGCCCGTTCCGAAGGCGAGTTTCGCCTCGATGCCTATCTCGATGATGTCGGGGCGATTGCTCGTGTCGGGGTAGAGCTCGGGATGCTTGGCATCGTATATCACCACCTGGTCGCCCACATAGATGGGGGCGAATCCCTGGTCTTCCCATTCTTGGTTCCAGTCCTTGTCTTCGGCGTCCTTCACCTCGTAGGTTATCTGGGTGCCGTCGAGAGGAAAGTCGGCGATGGCTTGGTCGAGCAGCTCACGGTCGAAGAGTTCTTTTTGCACATAGCCTTCCAGTCCCTCCTCGGTGTCTTCGAACGATTCGAATCCGGCTTCTGCCGCACTGTCTGCAAGCAGTTCTCGGGCAGCCTGCTTCAAGTCGTCGGCTGTCTCTATCTTGAATGTCGCAACTAAGTATTTCATGCCTAAAATAGTCTTTTTAAGTCTTAAAATGTTTGATTACTTTTAAATTTCTCTGCAAAATTATAAAAAATAGGGGAAATCCTATCATTATTTAGGGTTTTTCTGTATTTTTGCAGTTAGATATGCAATAATTTTGCACTTAGATTATTATAAGATATAGAAAAGGGGTGAATTTAGCCCCTCGACTTAACGAGAAACAAAGGAGAATAAGAATATGAAAAAGATGTATCTTCTAGCAGTCCTCATCGCTGCAGCGATGCCATTGACCTCAATGGCTCAGGACGACCTCTACTTCAATCCGAAGAAAGAGGCTCAGGAAAAGGCTGAGAAGCGAGCCGAGATGCAGCGTGCCTACGCTCAGCAGCGTGCTCGCCGAGATAGTATCTATGCCCTCTACTGGAGCGGCAGCAATCGCAATGTTGACGAGTACAACCGTGGCGGGCGCATCTTTAGCCATTATGAGAAGGTGGGTACCGACTCACTGGGCAACGACATCATCCAGTTTCATGTAGGCAAGGGCATGGCTCCCGATAGCATCTACGATGATGCTTATTTCGCTCAGAAATATGCCGACCAGGATGAGGATTTCGCTCGCACACGCCAGATGAGCCGTTGGGACGGATATTATGATCCATGGTTCTACGACTATTATGGATATGGTCCATACTATTGGCGCTCTCGCATGTGGGGATGGCACAACCCTTGGCGCTATGGTTACTATGCTGGCTGGTACGACCCATGGTATGACCCATGGTATGATCCATGGTATTATGGCTATGCGGGCTGGTATGGCGGCTGGTACGACCCTTGGTATTATGGCTGGGGTGGATACTACAGTCCTTGGTATTGGGGCGGTCCGATGATAGGGCATGTGAGCTATGGTGCCTTTGCTGGCAACATCCGCTACAACAATCCTGGTCGCATCGACGGCTCCAACCATCGTGTTGACGGCTCTTATACCAACAACACCTATTCGCGTCGCAGCTATAGCAACCGTGGCTTTGGACAGCGTACCGATACTCGCAATAACAATACCTTCAACAACAATAACTCCAACTTTGGCTCCCGTGGCAACTTCGGAGGCTCTAGCTTTGGCGGAGGTAGCATGGGTGGCGGCAGCTTCGGCGGTGGTCGCTCAGGCGGAGGTAGCTTCGGCGGAGGCGGAGGTCGCTCAGGTGGCGGCAGCTTTGGCGGTAGAAGATAATACAATGACTGATTAAAATACACAATATTTCATATAAAAGAGAAGATTATGAAAACTTTTAAACATATACTCTTCGCCAGTGTGCTGATGGCATCCATGACAGCCACTGCGCAAGAAACTTATCAAGACACTAAGTTGGCTGCTCCCCAGCTTACCGGTACCGCCCGCTATATAGGTATGGGTGGAGCGATGGAAGCCCTCGGTGCCGACATCTCTACCATCAGCAGCAACCCTGCTGGTGTGGGTTTGTTCCGTAAAAGCCAGGTGAGTCTCTCGGCTGGTGTCATTGCTCAGAGTGGGGCAGAGAACTATACGGAATATCAAGGTGCACACATCGATTTCAATGGAAAGAAAAGCCATCCTACATTTGACCAGGCTGGCTTCGTGTGGAGCCCTAAGTTTAAGGGTAACAGTTGGATGAACCTTGCTTTCAACTATCATAAGAGTACCGACTTTGGACAGATTCTGAATGCTGCTGCGAGCTTGAGCGGTGCTTCACAGAACAAGATTACTGCAGCCAAGCATTATGAGAAAGTAGATGGTTGGACAAGTGTCGATGCCAACTATGGTGGTTATAATAACAATTCGGGAAATTATCAGAATGGTTTGCTCAATGTAGACGAAAATGGCGAGCTAGCTTATGCCGAGGCCAACAAGTATGTGTTCGGTCAGTATCAGCACGGCTATATTGGCGACTACGATTTCAACATCAGCGGTAGCATCAACAATCGTGTATGGCTCGGTTTGACCGTAGGCATCCACGATGTTCACTACAATAGCAATTCGCTCTATAGCGAAGACTTGGTGGACGGCAACTACACCGAATCTTTCGAGCAGCTGAAGATTACGGGTACGGGCTTTGACGTGAAGGGTGGTGTCATCTTCCGCCCAGTGGAGGATTCTCCATTCCGCATCGGTGCTTATTTCAATAGTCCTATCTTCTACGACCTCACCTTGAGTGGCGACAACGATGTAACGATGGATGGTAAGAATACCCCAGCCACCTATAATGATGCGCAGGGCGTGGCTCAGCCTTGCTACTTTAAGGGCGACAAGGGACAGAGCATCGACTATGATTTCCGTCTCAACACCCCTTGGAAGGTTGGTGTGAGCATGGGTCATACCGTGGGCAATTTCTTGGCCCTCGGTGCTACATACGAGTATGCTTGGTTCGACCACATGGACAACCGTGTGAAAGATGGTGGCTATTATGATGATTGGTATGGTGGCTATTATGAGACAAGTTCTAGCGACGATGCGATGAACGCCGACACTCGTGCCAACCTCAAGGGCGTGAGCACATTCAAGATTGGTGCCGAGATTAAGCCTGTGGACATGTTCTCCATCCGCTTGGGTTACAACTACGTATCTCCAATGTTCCGTGATGGTGCTTATCGCGACCAAACGATAGGCAGCAATGGTGTGGATGTATCCACTTCCACCGACTATACCAACTGGAAGGCAACCAATCGTTTTACCTGTGGCTTCGGCTTCAACTACGAGAACCTCACCATAGATGTTGCTTACCAGTACTCTATGCAGAAGGGAGACTTCTACCCATTCGTAAGCTACGACAATACTGATAATTCTAGTTTGTCTTGTGTAGCTCAGTCTTCCAAGGTCGACAACAAGCGTCATCAATTGCTGATGACTATCGGCTATAAGTTTTAAATAATGTAAAATAATGGCGATTCTTTCATGCTTTTCGAAAATAGTTGGAGAAAAGTTTGGTAGAATCGCCAAAATGTTATACCTTTGCCTTTGGTTATTGATTCTAGGGCAGAATCTTTTGTCCATAGGTAAGTAAGTTTTAGCCGTGTAGCGATTGCACTGGCAAAACAAGAAAATATTAGTTTTTTTAGTGGTTAATTTAGTTTTAGTAAGTATGTGATAGGATCTGTTGTGAAACAGGTCCTATTTTTTTTGTCCTAGCCATAAGCCTTTCCGTTCCTTTCGCCATATACTTCCAGTCGTGTATCCTTGCTATTCTTCTTCCTTTTCCCGATGGTTGCAATTGTAT
>DHMR01000066.1:33378-33811 GCA_002405875.1 bacterium UBA4637
ATTCAACGATGTTGAACTTATATTCAGCGACGTTGAACATGCGTTCAGCATCGTTGAACTAAAATATCAAGTAGGCTTGAACCTTTCTTTAACTAGTGGAAAAGGAATTTTCATCTATTCGCAGAGAAATTTACAATGGGTGAGGGCAGCGACAACGTGCAGTGTCGTCAGACAAAAGATGTATTTTGGAGAGAAGAAGGATTATATAATAAGAAGAAGAATATATAAACAAAAAGAGCAATTCTCAAAGGAGAATTGCTCTTTTGTACACCCTTAGGGATTCGAACCCTAGACCCACTGATTAAGAGTCAGTTGCTCTACCAACTGAGCTAAGGGTGCAGAATAGTAAATGATAGTGACTCCGCAAGGATTCAAACCTTGAACCTCTTGATCCGTAGTCAAGTGCTCTATTCAGTTGAGCTACGGAGCCAAA
>DHMR01000016.1:0-15493 GCA_002405875.1 bacterium UBA4637
TTAATCACATCGCCAGTGCCCTCAAGCGTAGGGCATCCGGCGCAAAAATACAAGCTCAAAAGCTTGCGATCCTTGCTGTTTGCAAACAATGCATTTATCTTATTCATCTTATTGTTTATTATTTTATCCATAAAAAATCAAACTGTATAGTTGAATCTACACGCCCTGAAAGGGCAGAAGCACCTACGCAGCATTCCATGCGCCCTGAAAGGGCAAAAGCACCTAGCCTAGGGCAACGCCCTAGGTAGTTTCGCAGCATTCCATGCGCCCTGAAAGGGCAAAAGCATAAGAATTCCGCTAATTATATAACGCTTTTGCCCTTACAGGGCGCGTTAATTTCCGCCCGTTAACCCAGGGCGTTGCCCTGGGCTAGGTGCTTTTGGGCTTTCAGCCCGTGGCAACCAAACTGCTGGAAAATTTGCGGGAATTCTAAATTTCCCTCCTACTCCCGAACCTGCGAGATAAACCTTCCGAGCTTTTCCACGTCCTTCAGCCCCGGCTCAATCTCGAATTTCGAATTCAAGTCTATCCCGATGCACTTTGGATGATGAAACTCCTTGACCCTTTCCGCATCTTCCGGTCCGATTCCGCCGCTCAACAAAAACGGCAGGTCGCCGTCGTAAGCATCCAGTACCGACCAATCAAACTGCTCACCGCTTCCCCCGTAAGCCTTACACTTCGTATCGAAGAGGAAGCAGTCTACAGCGCCTACATACTCCTTGTATTTCTGAATGTCCTCGGCTGTGGAAACGCTTATCGCCTTGATGAGCTTGAAAGGCTCCGCTGAACAACCCCCATCCTTTTGGAGGAAAGGCCTGATGTGTCCATACAAGGATTTTTCGTGATATTCCCGAAATCTCTTACAATAGTCAGGACTCTCGCTACCATGAAACTGTACCCCATCCAAGCCTAAGCACAATGAACCTGTATTGATGTTCTCAAACGTATCGTTCACAAATACACCCACTCGCTCCACCAACTCACCGTTTTTTTTACGAGGCAGTGGGAATTCTCTCTCCATGCAATCACCGAAATATCGAGGCGACTTAGGATAGAAGATGAAGCCCATCATATCGACTCCGAGCTGCGCCACCTGCCACGCATTGTCAACATCGCGCATTCCGCAAACCTTGATTTTCATATATTCTTTATTATTTTTATGCTTTTGCCCTTACAGGGCGCATTAATTCTATTTACATTTACCCAGGGTGTTGCCCTGGGCTAGGAGCTTTTGCCCTTTCAGGGCGACGTAGCCTAGGCTAGAAGCGTCTGGGCTTTCAGGCTAGAAGCGTCTGGGCTTTCAGGGCGACGTTTTAGTTCCCTTAGAGCTTTGCGATAAATTCCCCGAGAGCCTTGCCCGGGTCCTCCTGTTTCATGAACTGCTCGCCCATGAGGAAGCCCTTGAATCCGCCCTCCTCGCGTAGCCTCTTCACCACATCGGGCTTGGAAATACCGCTCTCGCTCACTCGGCAAACGTCCTTAGGAAGCTGCTCGGCGAGTCGGAAGCTGTTCTCCACATCCGTGACGAAGGTTCCGAGGTTGCGGTTGTTTATTCCGTACAAATCAGGCTCCAGCTCCGCATACTCGAAGTCTCGGTCGTTGTGCATCTCCAGGAGCACCTCCAACCCCAGCTGGTGAGCCATCTGCAAGAGCCTCTTGCACTCGTCCTTGGAGAGGCAAGCTGCGATGAGCAACACGGCAGAAGCTCCACAATAGCGGGCCTGGAGCAACTGATACTCCTCCACCACGAAGTTCTTATATAATATAGGTATAGAGACACCCACGTGGCGAGCCTCCTGAATGTACTCATCGTAGCCGCCGAAATAATCAATGTCGGTGAGGATGCTCAGCGCCGAAGCCCCGTTCTGCTGGTAGCTCAGCGGGATGATGCTAGCCTTGCCCTCCTGCTTGATCCACCCCTTGCTGGGCGACTTGCGCTTAAACTCGGCAATGATTCCTGTCGAGGAATTCATCAGAGCCTCCCTCATGCTGCCACCAATCACCTTCCCGTCATCCTCCTTCATCTTCTGTTCGGTGAGGGTAATCATCTGGCGAGGCGAAATGAAGCGCTTGCGCTGGTCTATCTCGATTCGCTTGTGAGCGACTATTTCTTCTAATATATCTGTCATGCTTCGTTTATATACGTGAATTATTATAGACCGAAAGGTCTTAAATCTGTGTTATCTGTAAAAGGGCACAAATCTGTGCTGTCAGTGAAATCTGTGGGAGATTAAGAGTTCAGTTCCACGAACTTCTTGAATGTGGCGAGAGCCTTGCCTGAGTCGATGCTCTCGCGAGCAATCTCCACACACTCCTCGATGCTCTTCTTTCCCTTCTCCATCACCTGGATTCCGAAGGCTGCATTGGCGAGCACGATGTTCTTCTGTGCAGGCAGGGCACGATTCTCAAGCACTGCGTCGAAGATGTCCTTCGCCTCCTCTTCGGTGGCACCGCCACGAACCTCCTCTGGCTTGGCAAGCTCGAAACCGAGGTCTTGTGGCTTGAAGATTTTCTCATAGTCGTTGGTCGTCACCTTGAAGTCGCTGGTGAGCGAAATCTCGTCGTAGCCATCGATGCTGTTCACGATTCCGTAGTCTATCCCTATCTTCTGATAAACCTGGTTGTAGAGACGCATTTGGTCGAGATTGGCAACACCCAGCAACTGGCACTTAGGCTGACTTGGATTGACCAAAGGGCCCAGCAGATTGAACACCGTAGGAAACTGGAGCGCCTTGCGGATAGGCCCCACAAACTTCATCGCCTTGGCGAAGAGCTGGGCGTGAAGATAAACGATTCCCGCCTCGTTGATGCTGCGGTTCAGCTTGTCGAGGTCGTCGGTGAACTGCACGCCGTGGTTCTTGATTACATTGGAAGCGCCGCTCACGGATGTGGCTGCATAGTTGCCGTGCTTGGCCACCTTGTAGCCCGCGCCAGCGATGACAAAGCAAGAAGTGGTAGAGATGTTGAAAGTGTTCTTGCGGTCGCCACCCGTTCCCACCACGTCGATGTAGCGGTCGCAGTCGAGGATGGCTGGCACACCGGTGGCAAGAATACCGTCACGGAAACCCAGCAACTCATCCACGGTCACCCCTCTCATCTGCAATCCGGTGAGCAAGGCTGTGATTTGCTCCTCAGGGAACTCGCTCTTTGTAATTCCCACGATGACGTTCTTGGTTTCCTCACGAGAAAGCTCCTCGTGGTTCAACATTCTGTTCAAGATGTCTTTCATTTCCATTGTTCTAATCTCCTATATTTTTATGTTTTTATTTTCTGTTCTTGTTTTCCTCACCCTTGCACGAAAAGGGGACAAAAGAAAAAGAGGCCTGTCGTAAGTTACGGCAGGCCTCTCAATATTGTGTTCACATCCACATACGGCTTATCGACTCACGACTTGTTCAATCTTGAGTTACGCCACCACCATGCTGTAGATACGAATGTTGTCATATTGTTCTCTTGTTTTAAAATTAATTGTTTGCGCCAGACTTGCACCCAGCAGTTTTTATTATTCAATTGCAAAAGTACACTTTTTCTTTTAAACCACAAACTTTTTGGCAGAAAATTTTCATTTTTAATAGAAATTTGTTGTTTTCTGCGACATTCAGCACCCCTCTACACCCCTTACACCTTATTATATATAGAAGAAAAAAAACAAAAAATGTGCACCGCCGATGTAATAAAGTCACCCAACACTCGTTATACTAGTAAAAGTCACAATATTAATAACTATTCAGATATGCGCCTATGAAGCATGTATTTACTCAAGAAGAAATGAGACCATCGGCAAAGACCATCTACTTCATCAAGCAGATAGCCTACTCCTACCGCACCATCATGCGCAACGGACAATACAAGGCGTGCTATCTTAACTAAAACAACTGAAGAAAGATGAAAACTATCGTATCACCATCCCTACTCTCTGCCAACTTCATCAACTTGCAGAGCGACATAGATATGATCAACAAGAGTGAGGCCGACTGGCTGCACATGGACGTGATGGACGGCGTGTTCGTGCCCAACATCTCGTTTGGCTTTCCCGTGCTCGAGGCCGTGAGTAAGGCCTGCACCAAGCCCCTCGACGTTCACTTCATGATAGAACGCCCCGAAAGATACATCGAGCACACCGCTAAGATAGGAGCCATGATGATGAATGTGCACTACGAGGCTTGCGTACATCTGCATCGCACCATCCAGCAGATTCACGCCGCCGGAATGAAGGCGGGTGTCACCCTCAACCCTTCTACCCCGGTAAGCGTCTTGGAAGACATCATCTGCGACGTAGACATGGTGCTGCTCATGAGCGTGAACCCAGGATTCGGTGGACAAAAATTCATCGAGAACACCATCAAGAAGGTGGGTCGCCTGCGCAAGCTTATCAAGGAAAGTGGAAGCCACGCCCTCATCGAGGTGGACGGTGGCGTGCAGGCCGAGACAGCCCCACGACTGGTGAAAGCCGGTGTGAACGTGCTGGTAAGCGGTAGCTATGTGTTCAAGAGCACAGACCCTATCTCTACCATCCACGCACTGAAGGAATTGAAACAAATAGAAGATTAAAACAGGATACGCCTTTCTCTGCCCCCATCGGGCAAGAAAGGCTAACCGTTTTCCAAATAAATCAGGAAAGGCTAGTCGATTTCCAGATAGATATTGTGTTCCTTGGCCATCCTGCGAAGGTTGAGTATCGCATATCGCATACGTCCCAGGCTGGTGTTGATGCTCACATTGGTGCAAGCGGCAATCTCCTTGAACGACATTTGCTGGTAGAAACGCATGTAGACCACCTCACGCTGATTGGCAGGCAAGAAATCCACAAGCTTCTTCACATCCTTGAGCACCTGACCTTTCACAATCTCTCGCTCGGCAAAACTTTCCATCACATCATCGCTGCGCAAGGTAGAAAGGTCGTTTCTGTCCCCCTGGTCCACAAAACGTCGAGCAGACTGGATACGATAGCCGTCTATGATGATGTTGTGAGCGATGCGTATCAGCCATGCAGTAAACTTGCCATGGTTGTTGTACTGCCCGGTCTGAAGCCAAGTAATCGCCTTGACAAAAGTTTCCTGGAAAATATCATTGGCCAAGTCCTCGTCATGAACTACAAACAGGATATAAGAAAAGAGCTTCACCTCATTGCGGGAAAGCAATAAGTCGAAGGCCTTGTTGTTGCCCCCAACATAAGCCAGGGCCAACTCCTCGTCTGTCAGTTCATTGAGATTCATCTTTTTTATTGCATTAAGAATGTTAATTTACGTTGCAAAGATAGTGTTTTATTTTCTAACAACCAAAAATTTAACGTATTTTCTGCCAATCTTTCTTTTTTAACACAGAGAAACTCATCAAATCCAAATAAAATGTTTATCTTTGCAGCCTAGACAACAAACATAAACTAATCTACAAATACAAGCAATGAAGAATTTTATCAAAACCTTACTCGTTGCTCTACTCCTCCCTACCTGCGCCTTTGCTGCCGGATGGGACAACGCTGAATATCAGCGCATCGAGAAGAGCATCCTGCTGCCCAACGTCAAGCTCGCCCCTCGCAAGTTTGTCATTACTTCGTTTGGTGCCAAGACCACCAACACGGCAGCCCAAAATCAGAAAGCCATCAACCGCCTCATCTCCCTCGTTTCGAAGAAAGGTGGTGGTAGAGTCATCGTCCCCGAAGGCACCTGGAAGACAGGAGCCATCGAGATGAAGAGCCATGTGGAGCTGGAACTGAAGAAAGGAGCAACCCTCCTGTTTGTTTTCGACACCCGACTCTATCCGCTGGTACGCACCTCATGGGAAGGTCTCGCCTGCTGGAACTACTCACCATGCATCTACGCCTACAAGGCAACAGACATCGCCATCCTAGGCGAGGGAACCATCGACGGTGGCGGCAACATGGAAACATGGTGGCCTATGTGCGGACACCCACGATTCGGATACAAGGAAGGAGTGACCAAGGAGGCACAATGTCTCGGCTCTCGCGCCCGACTCTTGAAACAGGCAGAAGACGGAGTGGACTTCGACCAGCGCAAGTTTGGACTGGGACAGGGACTTCGCCCACAACTCATCAACTTCGTGCGCTCCGAGCGCATCCTCATCCAAGGAGTCAAGCTCCTCAACTCCCCTTTCTGGGTTATCCACCCCCTGCTCTGCAAGAACGTCACGGTGAAGAACGTAACTGTCTGGAACGAAGGACCTAACGGAGACGGATGCGACCCAGAGGCTTGCGAGAACGTGCTCATCGAGAACAGCATCTTCCACACCGGCGACGACTGCATCGCCATCAAGAGCGGACGCAACAACGACGGCCGCCTCTGGAACCAACCTTCCCGCAACATCATCATCCGCAACTGCGAGATGCAAGATGGGCACGGCGGCGTAGTCATCGGCTCTGAGATTTCGGGTGGCTGCGAGAACGTCTATGCAGAAAACTGCCGCATGGACTCGCCCAACCTGGAGCGCATCCTCCGCATCAAGACCAACAACTGCCGAGGCGGCCTCATCCAAAACATCAACATGCGCAACATCACCGTGGGGCAATGCAAGGAAGCCGTGCTGAAAATCAACCTCGACTATGAGCCACGAGAGATTTGCTACCGTGGCTTCGAGCCTACCGTGCGCAACGTGAGCATGGAGGGCGTAACCTGCGAGAAGAGCAACTACGGAGTGCTCATCATCGGCAGAGACAGCGTGGAGAACGTATCCGACATCTCGGTGAAAAACTGTCGCTTCAACGGCGTACAGAAAGACCCTGTGAAAATCACCGGCAAGACGAGAAACGTGAAATTCGACAACCTCTTCATCAATGGTTCGCTGGTGCTCAACGAGGCCGACCGCCCCTACAAGCATTACTCTGAGTGGCTCACCTACAGCGAGATGAAGCGAGTGCCCCACCCCTACAACCTCGACTTCTCACCCAACAAGCCCCGCTGGAGCTACGTGATGGGCATCGAGATGGAAGGAATGCTCGACACCTATCTTAAATATAAGGAAGGCAACGACTCCATCATCCGCTACCTGCAAGAGTATCCTGCCAAGATGATAGACGAAAAGGGAAACATCACGGGCTACAAGTATGAGGAATTCAACCTCGACAACGTGCGCACCGCCAAGTTTATCCTCCGCATGCAAAACCTCTTCCCTAGCAAGGGCAACGAGCTCGCCTTGAAGACGCTCTTCAAACAGTTGCAAAATCAGCCTCGCACCAAGGAGGGTGTATATTGGCACAAAGCCATCTACGCCAACCAAGTATGGCTCGACGGAATCTTCATGGGGCTCCCCTTCTACTGCCAGTATGCCGTGCAAAATCTCAAGCCCAAGAAGGCAAAGAAGATTCTCGACGACGCAGTAGACCAAATGATCAAGACCGACCAACGCACCTACGACGAGAAGACCCAGCTGTGGAAACACGCTTGGGACGAGACTCACCAGCAATTCTGGGCAAACAAGGAGAACGGACAGAGCCAGCACACCTGGGCGAGAGCCCTCGGCTGGTACGTGATGGCCATGACCGAGTGTCTCGACGCAATGCCCGAGGATTACGCTCGCCGAGCAGAAGTCATCGCCCTGCTGAACAAGGCGATGAAGAGCATCGTGAAGTATCAAGACAAGAAGACCGGCGTATGGTATGATGTGATGGACGTGAAAGATTCTCGCAACTACCTGGAGAGCACCGCCTCCAGCATGTTCGCCTACGTGCTGCTGAAGGGTGTGCGAAAGGGCTACCTGCCCGAATCTTATCGCCAAGCAGGAGTCAAGGCCTACGAAGGAATCCTCAAGAATTTCATTCAGGTGAATCCCGACAAGACCATCAGTCTCACCAAGTGCTGTTCGGTGAGCGGTCTTGGTCCCGGTCCTGGGCCATACGTGAAGAAGCCCAACTACAAGCGAGACGGCAGCTTCAACTATTACATCAGCGAGCCCATCCGCGACAACGACGCCAAGGGCGTAGGTCCATTCCTCTGGGCAAGCCTTGAAATGGAAATGATGAGACAAATGTAAACAAATGCGAAAAGATTTGAAAGATTGAAAACGTTTACGTTGTAAAAAGTACACTATTATTTGTTCGCGTGCATAAAATTTTGTATTTTTGCACGCGAATAATTATATTTATACTAATCTATCTAGAATTAAATGTATGTCTGGTAATTTTAAACAAAAGAAAATTGCGTTGGCAGGTGCCCTCATGTTCTGTGTAACAAGCATCTCGGCGCAGACCATTAAGGGTACTGTTACTGACAATACGGGCGAACCAATTATCGGTGCTTCCGTCATGGAGGTTGGACAAGCTGGTAATGGGGGGGTAACCGATATTGATGGTAACTTCTCTGTAGATTTGAAAGGCAAGAGCAAGAAACTGAAGATTTCATACATCGGTATGAAACCACAGGAAGTAAGCGTTGCTGGCAAATCAGTGATTAACATCAAACTTGAGGATGACGACCACACTCTTAACGACGTCGTTGTAATCGGTTATGGTACTGTAAGAAAGAAGGACCTCACGGGTTCTGTTGCTTCAGTGTCTGCCAAGGACATTGCGAATGTTCCTGTATCGAGTGCAGCACAGGCCATCCAAGGAAAAATGGCAGGTGTTTCTGTGATGCAAACAGAAGGTTCACCTGATGCTGATGTAAAGATTCGTGTACGTGGTGGCGGTTCTCTTTCTCAAGACAACTCTCCTCTCTACATCGTTGATGGATTTCCAGTAAGCTCTATCAGCGATATTGCACCTAGTGACATTGAAACTATCGACGTATTGAAAGATGCGTCTTCTACTGCAATTTACGGTGCACGTGGTGCCAATGGTGTCATCATCGTAACCACCAAGAGTGGTAAGGAAGGCAAAGTACAAGTAAACTTTGGTGCTTCACTTGGTTTCAGAAAAGTTATCAAGGAAGTTGCTGTAATGAACCCATACGAATACGCCAAGTATCAGTATGAATTGGGCGACGACAAGGGTTACGGAAGCTATGACGACCTCGACATTTGGAAATCCGTCAAGGGCAACGACTATCAGGACGACCTCTTCGGCCGTACTGGTTTGCAACAGATTTACAATGTAAGCGTTAGTGGTGGTTCTAAAGACACCAAATTCAATATAAGCTATGCTCGAACCAATGACAAGAGCATCATGATGGGATCTGATTACAGCAAAGACAACATCAACGCTAAGTTGAACTCAAATCTCAACGAGTGGTTAACACTTGACTTCAACGCTCGTTTGAGCTATCAGAAAGTGAATGGTCTTGGCTCTGGAGCCGATACTAACGAAAGCAATGCAGCCAACTCTATCATAGCTCGCACTGTTATTTTCCGTCCTATCGACCCTATCACCATGACTGGAGAAGATGACGAATCCAGCTCTAGCTATGAGGCCAGTCCTTACGAGCGAATGCTTGATACTTACAAGCAGCAACGCACCTTCCGCCAGAACTACAATCTTGGCTTGAACTGGAAACCTTGGAAGCACGTTACATTCCGCACAGAGTTCGGCTATGGTTGGACTTACGCAAAGACCGACCAAGCATGGGGAACAAAGGCTAGCCGTAACTCTAAATTCGGTTATTCAGGTATGCCGCAGACAGAAATCGACCGTAAAGACAATAAGAACTGGCGTAATGCAAACACTGTTACATACGACAACAAGAATATCCTCTTCAAGGATGATAAGTTGAATTTCCTCTTAGGTCAGGAATGGTCAAGTTCACAGGATGAGACCTATACGTCCACAACCGTAGCTTTCCCAACATCTTTTGGCTTGAAGGAAGCCCTTGCCAACCAAAACTCTGGTACTGCATTGGCCAACTCCAACAACATTGCAAGAAAGGACAACATGTTCTCTTTCTTCGGCCGACTGAACTACACGATTGCTGAAAAGTATCTCTTTACAGCTACATTGCGTGCTGATGCTAGCTCTAAGTTCGCAAAGGGAAACCGTTGGGGCTATTTCCCATCAGCTGCATTTGCTTGGAGAATGAGTGACGAAAAGTTCATGCAAAGCACCCAGAACTGGCTCTCCAACTTGAAACTTCGTCTCTCTTATGGTACAGCTGGTAACAACCGCATCAACTCCGGTCTTATCGACCCTACTTATGCGTTGGGTACAGCTACCGACAAGACACCATTCTTCGGGGAGAATCCATCTACAATCCTCGATATGAGCAAGCTCTACAATCCAGACCTGAAATGGGAAACTACCGTAACTCGCGACTTTGGTATCGACTATGGTTTCTTCAACGGCAAAATTAACGGAACATTCGACTTGTATTGGAATACAACCAAAGACCTCTTGATGCAGGTGCCTATCACATCTGTGTCAGGTTACAACTACCAGTACCAGAACTTTGGTCAGACATCCAACAAGGGTTTTGAATTTGCTATCAATTACAATGCAATCGAGAAAAAGAACTTCACATTGACAGTGAATGCAAACATCTCATACAACCGCAACCACATTGATAAGTTGAACACCACATCTGAGTTCCAAAACTACAAATGGGCTGGTTCTACATTCAATGATGGCGAGAACTTCAAGGTTGTAGAAGGTGGTCGCTTGGGTGAATTGTATGGTTACAAGTACAAAGGTTTCTACACAGCATACGATGAGACCAACAATCCAAATGGTGAATTGATTTGGAACGGAAAAGCTTGGGCTTTGCGTGATGGAATCACAGACAACAGCTACAAGACCATCGGTGGAAGCTTGAAGCCTGGTGCCATCAAGTTGGAAACAGATGAAAACGGAAATGCTGTCAAGAAACGTCTCGGCAATACCGTGGCTCCTTGGCAGGGTGGTTTCGGCATTAATGCCACATTTCACGGATTCGACGCTTCCGTCTTCTGCAATTACTCGTTTGGCAACAAGATTGTTAATGGTACTAAGCTTGCATCTTCGTTCAACTGGGGCTCTCGCAAGGGCTACAACCTGAACAATGATTTTGTAGGTCGCTACACAAGTCTTGACCTCAATACAGGCCTTAACATTGCTAACAATCCAGCCTCAGCAGATGTACTTGCAGCTTATGGCACACAAGAGGCAGCCATTGCTCGACTCAACGAGATGAATCAAGGAGCCAGTATTTGGAATCCATCAGTTGTTGGTACCATGTCCCTGCTCGACTATGCAGTAGAGAATGCATCGTTCCTCCGTGTACAGAATATCACACTCGGTTACACATTGCCTAAGAGCTTGGTCAACAAACTGTACCTCAGCAACGTGCGTTTCTATGTAACTGGTTACAATTTGTTTACCATCACAAGCTATTCTGGCTCAGACCCAGAGACAGATGTTAGTAGCAAGAAGAATCCTATGTGCCCAGGCATCGACTATGCGGCTTATCCAAAGAGTCGCCTCTTCGTGTTCGGCGTAAACGTTTCATTCTAATTGAAAAGGAGGACTATAAAAATGAAAAATAATATTATCAAAGCAATATTGATGGGCGGTCTCATCATCGGAGCAACTTCATGCAATGATTTCCTCGACCAGACCTCACCATCAGAGCATGACAGAACTGACGTGTTCGACTCACCTTATTATACAGGTCTCGCACTCAACAAGGTATACGGTCAGCTGACAGAAGATGCTGCATACGCCCAAGTAATGGCTTTCACAGTAACAGCCAATAGCGATTGTGAACTCATCGATGGTATAGATGCCAGTTCATCTGTACAAACGTCCAGCGAACGTGGCGTCATGAACTACAATGCTGTGGCTGGTGGATGGTCTAAGATTGCTGACGCATGGGACAAGATGTACAGCATTATAGAAAACTGCAATAACATCGTTTATGGAGTAGACCATGGCAAATACGCCGAAGGAAAAGGTTCTGATTATACAAACATGCAACGATATAAGGCAGAAGCATTGGTTATTCGTTCCATGTGCTACTACGACTTGGTTAAGAATTTCGGCGACGTGCCATTCAAGACAGACCGAACCAACCCAACACTCGACAACGCATTTATTGGGAAGACGGACCGAGACGACATTTTAGAAAGCCTCATCACAGACCTTCAGACCGCTGCAGAGATTTTGCCATGGGCTGGCACCGATGGCTACACCACAGAGCATGTAACCAAGGGTTACGCTCATGCTCTCTGTGCTCAAATCGCCATGCAGCGTGCAGGTTGGGCTATCCGCGAAAAGGCCAAGGATGGATATGAGACCGCATCTGAGAACAGCGACCCTACCTACCCTACCCAGCGCCCTTCAGAGACCGACCGCACCAAGTTCTACAAGATAGCCTTGAGCAACTTGAATGCTGTCATCAATAGTGGCGTACATAAGCTGAACCCAAGCTTTGCCAACGAATGGTATCTTGTCAACCAACGCCAGCTCGACACCCAGTATCAGGAGAACCTCTTCGAAATTCCTATGGGCTTAAACAAGAGTGGAGAGCGTGGATACACTGTAGGTGTACGTGTTGCTGCCAACACCAACAAGTATGGTCCTAAGGGCAACTCATCAGGCAAGATCAAGACAACCGCTCCACTTTTCTGGTCATTCGACAAGAAGGATACTCGTCGTGACATTACTTGTGTACCTTATACTATTGCCAACAACAGCGGCTTGACCCAGGAGAAGTTCGATAGCAACAAGCCTTTCGAGCTCTATATTGGCAAATGGGATGTTCGTAAGATGACAGAGGAATGGCGTAACGCTGCTTGTGCTAGTACAGAGAAAGTACCTACAGGCATCAATGAAATCAAGATGCGCTACTCTCAGGTACTACTCAACTATGCAGAGTGCTTGAACGAGCTCCATGGTCCAGACGATGCAACAGACGGCGCAGGCTTGACTGCTCGCCAAGCTTTGGCAGAGGTACACAATCGCGCTTTCGATGACAACGCCAAGTCGGCAGCACAAGAATATATCAACAGTTTGCCTTCAGACAAAGAAGGATTCTTCAAGGCTATCGTAGACGAAAATGCTTGGGAGTTCACAGGTGAAGGTGTACGTAAATTCGACTTGGAACGTTGGAACCTCTTGAGTGCAAAAATAGACGAGTTCAAAGCTAAGTACGAAGCTGAGTTGGCAGAATATCCAGATAAGTTGTACTACAAGGAAATCAAGGACAAAGATGGCAACATCAGCATCGACATGAGTTCCGTTTGCTGGTACGCTGTACCTACAAGCACCAGCGGCTACAAGAGCACAGCTTGGTGGGGAGCCGCCAACGAGAACAAGAAGAAAGACAACCTTGAAAAGAAGTTGCCTTATATCAGCGCAGGCCTCAACACCACCGTCAAGAACCGCTACTTATTGCCAATCGCGACCTCAACCATCGCCGACTCACGCAATATGCTTCACAACTCATATGGTTTCTAAACATCCTCTTAAAAGATTAGAAAAACATGAAACTAAATAAAATAACAAACATAGCACTTTCAGGAGCCTTGATGCTCCTGGGTGCATTTTCTCTCAGCTCATGCTCCGACAAAAACGACTGGGATGTTGACGGTTCTTTCGACCGTCTGTTCCATACCACAAGTTTGAGCGTGAGCCCAGACGAGAACTCCGCCGAGATAACTTTCGACAAGACTCCAAACACAACAGGCTATCAGGTGGAATGCAGCACAGAAGAGCTCAACGACGATGTCGAGTTTGGCAAAACTGCCAACAGCATCACATCCACAGTAACCACTTCACCTGCTACCATTGAAGGCTTGGAGGCTGAGACAACCTACTATTTGCGTCTACGAAGCACAAACGATGAAGGTAAGGTCTCTAAATGGGTATACTTGGACGACAAGAGCTTCACTACGAAAGCAGAGCAGATTATCACGCTTGTGACACCTAAGGCAACAACAGCCTTGGTTGAGTTCAACGAGAATAAAAGCCTCAACAACGTAAGTCGTATCGCATGGTATCATGTAAGTGATGGTCAGGAAACAGAAGAAGGTTCTGTTGATGTAAATGGCACAGAACTTTCTAGCAACAAATCATACACCATTGAAGGTTTGAAGCCAAACTATAGCTATACTGTAAGAGTTTTCGCAGGCGAAAAGAAACGTGGCGAATACAAGTTCCGTACAACAGAACAATTGCCAGAAGGCTACGAGCAACTTGAATGGAACGAGAATACCACTATCACTGATGTACTGTCAAGTGCGACACAACAAGACGTTGTTGTTCTATTCCCACAAGGTGCCAAGATTGACGAAGGTTCTATCACGATACCTTCCAACATCAAGAACATCTACTTCTGGGGTAAGGAAGGTGACAAACAGCCAGAGTGGACCGTGAAGGTCGTCAAGTTGGAAGGAGATAAAGGCATTGTCAAGTTTACCAACATGAACTTGAAGAACAAGGGTACAGATGCCGATTACATCATCTCTCCTGATGCCAAAGCAGGAAATATCAGCTCCATCCAATTTGAAAAATGTAAAATAAGCAATACGCGTGGAGTTGTACGCTTTGACAAATATACCAAACAGACCGATGCTATCAGCATCTACAACTGCGTTATCAACAATATTGGTAGCTATGGTATCGTTAATTCAAAGATTACAAACGACAACTGTGTAAAGAGCATCAAGATTACCAACGCTACCATTGCCAATGTAGAAGCCGACGGCTGTATCGTCAACTCTCAGCAAAATGGCATCGAGATGGCATTCACAAGTTGTACATTTTGGAACTGCGGACAGGGTGGCAAGAATTTCATCAACTTAAACAGCAAGAATCCAGTCCCTGTATTCGACTCATGTCTCTTGGGATGGGATTCGGCCATCGCAATGAAGGCTGTATCAACCAAAAAGGTAACTTGCACCAATACCTATTACACAAGCGACTGTACATGGAGTAATGGTAAGATTGGTGAAGACATGAAAGCAAAGGGAAATGAAGTATTCACAAACCCTTCGAAAAATGAATTCTACCTCAACGATGCATACAAAGATAAGTATGGAACAGCAGGTGACCCACGTTGGGTGAAATAATTCATCTCTCATATATAATTAAGGTGCAATGTCCGTAAAATATCGGGCATTGCATTTTTTTATTACCTTCTTTGAACGAATAAAAAAAGTTTTTTTGACTTCAAGAATTGCCATATTGCCATATCAACCAGCTATCTCCCTGATTATAAATTCATTAGATGTATGGCAATTCTCTATTTTGGGGCTTTATCTGCCATATATTGCCATAAAAACAACGATTTTCAAGGGTTTTAGAGGACTTTTAGAGCATTTTGGGGGACAAAAGACAGAAAGCATTGAGCAAAATGGCATTCTTTCTGCTCAATGCTTGGTGATTTCAGCTTTCTTTTCGCTTTTCGCTAACGAAAAAAGAGGAACTTTCGAAATTACGTCCCGACGCATTGCCAGATACGTCCTGATGGAGTGCCAGATACGTCCCGACGTAGTGCCAGATACGTCCCGACGTAGTGTCAGACACGTCCCGACGTAGCATCAAGTACATCCCGACGTATTTCCAAGTACATCCCAATGCATCCTCAACTACATCCTAACGCTTACTCAAGTACTTGCGAATGCGCACTCAAGTAAT
>DHMR01000016.1:15553-31587 GCA_002405875.1 bacterium UBA4637
CGCACTCAAGTAATTGCGAATGCAAACTCAAGTAATTGCGAAAGCTACTTCAAGTACAAGTGAACCAAGTCGGTAACGATGTCAATGGAAAAAGTAACCAAGAGAAGACCATAATGCAAAAAGGCATCTTTGAAAACAAGCAGAAGGATATTAAAATAAGAATCTCTTTTATTCCCTTTGGATGCTTTAGAGCTTTATGTTAAAAAAGCTAACTCATAGTTTTATCCCTCACAACTCAATGATTTCTCCCTCACAAAACTATGAATTGCGAGGGAGAAATCAGCCATTTCGGAAAGAAATGTCATTTTTTAGCCTGAAAAATAATATTGTAAATGATACACCAAAGAAAACGTTTACGTTATCTTTTTACATTTTAAGGTCTTTTTATTTTTTACTTTCAAAGATTTTGCATACATTTGCAATCAAGTAAACCTAACTAAGCAAAAAGATGCCTAAAAACACCGAATGCAAGTTATGGCAACTACTTAAAAATGAAATTCAAAAACAACTATAATATAAACATTAATCTAACCTATAAGTGTATGTCTGGTAATTTGAAAAATTTAAGATTTGCGCTTGTTGCAGCTTCCCTGGCTATGTCAGCCAACGGATTTGCGCAAACAGTGGTGAAAGGTACTGTCACCGACAATACCGGCGAACCTATCATCGGTGCTTCTGTCATCGAGGATGGTACGGCAAGTAATGGGGGGGTAACCGATTTAGACGGTAACTTCTCTATCACGCTGAAAGGCAACAGCAAGAAACTGAAGATTTCATACGTTGGTATGAAACCTCAAGTAGTAAATGTATCTGGAAAGTCAGTCATCAACATCAAGCTCGAAGATGATGCGACTTCCCTGAACGATGTCGTGGTCATCGGCTATGGCTCTGTCAAGAAAAAGGACTTGACGGGTTCTGTGGCTACGGTCAATAGCGAGACTTTGGCAGCAGTGCCAGTAGCTTCTGCATCAGAGGCTCTGACAGGTAAACTTGCCGGTGTACAAGTAACCACATCTGAAGGTTCTCCTGATGCTGATGTGAAAATCCGCGTACGTGGTGGCGGTTCCATCACCCAGAGTAACGACCCACTCTTTATCGTTGATGGTTTCCCTGTGGAAAGTATCAGCGACATTCCTGCTACCGACATTGAGGACATCACCGTATTGAAGGATGCATCTTCAACTGCAATCTATGGTTCTCGTGGTGCAAACGGCGTTATTCTCGTTACAACTAAGAGCGGTAAGGCAGGTAAAGTAAATGTAAGCTATAACGCTTATTATAGCGTTAAGAAGATTGCAAAGAAGCTCGACACATTATCACCTTACGATTACGCAAAGTGGCAGTATGAGTTGGCACTTCTCAAGAATGAAAAAGACATTACGTCTTATACTGACTACTTTGGCAACTACCAAGACATGGATCTTTACAAGGATGTAGAGGGAAATGATTGGCAAGACATTGTATATGGACGTACAGGCCACACCTTCAATCAGAACTTAAATATTACTGGAGGCTCTGAGACCGTAAAATATGCTTTCAGCTATGCGCACATGAACGATAAGGCCATTCAGATCGGTTCTAACTACAAGCGTGATAATTTCAGCTTGAAGTTGAATACAAAACCATCCAAGAGAACAACCTTAGATTTCCAAGTACGCTATTCTGACACAGATATCCGTGGTGGTGGAGCAAACGATGCAACAGGTGCATATGACACAGATCGCCGTTTGAAATATGCCCTCATCTACACTCCTATCCCATTGAAAAATCTAGATTCAAGCGCAGGCTCATCAGACGACGACTTGGGAAACTTGTACAACCCAGTAACAAGCCAGTATGACAATGACCGTAAGAAAGAGCGTAAACAGCTTAATTTCTCCGGCTCATTTGGATGGGAAATCTTTGATAATTTAAAAGCTAAGACAGAATTTGGTTACGACGACTACAACGAATACGACCAGCGATTCTTTGGTCTTACGACCTATCAGGTTCGAGCAGCTTTTGCTGATTATCCAGGTAAGCCAGGTATCACATTAACCGACACCAAACGTCATCGTTTCCGTAACACCAATACTATTAGTTATGACTTTAAGAAGTTGATTAAGAATGATAAACATGCCGTCAACCTCTTGGTCGGTCACGAATATGTCATCACGAAGAAACATGAAAATTCTGCAGACATTCGTAATTTCCCTACAGATTTTGACGCAGCTACTGCATGGAAACTTTCAGCACAAGGTACACCAAATAAGGTAAATGACTATTATAGTGCTGATGACAAACTTTTGTCATTCTTCACTCGTGCCAACTATAATTTCGAGGACAAGTATCTCTTGAGCTTTACTTTCCGTGCCGACGCTTCCTCAAAGTTCTCCAAAGACAATCGCTGGGGTTACTTCCCATCAGCAGCCGCTGCATGGCGTATCTCTTCGGAACCTTTTATGGCAGGAAGTAAGAAATGGCTTGACGACTTAAAACTTCGTCTCTCTTTTGGTACAGCTGGTAACAATAATATTCCTGTAGGCCAACTCTCACAGATGTATGAGGCTATGACAGGTTCGGCTACTGGTTGGGTAAATGGCTTCACCACCATGTGGGCACCTTCTAAAAATATGGCAAACCCTGACTTGAAGTGGGAAACAACCATAACTCGAAATGTAGGTCTCGACTTTACCCTCTTCGGTGGTAAATTGAACGGTACATTGGATGCTTACCTCAATACAACCAAGGATCTTCTTATCAAGTTCCCTGTAGCTGGTACTGGTTACGACAACCAATATCGAAATATGGGTAAGACAGAGAACAAGGGTTTGGAAGCTAGCTTGACTTGGCATGCTGTCAATAAGAAAGACTGGGGAATTGACCTCACAGGAAACATCGGTATTAACAAAGGCAAAATCAAGAGCCTTGGCAACATGACAACGTTCGGTGCAGAAACTCGCTGGGCTTCTTCAGAAATCGGTGAGGAATACAAGCTCATCGTAGGAGGTCAAGTAGGTGAAATATATGGTTACCAAAGTGCAGGTCGTTATGAAGTGAGCGATTTCGAACGTTATGATAAAGCTTCTGGCAAATGGATTTTGAAAGAAGGTGTAGCTGACGCATCAGATGTTATAGGTATAGTACGTCCAGGCTCTATGAAACTCGTTGACCAAGAAGTTGAAAACGAGGATGGCACAAAGAGCAGAAACGGTAAAATTGGTGAAGAAGACAAGGTGAAGATTGGTAACGTAAACCCAGACTTTACGGGTGGTTTCGCCATCAATGCACACGCATACGGATTCGATCTCGCAGCCAATTTCAACTTCAGCGTAGGTAATCAGGTTTATAACGCCAATAAGATTGAATGTACACAAACCGGTAAGTATCAGTATCGTAATATGATAGATGTGATGGCTGACGGCAAGCGTTGGACCAATCTCAATGAGGATGGTACACTTTGCAACGACCCAGTGAAATTGGCAGAAATGAACCAAAACACTACTATGTGGTCTCCATACACCAGCAAGATGGTTCTCACCGACTGGGCTATCGAGAAGGCTTCTTTCCTCCGCTTGAACACATTGACCTTGGGTTACACCATTCCTCAATCAATCACCAAGCGAGTAGGTATCAACAGCCTCCGATTCTATGCTACAGCTTACAACGTGTTCACCATCACAGACTATACAGGATTCGACCCAGAATCTGACTGTATCAAGAAGAGTGGTCAGGAGAGTTTGACTCCATCCTGCGACTATTCTGGTTATCCAAGAAGCCGCTCATTCGTATTTGGTGTAAACTTGAACTTCTAACAATCTAAAAGGAAAATAGTAATGAAAAGCTACATAAAATTATCACTAGTTTCTTTGTCGCTTGTAGGCATGATGACCTCTTGCGACATGGAATCTCCAACTATCTCTACCTTGGATGAGACCTCCGTGTTCTCGCAGTACTCTTTGGCAGAGTCGGAGATTATGTCTATCCACGTATCATTTGGTGAAACCAACTCTTATCGTGGTCGTTTCTTGCCATACTACGGCTTAGCTACAGACCTTGAAGTCGGTAGTGGTACATATCCAACATTTGCAAAGTCAACAGATGAGAAGCAAAGCCTATGGAATTACAACACACTACCTACCAACCCTCAAATGAACACTGAAAACAATGCATACGGTAAGTTCTATGAAGGTATTGAGCGTGCTAATCTCGCTATTACAAACATCCGCAAATATGGAAATCCTGAAAACAACAAGGATATGGCTCAACTTCTAGGTGAGGCTCTCACCTTGAGAGCAGTTATCTATAATGATCTTATTAAAGGATGGGGTGACGTTCCTGCGCGTTTCCAACCAAACGACCCTACAAATGTTTATTTGCCACGATGCAACAGAGACTCTATTTACAAGGTATTGCTCTCTGATCTCAAAGAAGCTGAAGACTATTGCTACTGGCCAAACGAAAGTCCTATTACAAAAAGCACAGAACGTGTTAGCAAGAGTTTTGTAAAAGCTCTTCGTGCACGTATTGCTCTTTACGCAGGCGGTTATGGCCTACGTGGAGATGGTTTTCGCAAGAGTAAAGCCCCAGAGTTGGCAACAGACAAGATGTATCAGATTGCAAAAGAAGAATGTCTTGATGTAATCAATAGTGGCCGTAATAAACTTGGTAATTTCAAGGATAATTTTACTAAGCTATGTCAAGACAATGTAACTGCTGGCGATGAGTCAATTTGGGAAATTCCGTTCTCTGATGGGCGTGGGCGTGTTGTATATACTTTTGGTGTAAAACACAATAACAAAAATGACCAATATCAAAAGCAACAAGGAGCAGGAGGTGTCAATGGACCAATTCCATACTTATACTACGACTATGACAAAGATGATATTCGTCGTGATATAACATGCGTACCTTACGATTGGAGTTCAGAATTAGTAAATGGAAAAGCTTATCAACAACTAAGAGCATTAAATAAGTGGTGCTTTGGAAAAGTTCGTTACGAATGGATGAAACGCATAGTAGACAATCCAAATGATGACGGTGTAAACTGGCAATATATGCGCTTAGCCGATGTTTATATGATGGCAGCTGAAGCAATTAACGAATTGGACGGTCCAGCAGCAGCTTGGCCTTACATGAAACCAATTCTTGATAGAGCTCTTCCTGCACAAAAAGTAGCAGCACTTCAAGCAAAATACACTGCTAGCAAAGAGGCATTCTTCAATGGCATCGTAGAACAACGAGCATTCGAGTTTGCAGGAGAAATGCTTCGCAAGGCTGACCTCATACGTTGGGGCATCATAGACCAAAAGATGGCTGAAGCCAAGGATAAGTTAACTAGATTGTCTAATCGTACAGGTGAGTACAGCGACCTTCCAAGCAAACTTTACTATAAGCTTGGTGCTGATGGTGAAACCTTATCTATCTATGGTTTGAACCATGGTGACACAGACGAACAAGGTGAAGCTTTAACTAAAGACGATGCCAACAAGTACTCTTCTAAGCAATGGTTTGTAGATAGCAAAACAGGTGAAAACATCATCAATGATGACTATATCAACGGTCTCTATGTTAACCAGCCTAGCTTGAACTGTCTCTGGCCAATCTGGCAAACTTTCATCAACAAGAGCAATGGTATGCTCAACAATGATGGTAACTATGGGCAGTTGAGTAAGTAACAACATACGTAACTACACTTTAATATTGAAAATCATGAACAAAATAATAATAAATGCATGCATGCTTGGGTTAGGAGTACTAACCCTTGCATCTTGCTCGGATCCAATGGATGAGATTACAAGCCTAGTTGTGGGCAGAAATTTCTCTCCAACAAATTTCGAGGCAAAGAATGTTACTAAAGAAAGCGCACAATTAGAATGGACATTATCTTCTGGTGCAACAAGTTACAACCTCGAAATTTTCCAGGATGATAGTCTGACTTTTGCAGGTAGTCCTATACAAACCTTCAAAGGTATTTCAGAAAAAGACATACCTTATCTCATCGAAGGTTTAACCTACGATACAAAATACTCTGCACGAGTAATGGCTATAGACGATAATGACAATAGTCGCAACTCTGTTTGGAATGGTGTATTCTTCCGTACAAGTCCACAGCAGATTTTCAAGGCTGTAGATCCTTTGAAAGATATCCTCGATCGTTCTGTAAAGATGAACTGGCCTGCAGGAGAAGAAGTTACAAAGATCGTCGTAAAATACACCGACGACAAGGGCAATGTATCTACTATTACGACACATGAGGTAACTGAAGAAGAAAAGGCAGCCGGCAAGGCAACTGTTGATGGCTTGTCACCATCAACTAAATACACAGTATATCTCTACAATGGAGAAAAAGAACGTGGTAGCAAGATTATCACGACCATCACAGACCTTACTGGTAAAACTATAGTTGAGGAAGGTGCCGACTTGAAGAAGCTTCTCACAGAAGCAACAGACGGCGAGACATTCGTTTTGATGCCAGGAACCTATCAAATTCCAACAGAAGAGGCAGATGGAAAGACTAGTGCTGTTGCCTTAAAAACAATTGTTTCTATTCAAGGTCTCTACCCTTCAGCAAAGCCTATCATTCAAGGACGCTTCGAAATCAATGGTGCTAAGAGCGTAGAAATTGACAACATTGTGCTGGATGGCTCATTGAACAATTCTACAGATCAAGCATTCAACTTTAAGGAAGCTGGTGATTTGGATAAAGTTGTTGTGAAGAACTCAGAGATTAAGAAATTTGGCAAAGGTCTCTACTACATTAATGTAGCAGCCAAGGTTGGCGAGATTACATTAAACAACTGTGACATTCATGACATCGAATGTGACGGTGGTGATTTCCTCGATTGTCGCAAGGGCTACATCAGAGCATTGAACCTCACCAATTGTACTTTGTATAACAGCTGCGCCGCTCGTGATTTCATCCGCTATGACAATGCGAAGTTGGGCAAGGAAACTGTTATTACTGTAGACCATTGTACTATCAACGGTGTCTCTAACACCAAGGGCAAACGCTTGCTCTATGTTCGCAATGGATGCAGCAAGATTGTATGGAGCAACAACATCGTAACTAACACTCTTGCAGTATGGAGCAACCAAGGTAGCACAACTGTTCCAGAATTCACAAACAACGTCTATAACGGTTGCGCAAACTTGAATACTATTGTATGGGCAGATGGCAAGGGCGATAATGCCTTCAACGACCCTAGCGCAAAGGTTGCAGACCCTAAGTACAAGGATGCAGCCAAGGGCGATTTCACAATCGGTGAAGAATCTGTGAAGAAGCTCAAGGTTGGTGCTAGCAAGTGGTACGAATAATTTGACCAGAACATACATCCCTTAATGATTAAAGGCTGTATCCGAAGGAAGCAATTCCGAAGGGTACGGCCTTTTTTCGTATCATCAATTACAGCATCGTAAACGTTATCGTTAGATTTATCAACAACTACAACTGTATTCACCAAAAAAGCTGTAACTTTGCAACATAAATACAGAATATAAAAACAAACCTACAAAACATGAACAAATCAATCATCACAACTATTGCGCTCTCGGCATGTCTGGCTTTCCCTATGTTTGCCGACGCACAAACCTTCACGGGCATCACTGCCGAACAAAAGGCACAGAACACACCTGAAGGATGGCCTGCCGTATCCCTACCCCAACTGCCGGAGATAACGGCCGCAAACACATTCAACATCAAGGACTATGGCGCATCCACCGATGCAGAAGACAACACGAAGGCGATTCAGAAAGCCCTCGATGCCGTACCAGATGCGGGCGGCATGGTGGTGATACCAGAAGGCACATGGATGTTTGGAAGCGAGAAAGAGATGACAAGCACCTCCGAGATTCTGAGCATCAAGTCGAAGACCATCCTCCACCTATGCGCCGGTGCCACGCTCAAACTGGCTCCATATGGCACCGCCCCCTTGAAAAAGGTGGTTTACATCGGATGCAAGAACAAGAAACAATCGGACATCGTGATAGAGGGCGAAGGCGAAACTTCCATCATCGATGGTCAAGGGGCCAGATGGTGGCTGGCCAAGGAACAAAAGGATACATTTGACCCTGGCTCGATGATAAGACTGGAACAGGGGCAACGATTCCTCATCCGCAACCTGAAGATACAAAACACACCGGGCGTGAACATCACCATCAGCAATGGCGGAAAGGCAAGCCACGCCACGATACACGACGTGGTGATAAGCGAACCTGCCTCGGAGATAGGAGCAGGAAAGGCGTCACACAACACCGACGGCATCGCCATCTGGGGACCTTACGTCAACATCTATGACTGCAATATCAGCAATGGCGACGACAATGTGGTGGTGGACTCCGACGGTCAATACATCCATGTATGGAACTGCAACTTCGGCACTGGCCACGGAGCCTCGGTGGGGAGTTACACCAAGAATGTGAAGCATGTGTGGTTTGACAACATCACCATGAATGGAACAACTGCCGGTGTACGCCTAAAGACGGGCATCAACAAAGATGGAACCCTGCGTGGCGGTGGCGAGGAAGACTTCAAGTTCTCCAACTTTACCATGACGGGAGTGAAGAATCCATTCTCCATGGACTGCTTCTATGATAAGAATTACAGCAGCGACCCTGCCAAGGACAAGGCGAACCCACGTGAGCTCGACAGCACCACCCCAACCTACAACGGAATCGTGCTGCAGAACATCAAGACCACCGACACTTGTGCTGGCAACGCCATTTTCCTCGTAGGACGCCCTGAGAGCCACATCAAGAACGTGACGCTCGACAACGTACAGATCAAGGCAAAGAAGGGCATAGACGTGAGATTTGTGGACAATCTCGTATTCAAGAACAATTCGAAGATAACATGCACATCGGGCAATCTCTGGATTCAGAGCTACGACACGATTGTGGATGACCAATGCAACGCCACAGGCTTGACATCAAGCATCGCCGACATCACGGTCGACCAAAACAAGGATACCTTGGCAAACGTATACGACCTGAACGGAAGAATGATACTGACGAAAGCCAAGCCTAGCGACCTAGCCAGCCTCAGCAAGGGTGTATACATCTACAATAACAAGAAATACATCAATAAATAGACAAGTAAAATACATCAAGGAACATAAAAGAAACTCCCCGCAGCTTCACAGCTACGGGGAGTTAAACTTTTTATGAGTATCTAAATCGATTTATTCGGATTTCTCTGCTTTGGCTTCTGCAGCAGACTTATCGTCAGTATTCTTGGCTACAGGAGCCTTCTTGGCAGCAGGCTTCTTAACTGCAGGTTTCTTAGCCGCTGGCTTCTTAGCTGTTGGCTTTTCGCCACGCAACTTGGCAGCCTCCTTCTCTATCTTATCTATCTTGGCCTGGAGACGACTAATCTCCTTATCCTTCATCTCGATTTCCTCATCCTGGTTCTTGATGGTAGTCAAGAGACCTTCGAGCTGGTCGTTATCTACATCAGCTGGGTAGAGGTCGTTCACACGATTGATAAAGTCACCCAAGATATTCATATAGTTGGTGAAGGCATCGAACGGACTAGAATAGATACCTCTGTCAAGACCCACATTGCTTGGCTTGGTGGTCATGAAACGGAAATTGTTGCTTGCCTGGAGATAATCCCAGTCTTGGTTGATGCGAGGGTCGTTGGCGATGCGCACACGGTCGGCTACGCTATAGAGCTTGTTGAAAGCCTCACGCTGCATTGGATTACCAAGCCATGAGCTAACGTCACGCTCCTCGTCTACCCAACTCAAGGTATCTGGTACGTTGATTTCGCCCACTGACTTTATCTTCTTGCAAATCTCGGTAGGAGTAGAGAAGGTGATGCCACGATCCTTGGCGCACTGAGGCCATGCCTTGAAGAACTCAAGGATGTTGCTAGACAATGGCTGTGCGATGCCGAGGGCAGAAAGCTCCATGAAGATGTTGATGACTTGCTCCTCCTCTGGGAATGCGGCGATCTCGTTCATGTAGTTGTCGGCGAAGAGTGGATAACCATCCCAGTCGCTATTGTTGAATCGCAACGATATATCATCACTCAAACGAATGTCTCGCAGCAAGAGCTTGAGCTTTGGATTGAGGGCGCAATGGTATACATAGTGAGGGGATTTCCATCCCAGCACATGCTTAGCACCCTCTGTGAGCATACCGATGAAGCCCATGTTGGCCACCTCGGCACCGATGTCATCGCTGTAGATGAGCGAAGAGTTGCGCAACACGGTAGGTTTCTTGCCGAAATACTCCTCTATCTTGGTGCACTGGCGCTTGACCTCTGAGGCAAAGCTCTCCTCATTGACGAGGGAAGCCAAACCATGTGAATAAGGCTCGGCGAGGAACTCCACACAACCTGTGTTATTAAGTTCCTGCAGTTTCTCCAATACCTGAGGAGCATGCAACTCCAACTGCTCCATGCCTACGCCAGAGAGGGAGAATGCCACCTTGAAATACTTGCCGTTTTTCTCTATCATCTCCTGGATGGCATTGAGAGCAGGCATATATGAATGCTCAGCGATGTCGCTGATGGTGCGCTCATTCTCATAGTCATCATAGTAATAATGATCGGTACCGATGTCGAAGAAACGGTATCTCTTGAGATGAGTGATCTGATGTATCTCGAAATATAAACAAATTGTCTTCATAACTATTGATTCTTAATTTTTAATTATTAATTGCCTACTTCCAACCGAGGGTTTTCAGATAGAGGTCCTTGATGCGGGCACCCACCTTTTCCCAGGTAATCTGGTCTACCTCCTTCTTGCCTTCCTCAGAAAGGTAATCGAAGAGGCTCTCGTTGTGGCAGATACTGTAGATGGAGTCTGCGAGGGCATGGATGTCCCAATAGTCCACCTTGATGCAGTTGGTCAAGATCTCGCCACAACCACTCTGCTTAGAGATGATGGTAGGCGTTCCGCACTGCATTGCCTCCAAAGGCGAGATACCAAATGGCTCACTCACGGATGGCATCACATACACATCAGAATCCTTCAGGCACTCATATACCTGCTTGCCTCGCATGAATCCAGGGAAATGGAACCGGTCGGCAATACCTCGTTCGGCGGCGAGATAAATCATCTGGTCCATCATATCGCCCGAACCAGCCATGCAGAAACGCACATTGCGAGTACGATGCAACACCATGTTGGCAGCCTCGACAAAGTACTCAGGTCCCTTCTGCATCGTGATACGACCGAGGAAGGTAACCACCTTCTCCTTGCCCTTATGGTCTGGGCGAGGAATGTCCTGCCACTCCTGCTTCAGTGGATACACGGCATTGTGCATGGCGAAGCACTTGCGTGGGTCTTGGTGATATTGGTTGATGACGGTCTGTCGGGTCAACTCAGATACACACATGATGCAATCGGCATTGTCCATACCGTCCTTCTCGATGGCATACACCGTAGGGTTCACCTTGCCACGGCTTCGGTCGAAGTCGGTGGCATGCACATGGATGCACAAAGGCTTGCCACTCACCCTCTTGGCATGGATGCCGGCAGGGAAAGTAAGCCAGTCGTGTGCATGAATGATGTCGAAGTCTTCGCTTCGAGCCACCACACCTGCGATAATGCTATAGTTGTTGATCTCGTCGTGGAGATTGGCAGGATAACCACCGGCAAAGTCCATGCAGCCGAGGTCGTTGACATTCATATAGTTGAAGTCGGCATAGATATGGTCACGGTAGCGGAAATAGTCATCAGGGTTCATGATGTTGCCCACACGCTGTTGCACATAGTCGCGATTGACGTCGCGCCAAGCGATAGGCACACTGTTCATCGCCACAATCTTAGCTGCACTGCGATCCTCATCGCCGAAAGGATGAGGAAGACAGAGGGTGATGTCTACGTCGCCCTGGGCATGTAATCCCTGCGAAATACCAAAGTTGGCAGTAGCCAAGCCACCGAATACGTGAGGAGGATACTCCCATCCAAACATTAATACTTTCATATAGCAGTCCTCCTATTATTAATATTGATATTTTTCAAGTAATTCGAGCGCACGCAGAATCTCTGCCACGTTCATGGCAAAAGAGATGGCTCCACGTCCTGTGAACGGAGGGTTGCCATCGAAGAGCTCGCTGATGGTGCCGAGGCAATGGTAAGACATTTCGTCTTCGTAGCCTACCATCTGACGCTCGATGAAACTGAGACGTGTACGCTTGTAAAGCTTCAGGCTTGCCTCCATATAGAATCCACCAAGCCAAGGCCATGCCGTACCCTGATGGTAAGCATAGTCGCGCTGGGTCTGAGGACCCACATAGACAGGGTTATAACCACCACTCTTTGGCGAGAGCGAACGCAATCCCTTAGGGGTGAGAAGCTCACGGGTACAGATGTCGAGCACCTGCTTCTTCTGGTCTTGCGACAAAGGAGAATAGTCGAAGGCCACAGGGAAAATCATGTTAGGGCGCACGCTCCAATCCATCATTTTTCCATCCACATAGTCGTAGAGATAGCCATACTCATTGAGGAAGGTATCGAGGAACGACTTCTTGGTCACCTCGGCCTTGGCAAGCAGTTCCTGCTGCTTGCCCTCATCGCCCTCTACTCCTGCCAAAGAGGCACAGAAGCACAAAGCGTTATACCACAAGGCGTTAAACTCTACGATATATCCCGTACGAGGCACCACAGGGCGACCGTTGGCAGTGGAATTCATCCACGTCACAGCCTTTTCCTTACCATTAGTATAGAGCAAGCCGTTGTCCTCCAACTTGAGGTTAGGATGCTTGTTGTCTTGTATGAAACGGATAACGTCCTTGATGAATTTTCCATACTTCTTGAGACATTCCTCCTTACTTGTTTCCTTGGCATACTGCTGCAATGCCCAGATAGCCCACAAAGGCACGTCTGGCTGCTCGATTTCATAGATGTGAGCCGTGATAGGCTTACCCTCCATGAACTCATAGTATCCACGCATGGCTGTCTTCATCACAAGTTCGAAGTAATCGTTCTCCTCAATGGAGAGGGTCAAACCCGGAAGAGAAATGAAGGTATCACGGGCACGACACTTAAACCAAGGATAGCCTGCCAAGATGTAACGGTCGTCGTTCTTCTCACGACGATGGAACTGATGGGCTGCATTGACGAGACAATGGAAGAAATTGTCACGAGGGGCACGCTCGTCCACTTCCTTGTCGAACAGTTTCTTGAGTCCGCTCGACTTGATCTCGGATGTAGAGGCTGCAAAGACGATGGTCTCGCCCTTCTTGATAGGCATTTCGAAATATCCTGGCACATAGAGGTCTTCGTTGGAAGCATATCCTCTCTCCTGCTCCTTAGGATATTCCACACCACGATACCAATCTGGGCAGAACTTGAACTCGTTCTTCTTGGAGAACTGCATGTAGAGGTCTGGATAACCCGCATACATACAAGTCTTGATACCATTGTCCACGCCGAAATACTCACGGGAAGCAGTACTGTTCTCGTGTGTAAACTGGCGCACACTGCGGAAAGCCAAGAATGGACGGAAACGTAGGGTTGTGGCAGAATGTCCATCGACCAGCGTATAACGAATCAGAATGCGATTCTCATAATGCTGGAACACGACTTCCTTCTTTAGGATGACGCCACCTACTCGATAAAGCGTAGTTGGCACTTTATCACAATCAAACTCACGAATGTACTTATGGCCCATCGGACTATAGTTGTTACCTTGGTACTTGTGTAAGCCAAGATTGAACTCAGCACCATGCTGAATGACGGTAACATCCAGCGAGCTCAAGAGCACATGATTCTCATCGTCCAGTTCTGGAACTGGCACGACAAGCAGTCCGTGATACTTGCGGGTATTACAGTCTACAATCGTTGAGCACGAATAAGCACCCGAGCGGTTGGTACGCAACAACTCTTTAGGCAATGACTCCTGTAGGTTCGTCATTAGGGCCTTTTCGAATTTTAGATAACTCATAGATCTATATTAAGGTTTATTTTTTGTTGACTATATTAATTGCTTTCAAAGGTAACACTTTTTATTGTTATATCAAAGCTTTTTGTGTGTCAATTTTATAAAAACTTTATTTTTTATGTTATACAACACATTTTAAGGGGGAAAAAGTTGATTATTCAAAGAAAAAGCATTACTTTTGCAAACAATTTAGGTAAACAAGACAAGGATACATGACAGGCAAGAGCAAATATGACCAAGCGAAAATAGCCCAGCAGATAGCAGAGCTATGGGGTGGCATCGAGGACGAACAGTTCGCGATGCTGAAAGAACATTTACAAATCTCTAAGTTCAAGAAGAACGACGTTATCTACAAAAACGAAGGTACCCCTACCGAAGCCATGTGCCTCATTTCGGGCAAGGTGAAGATATACAAGGAAGGCATCGGGGGCAAGAGCCAGATAATACGCGTTATCAAGCCCATCGAATTTTTTGGATTCAGAGCTTATTTCGCCGATGAGATCTACAAGACGGCAGCCATGGCACTGGAAAACTGCGTCATCGCACATTTCCCTATGGCTGTGCTGATGAAGATGCTCTCCAAGAGCTTCAACATCGGATATTTTTTCATCAAGTACCTGAGCGTAGAAATAGGTAAGTCGGACGACCGCACCGTCAACCTCACACAGAAACACATCCGTGCCCGACTTGCCGAGGGACTGATGTTCCTGAAAGATTCCTACGGCATGGAAAAAGACGGCAAGACGCTTGACATCCGACTGAGCCGCGAAGACCTCGCCAACCTCTGCAACATGACTACAAGCAATGCCATTCGCACACTTTCGGCTTTCGCACAGGAGGAACTCATCAAGATAGATGGAAGAAAGATAAAATTCCTACAGGAAGAAGAAATAGCAAAAATAGCAGAATTGGGATAAACCAATTCTGCTATTTTTTGATATTATACTGGCGTCAAGATTAAGCCAGAATCAAGATTAAGCTGGTATCAAGAAATTGACAACCTCTTGGATCACAGAGATTTGATACGACCCTTTTGGCGTATTCATCAATCTTCCGTCGATGCCAATCAATGCATGAGAAGCCTCTACAATCTCCACTTCCCTGGTACGATAAGGATGTACGCTCTTATGATTGAGAAACTTACCTTTCACAAAGAGATAGATGCCCTCAAAGAGCTGCGTCATCTGTGGGTGATAAACGACGGATACATCCAACAACCCATTGTAAGGTACGGCATTAGGTGTCTGCCCATAACCTGTGGCATTGCCGATGCAAACGGTCATCACTCTACGTTTGATGACATCAGAGTTGATCTTGATATGCATCTTGTAGTCGAGGCGCTGGAAAGTCATGAGTATAAAGGAGAAGAGGAACGAGAGCGTACGGGAACCGAAAACATGATGGGTCTTGCGACGCAAGTTCATGATAGCAGCAATCAATCCGATGTTGATGCAGTTGAGGAAATAGCGATGACATTTCTCTCCCTTCTTGTTGGTATAGCGAATGCAACCGAGGTCTATCTTTCTGATACGGCGCAACTTGAGTGAGGCGACAGTTTGTTCGATGTCGCTATCGCTGAAGCCCCAGAAATGAGCAAAGTCGTTCATCAAGCCATTCGGTATCACGCCCAATGCCACTTGGTCACGTTCCTCTTGGTTTATCTGCATCAAGCAGTTGACGGCATCGTTGAGCGCAGAGTCTCCGCCCACGATGACTATCGTCTTATAGCCATTGTTGACAAACATCTTAACCAGTCGCTCCACGCTTTTCTGGTTCTCGCTCTGCACGAAGTCGTAGTCTATCCGCTGTTGCTTTAAGACCTTCTCGATCTTTTCCCAGCGCTTGTTGCTACGCCAACCTCCACGAGGACAATAAAGAAGTCCCCACTTGTTCTCATTCACCATTCCGTTCAATATTTTTTAAATCATCATTCCATTTGTATCTCATTCACATCAAAAAGATGTGCAAGTCACTGTCACAGGTCACACTTGCTTCATCAAGTCCAACACCTGCCCCACTTTCTGCTCCATCGGCTGCAAGGCATCTATCCAATGAATGGTAAAGCCTCGTCGCTCCATGCCTCGGAACCAAGTCATCTGTCGCTTGGCAAACTGATGGATGGCTATCTCCAAGCCTCGGAACATCTCATCGTAGGTGGTCTT
>DHMR01000112.1 GCA_002405875.1 bacterium UBA4637
TTATGACACACCCTCTTTTTTGTTATTATCTATATAACTTGGATTATTCTCTCTATAAAGCTACCCATCGACTCCACCTAAAGAAGTTTACTACATATCTACTTGAGGAACATCTTTCAAGTACTTCTGAATTTCCTCATCGCTGACGGAGTAGTTCTGCAAGTCACCATTGATAAAGCTCTCATAGGAAGGCATATCAATCAATCCGTGGCCAGAAAGGCAGAACAAAATGACTTTCTGCTCTCCCGTTTCCTTGGCCTTCAAAGCCTCACGAATGGTCGCAGCAATGGCATGGCAGCTCTCTGGAGCAGGGATAATACCTTCTGTACGTGCAAACAACAAACCCGCCTTGAAAGACTCCAACTGAGGAATATCAACACCGTGCATATAACCATCTTTGACCAACTGAGAAATAATCATGCCAGCACCATGATAGCGAAGACCACCCGCATGAATATTGGCTGGCTTGAAGTCATGGCCCAAAGTAAACATCGGCAACAATGGAGTGTAACCAGCCTCATCACCAAAGTCATATTCAAACTTGCCACGAGTCAACTTAGGACAACTTTCTGGCTCAGCAGCAATAAACTCGGTATTCTTGCCATCCTTGAGGTTATGGCGCATGAATGGAAAGGCAATACCACCAAAATTACTACCACCACCAAAACAAGCAATCACCTGGTCAGGATACTCTCCTGCCATCTCCATCTGTTTCTCTGCCTCCAAACCAATGACGGTCTGATGCAAGGCCACATGATTGAGCACCGAACCCAATGTATACTTACAGCCCGGAGTCGTCGTAGCCAACTCGACAGCCTCACTAATAGCTGTACCCAAAGAACCTGGATGATGTGGATCATGGGTAATGATGTTCTTTCCGGCACGAGTGCTCATCGAAGGAGAACCCTCTACCGTGGCACCAAAAGTACGCATGATACTCGAACGATATGGTTTTTGCTGCATGGTAATCTTCACCTGATAAACCGCAGCCTCCAAACCATACAACTTGGCAGCATACGACAAAGCGGCACCCCACTGACCAGCACCCGTCTCAGTAGTCACGTTGGTATCACCCTCCAGTTTGCAATAGTAACACTGAGGCAAAGCTGAGTTAATTTTATGAGACCCCAAAGGGTTGGTACTCTCATTCTTGAAATAAATGTGCGCAGGAGTACCCAAAGCCTCCTCCAAAGCGTAAGCTCTTACCAAAGGAGTAGAACGATAAAACGTATATTTCTCTCGAACATCCTCCGGAATGTCAATCCAGGCATGCACTGTATCCAATTCCTGTTTGGAGCACTCCCTATTAAAAATATGCGACAAATCATCAGCAGTAAGAGGCTGGTGAGTTTGAGGATTCAATGGAGGCAATGGCTTATGAGGCATATCAGCCTGAATGTTATACCACTGCGTAGGAATGTCCTTTTCTTCTAGAATAAATTTCTTTTGTCTCATGATATGTCATTTAATTGTTTAAAGTCTACAAAACATAACAGATTGTCAACGGTTCTCTCTGTTTTTGCGACAAAGTTACAAAAAATATTCGAAAAGAAAGATAAATCTATAAGAAAAAAGAAAGATAGGGGTAAAAAAGCGCTTTCTCCCTGTATATTATAAACAAATCTATACGTTCTGTATTGCAAATCGGCGGCAGAAAGCAAGGGACAGAAAGTTTTCCAAATCTGTTATTATGTCTTCCGTTATTTATAAAATATTCATATTAAGAATCACTTGCAAGTAAAATATTAAATAAAAAGCGGGATAAAACTAGAAATTTCTTCAAAATTTGACTAAAAAACGTTCATTTTACATCAAAAAACATAAATTACTCCCTAAAAAAGAGTTTTTGCACCCATTCTTATAAAAAAATCCGTACTTTTGCAAATGTTAAAACAACAAGGCGTTGTGAAACGCGAATATCATCTTTTACTTATACAATATATTAGAAAAAATAAAGAGAGCTCGATTTGATATCGGAAGCTCTCTTTTGTTTTTATCATCTTTTACTTATGCCTTACATTCATCTTTTACTTATGATATAAATCCATCATTTTAGTTATGCAATAAAAGTCTTGAAATATTAAAGGACTTATGGAGTAATATACTCACGCACCTTAAATCACAAGTCCAATAATCTAAATAAAACTTTTACTAAACATCTTAAATACTCAATAATTATCAAATCGTTGAGTTTTCAACATATACTTAGATACGTAAACTTATTTTTGATGTTGCAAAGATAGCTTATTCACAGGTATGTAACATACACTTTTTGTTATTTCGCTATGCATTTTTTGTTAACATTCAACATTTTATACACTATTTGGGCTTTCTATTATACAAAAAAATACCCTTCTAATGATAGGTAGTTCATTGGAAGGGTATTTTTTGTAGGAAATCTATCTTATTTTTGTATTTCCGATAGAATCTCAACAGCCTTTTGAACACTGCCAATTTCCGAAATACGCAAATATCTCTTGTTATTTTTCTCCTTCAAGTTGCAACGCTTAACATGTGTTGTCACATACTCCAGGACTTTGGAGAACATCGCACTCTTATAGAAAGGACTTTGGACATTGCTGACAAATTGCAATTGCAGAGTCTTTTGCTTCAGCATGATTTTTTCACATCCCATGCGTTTACCCAAGCGACGCAATTTCACCACATTCATCAATTCTTCTGCCTCATGTGGTACCGGACCAAATCGGTCGATGAGGCGTTTCTTATAAGCCAACAAGTCATCATCGTTTTCAATGCGGTCCAATTCTCGATAAAGCAACATACGCTCACTGCTACCAGGTACATAGGTATCCGGAAAGTACATTTCCAAATCGCTCTCAATGGAACAATCATCGACGAAATCATCACCTGTCAAAACTTTTCCTTGGTCCATATCTTCTTGGTAGAGATCGCTAAACTCCTCATTTTTCAATTCCGTGACAGCCTGAGAAAGAATCTTCTGATACGTCTCATAGCCCAAATCCTCCATAAAGCCACTCTGCTCAGCCCCCAACAAGTTGCCTGCACCACGAATGTCCAAGTCTTGCATGGCAAGATTGAAGCCACTTCCTAGTTCGCTGAAGGTCTCCAATGCCTCCAAACGACGACGTGCCTCTGTGGTAAGCACACTCTTGGGCGGAGCCAGCAAGTAGCAGAAAGCTTTTTTATTGCTACGCCCAACTCGACCACGCATCTGATGCAAATCGCTCAATCCGAAGTGATGGGCATCATTGACGATTATCGTATTGGCATTGGAGATATCGATGCCGTTCTCCACAATTGTCGTGGAGAGCAACACGTCATAATCATAATTGATAAAGCCCATGATAATCTTCTCCAACTCATCAGGCTTCATCTGTCCATGGCCGATAGCCACCCTACAGTCGGGCACATGCTTCTCGATGAGCAACTTGAGCTCTGGCAACTTCGATATTCTATCATTGACAAAATAAACCTGTCCGTTGCGACTCATCTCAAAATTGATGGCATCTGCGATAACTTCCGAACTAAAAGTGGTCAGTTCCGTATGAATCGGATAACGATTAGGTGGCGGTGTACGCATGATGCTCATATCCCGCGCACCCATCAAAGAGAACTGGAGCGTGCGAGGAATAGGGGTCGCACTCATGGTCAGCGTATCCACATTCACTTTCATTTGGCGCAGCTTTTCCTTCGTACTAACACCAAACTTTTGTTCCTCGTCAATAATCAGCAACCCCAAGTCTTTCCATTTTACTGTCTTTGATATCAGTTTGTGCGTTCCAATGAGGATGTCAATCTTACCCTCTTGTAAATCTGCCAGAATTTGTTTGGTTTCTTTAGCCGAACGAGCCCGGCTCAGATAATCCACCCTTACAGGCATTCCTTCGAGACGAGCCTTGAAAGTCTGGTAATGCTGGAAAGCCAAAACGGTGGTAGGAACCAATACCGCTACTTGTTTGCTATCACACGCTGCCTTGAACGCCGCACGGACAGCCACCTCGGTCTTGCCAAACCCCACATCGCCACAGACCAAGCGATCCATCGGACGAGAGCTTTCCATATCCGCCTTGACATCCATCGTAGCCTTGTTCTGGTCTGGCGTATCTTCATAAAGGAACGAAGCTTCCAGCTCGTGCTGCAAATAGCCATCCATACTGAAAGCATAGCCTTTCTCACGACGACGCTGGGCATAAAGCTTGATTAAGTCGCGCGCTATATCCTTGATGCGTTTCTTCGCTTTTTCCTTGAGTCGATCCCAAGCTCCAGTACCTAAGGCGGACAGACGAGGAGGTTCTCCTGTATCACCGCTGCGATACTTACTAATCTTGTACAGAGAATGAATGGAAACATCCACCTTGTCATTGTTCTTATAGATAATGCGAATCATCTCCTGATAGCTGTCGCCCGTAGGGACACGCACCAAACCACCAAACTTGCCAATTCCAAAATCCACATGCACAATAAAGTCACCCGGCTCCATTTCTTGCAATTCCTTCATCGTGAGAGCCATCTTGCCCGCACGAGCCGAATCCGAACGCAAATTATACTTATGGAAACGATCGAATATCTGATGGTCGGTGAAGAAACAACATTTCTTGTCGTCATCTATGAATCCCTCATGCAGGGCCTTATCGACAGGCGTGAAGACAATCTGATAACGTTGCAACTCTTCACTCTCAAAAATTTCCTTGAGACGCTGCTGCTGTTTCTGACTATCTGCCAATATATATAAGGTATATTGCTGAAGAAGGTAATTCTCCAATGTCTTAGCCAGCAACTCGAAATTTTTATGGAACAACGGTTGTGGGGAAATGTGGAAAGTGAGCGTGGCAGCTGCATCTTCTGTTCGCCCACTTCTCTTGCCTTCATGAGTTACCCCAAACTCGATACGTAATCTACTAGCAATCTCTTCCTGGAACTGACTAGCCGTACATAGATTCAATTCTTTTTGCATATCATGGCGAATCTGTTCCGCCTCAACCTCTGTAGCCCCCTCCAACCGCTCAGTAAGACTTTGAGAAGAAAAGCCATCCTTGTAAATCAGCTCAATCCGATCGTGAATGAAAGTAAAATCTTTCATGGCGACGATGGCACTAGCATCCAAGAAGGAGAGAAAAGGCTGCTTGTCGCTTTCTATACGAGCAAGTTCTGGTACGATTTCGATGACCTCACGCTTATCCTTGGAAAGTTGAGTCTCAACCTCAAAAGTTCGAATTGTATCAATTTCATCGCCAAAAAAGTCAATACGGAAAGGATACTCACAACTGTAGGAATAGACATCCAGAATACTTCCACGGACGGCAAACTGTCCTGGCTCATACACATAATCTGTCTCATCGAAATTGAACTCACGCAAAGTATGGGAAATTTGAGTCAGAGAAATCTGTTGACCGACAGAGAGCTGAAGAATTCTCTCATCCAATTTTTTCTTGGTCAACACCAATTCCGCCAAGGCATCTGGGTAAGAGACAATAAAAATAGGTTTGTTCTTCGACAAACGTGCCAATACTTCCGTACGCAAGATTTCGTTGGCGGCATCTTTCTGACCATACTTGATGGCACGTCGGTAGCTAGAAGGAAAGAAAAAAACATCTTCCTCTCCGATGACTTGCACCAAGTCGTGGTAAAAATACCCCGCCTCATCCGCCTCATCCAGTACAAAAAGCGCAGTCTTACGAAGTTGCTCCCGAATAGAAGCAAAAAAGATTGGTGCGGAAGAACACACCAATCCCTGTAAAAATATCGTTTTGAGATTATTTTTCCCCAACAATTCCAAAAAGGCCTTCGCCTGAGGCGAACGTCCATATAAGTAGTCTATCTCTTGTATTGTCACAATCTGATAATCTTAACGTTCTTAATTCTTCTTAGGATATTTCTTAAACCATCCATCCAGACGAAGACGCATGACTCCGAAGAATGCTTCTCCAAAAATGCCACCATTCATCTTGCTCACCCCTTCACGACGATTGACAAAAATGACTGGCACCTCCTTGATTTTAAACCCAATCTTATGAGCCGTGTATTTCATCTCTATCTGAAAAGCATATCCTTTGAAGCGAATTTGATCCAAGTCAATTGTTTCCAGCACCTTACGGCGATAGCAAACAAATCCAGCCGTCGTGTCATGCACCTTGAAACCTGTCACAAAGCGCACATACTTGGAAGCGAAATAGCTCATCAGCACACGTCCGATAGGCCAATTGACCACATTGACACCCGACACGTAACGAGAGCCCACTGCTACATCGTATCCTTCGTCGTGAGTAGCCGCATAAAGCCGAGGCAAATCATTCGGGTCGTGACTGAAATCAGCATCCATCTCAAAGATAAAATCATACCCTTGTTCCAAAGCCCACTTAAAGCCTGTGATGTAAGCAGTACCTAGTCCCAACTTTCCCGAACGTTCTAAGATATGCAAACGGTCAGCAAATTCGCCAACCATCAAAGACTTGACGATAGCTGCAGTGCCGTCTGGACTTCCATCATCAATCACGAGGATATCAAAATTCTTTTCGAGCCCAAACACTGCCCGAATTATTTTTTCAATATTTTCCTTCTCATTATAAGTAGGAATGATTACTATGCTATCGCTCTTCATAACTGTTCTATTTTATATGATCAAGTCACTTTCAATGCTTTAGAGTGCAAAGATACAATTTTATTGGGAAAACGACTCTATTTTTTTATATTTTTTATCTTCTATAGCCAGAATACTAGAATTACTGATCAGGATTTTCCACAAACCCTTGATACTCCTTGTCTAAACCAGACATGATGGCATCATAGCTTAGCTGCATCTGATTTTTGATATTCTCAGAGCCTTTGCCTATTGGCATGATAGGCTTGTGAATCATCAACTTCAAAGGATGCCAAAATATCCAATAGATATCTTTCATACGTGGCTTCACCTGAAAACTTCCATTGATGGTCAATGGACAAACAGGTAGCTGCAATTCATCCGCCAACATGAAAGCACCACGGCGGAACACCCCCATATGACCAGTAAAGGTACGGGCGCCCTCCGGGAACACCACCAACGACATACCTTCCTTCAACTCTTTGCGAGCCTCATCATAAGAAGCACGAATCTTAGAAGGACCACTCTTGTCAACAAACACATGATGAGCATACTTGCAAGCAATGCCCACCAAAGGAATCTTGCGCAAGCCCTTCTTCATCATCCACTTGAAATTTCTCCCCAAGAAGCCATAGATGAGGAAGATATCGAATGCTCCCTGATGATTGGCAACAAAGACATAACTCTGGTTTTTCTCCAAATTCTCCTTTCCTTCCACCTTCACAGGCAATAAAAGAAGTCGAATCCATAATTGCGACCAATATTTTCCTGGGTAATATCCCCAGAAATGACCATTTCCTAGTACACATCCCATGATGGTTACGAGACAAGTGAGGATGCTTGCCACCAATAAAATCGGCAAGCAAATCAAGAGCTGATACAAACGATACAAGTATTTCATAACTAAAATTATTTTTTCTTTTTTAATGTAATCACCACGATTTCTGCCGTAGCCCCAATACGAATGGGAACTACGCCGCCTAACCCTGCGGTCGTATAGAGCTGGCAACCTTCTCGTTCATACAATCCGTAGTCGTAGGGTGCAAACATAGTAGGTCGCAACCCTAGCACCTTGACCTGGCCAGCATGAGTATGTCCGCTTAAAGTCAATTGAGGGGCTACCAACACGGAATCCTTCGAACCATATTCCTCATTGATGGTGGAAGGAGTCATCTCTTTCCATTGCGTAGGGATATGCTGCAACATCAAGATGAAATTCCCCGGTCGAATGCCATACAGCGCTTTGGCAACACTTGCGCGCTTCGGCTTGTCATAGTTTTCTGTTCCAGCCAGAAAGATAGAATCCTGCCCTCTGCGAATCACAACATGCTCATTATTCAGCAAACGCCATCCCAGGCTACGCTCAAAATCTTGCACTTGTTTCTCTATCCGCAACTTCTCTTGCGGTTCGGCATCGACATAGTAACTATAGTCATGATTGCCCAGAATGGAATAAACACCATCTCTCGCCCGGAGCGATCTCAACATAGAACGATAAGGAGGCAACTCCGATGGATGTGCGTTCTGCAAATCGCCCGCAAAGCATATCATATCGGCATGCTGAGCCTGAATGCTATCAATGTCTCGTTGTGGTATGTCACTTCTCCATCCATAATAGGAGCCCAGATGAATGTCGCTAAACAAAGCTATGCGGTAACCCTCAAAAGCTTGTGGCAAATCGGGCACATACACCGTCAGATGCTTAACCTCCATTTTCCGAAAGCCCAAGGTAAACCCATAAATGAACATGACGAAGGCGATAGCAGCCAAAACAGTTCCCACCATGTGCCCATAGTTCTTGCGAGCATGTAGATATCGTCGGCAAAGACATCCCACAGAACTACAAAAAGCGAACACAAATTCAGGGACAGCACAAACCGCCATCATCCCAAACCACACATCCACCAACACTGGATTCTTGGGAACGAAGCCCGGCAACACAGCCAAGTAAGCACTATATCCTATGACCAAGACCGCAGGAATCCAAAGCAAGAGACGCTTTTGGCGATTTTTACCCTTCCATTCATGCAAATCTATCCACAAATACGGAAGTAGAGTTCCCAGAATGATGGGAATTATAATTCTATTAATCATCTTTTTCTCTTTTCATCTATTCTTCAACATCCAATGACTTGCCAACCTTATTATTTCATCAGACTGGATTGCAAAAAACGACGAACCATTTCAACGGGAAGACCTCGTCGGTGGGCATAATCCCTTAGTTGGTCCTCACCCACCTTACCCACTTCAAAATAATGAGCTTTCGGATGGGCAAACATAAACCCAGAGACACTAGCATGAGGAATCATCATTCCGTTTTCCGTCAATCGAATGTTCACATCTTGCATCCCCAAGAGTTCATTCAATATAAAATTGATACTCGTATCCGGTATGGACGGATACCCCACAGCCGGTCGAATGCCTTGGTATTTCTCAAGATGCATTTGCTCCATCGTCAACTGCTCGTCGGGGACATACCCCCAGTACTTACGACGCACCTCCCCATGCATTCGTTCCGCCGTAGCCTCCGCCAAACGATCACAAAGCGTTTGGGCAAGCATGGACTTATAATCATCCTTTCGGTAAAGGTCAGCAATAGCCCCATCGACCGTTGTACAAAAAAGTCCTATCTTATCCTTTTTCCCTAACGGATGAATGAAATCTGCCAAGCAGAGGTTAGGCTTTCCTTCTGCGGTAGGGCGTTGCTGCCGAAGCATCGGTATCCTCACAAAATCATTTCCTCCCCGAGAAGGAAACTTTTTTTTCCCCTCATCCTCATAAGGATAGACCAAAATGTCATCTCCATCTCCATTGGCAGACAACAAGCGAAAGATAGCATGTGTATGAAATTTACTTTCCCAGGAGCGAAGCATTTCGAATGCTTCTTCCTGCATACGCTTTTTCTCCTCTTGTGGTTTACCTGACAATCCCCAAGCATGATAGAAATAGAGCCAATTGATGTAAGGCACCAACTCAGAGATGTCATAAGACAAGATTTTTCTCATCGAATATCGTTTTTCTCATTCTTACTTAGTATCTCAAACGATTTTTTCACCAAGGACCTTACGGCAACACCTCAGCATAAAGAAGTTCCACTTTACCGGAAAGAGATTTCCTCACCACGGTAAGAATCGTCAAATATACCTTTATTATATATAAGGTGGCCGTTGCAGATCGTTTGCTCAACACGCCACAGAAACTCATGCCCTTCCAACGGGCTCCATCCACACTTACTCTGAATATTGCTCTTGCAGACAGTCCATGCCGAATGAGGGCGCACAATCGTGATATCCGCCTGATAGCCCTTACGCAAAAATCCACGCTTTCGAATTTGAAACAGTTTGGCAGGATGATGAGCCATCAGTTCCACCAATCTCTCGATCGTAATGACACCTAAGTCAACCAATTCCAACATACTTACCAAAGAGAATTGCACCATAGGCATACCAGAAGCAGCCTTCGCACAGCCCCCTTGCTTATCTTTCCATTCATGTGGAGCATGATCGGTACCCACCACGGCAATTCGTCCATCGCTCAAGGCTTTGCGCAAAGCTGCACGATCCGCTTTCGTCTTAACGGCAGGATTGCATTTAATCAGCGCTTTCTTAGTTGCATAATCTTCGTCTGAAAATAAGAGATGTGCAATGACTGCCTCAGCAGTAATATTCTCATCCTTTCCCAATAATTCCAATTCCTTGGCAGTCGTCAAATGCGCAATATGGAGACGAGTGCCAAACTTACGAGCCAGTTGCACTGCCAATTTGCTACTTTCGTAACAAGCTTCGACACTACGAATCTCAGGATGGTACTTTACATCAGGATCATCGCCGTATTTTTCCTTATAAGCAGCCATGTTACGATTGATCATCTCCGTATCCTCACAATGCGTCATCACGGGAAAATCCAATTGTTGGGCGGTACGGAATACACTTTGCAAAGAATCATACTTATCAACCAGCATATTGCCTGTGCTAGAACCCATGAAGAGTTTGATGCCCGGTATACGGTGCTTGTCTAGTTTTTCAAACAAGTCTACGTTGTCATTGGTAGCTCCAAAGAAGAAACTATAGTTGACATGACTTTTCTGAGCACCCAACAGGAACTTATCTTCCAACGCTTCCAAGGTAGTTGTTTGTGGAACCGTGTTTGGCATTTCCAAATAAGAAGTTACCCCGCCATAAGCAGCCGCACGGCTTTCACTTTCGATATCAGCCTTACGGGTCAATCCCGGTTCGCGGAAGTGGACGTGGTCGTCGATGACACCCGGCAAAACAAAACACCCCGAGGCCTCGACAACTTGGTCGTAGGAACCACGGGGAGCATTGCCTTCATATATCTCGGAAATTCTTTCACCATCGACAATGAGGTCTCCCCCGAAAGAGCGTCCCTCATTGACGATGATGCCATTTTGAATGAGTATTTTCATGTTGATTTAATTTTAATACAATAAGAATCAAACATTAAGGATTAGGCATGCCAACAGATTGTCCGTTTTTCCCTTCAGGAATGGTCGGCTTAGCCAAATCATTAGCGGTCGGGGCTGGAACAGCTTCTGGGTTCGTCTGCTGAGCATCCGCAGGAGCTTCCATCTGGCCAGCATCCCTGGTGCCATTCATAATCTGCTCATTTTCCTGTGCCTTCTGATAGTAATCTTTCACATAAGGGTCATTTTTGAAATGCTCAGTGGCCTTGCTCATGATATCTTCTATCCATGGAGAAAGCATCGGATACTGGTTTCTCATGGTAACCATGAAGAAAACGCCAGGTCCCAGTACATTGTCAAAATTTTCCGTTACGAAACTCGTCACCAGTTTATCTTCCTGATCGGCCAAGTTTGCCGCTTCCTGATTCAGTTTTTGGGTAACCACATTCATATCATTGCCATTCATGATGGCCTGGTCATGCTTATGCACCAATTCCATCTGCTGGTTTTGCAGCTGCTGATACTTTTTGAAAAACTTAAAGAGCTTATCATTGAGTGGCGTTCCACTGACGACTTGCTGCACATCATCCAATTTCACATTAATGTCTCCACTTTCCAATACCAGCGGGAGCACAGCCTCATCATCCATAAAGATGTTAGCCATCTTCACAGAATCCAAATTGCCACAAAAATGGAATTGTCCATGAACGACATCACAGGAATCTATATTTTTAAATTCATTGTTTTTCAATATTTTCAAGTATAGCATTCGCCCGTCCAAAGTGCTTACATTGGAAGTACCTTGGATATTGTAGTTATTGGCGCAAGACGTTATTGCCAACAAGGTGATGATTGCATAAAAAATCTTATTCATAAAGCTGTCTGTATTTCGGGTAACAAAAGTACAATCTAAAATTGAAGTACGGAAATAAATTTATCCTATTTAATTGATTATTGCATCAATTTAGTATTTTTTGGCATTATTCTTTCTTCAGCTCATGAGAAATGCGATGCGTCGTATATAATTCTAGCACGGCAGCCACCAACAAGAACACCACCCATTTATTATAAAAAAAGGTGATATAAGTCTCATAATTAGAAAACCAGTTACGGGCAAAGACATAAACTGTATCAACCATGGAAATGCCAGACAATACGAAACAAATGTCCGCCAATCCCTGTATTCTCTTCAATCGATGAATAACAGCGGAATCTCCTTCATAGAGTTGCATAGCTTGCATAACACTGAATGCCACCGTGCCCACCAAAAACATCCAACAAGTATATAATAACACTCTTGGATAGATAAAACCGAATGCAAAGCAACCTGCGCCAATAACCATCAGCACACCCCCCAGCATAAAAATTACACTTTGAATCTTACTCAGCTGTTTCATTTTCTTGTTCTTCTTGTTGATTATTACTAGGCAAATCGGTACTCAACACAAAGATATCCTCATCATCAGCTTTCATAAAATAGCGTTCTCTAGCTATCTTCTCATAAGCCTTCGTACCCTTGCGCATTTCTCTCAACTGTTTGGAGTCAGCTTGGTACTGATTCGTATATTTTTCAATCTCAGTACGCAAGTTATGGATTTGAATTTGATATTTTACGTGCTGATAGATGCTATTGTCATCAATAGCACCTACTACCAAAATCCCTGCAATTATCACTATAAGATACTTATAATGAGAGAGATAACCCCAAATTATGCCTAATTGTTTACTCATTAATTTTGTAATTTGCTTGCAAAGATAATATTTTTTTGTTATCTTTGCATCATCATTTAAGAAAAAATAATGGAAGAATATATTGTTTCTGCAAGAAAGTACCGTCCGATGACCTTCGATTCCGTAGTTGGACAGAGTGCTTTGACCACCACTCTAAAGAATGCCGTCAAAAGCGGCAAGCTTGCTCATGCATATCTTTTTTGTGGTCCACGAGGTGTGGGAAAGACGACCTGCGCCCGTATTTTCGCTAAAGCCATCAACTGTGAGCATCCTCGTGAAGATGGGGAAGCTTGCAATGAATGTGAGAGTTGCAAAGCCTTCAACGAACAACGTTCTTACAACATCTTCGAACTAGATGCTGCAAGCAACAATGGCGTTGAGCAAATCAAGGCTCTCATGGAGCAAACGCGCATTCCGCCACAAATAGGCAAGTACAAAGTGTTTATCATCGACGAGGTTCACATGCTGAGTTCCGCAGCTTTCAATGCTTTCCTCAAGACATTGGAAGAGCCACCTTCGCATGTCATCTTCATCCTTGCCACCACGGAGAAGCACAAAATTCTCCCCACCATCTTGAGCCGTTGCCAAATCTATGATTTCGAGCGCATGACCGTACCTAACACGATCAAGCATCTCGCCATGGTTGCCAGCAAAGAAGGAATCAAGTACGAGGAACAGGCTCTTGCCGTCATTGCCGAGAAAGCCGACGGTGGCATGCGTGATGCATTGTCCATCTTCGACCAAGCCGCTAGCTTCTGCCAAGGAGACATTACCTATCAAAAGGTCATCGAAGACTTGAACGTGCTGGACAGCGACAATTACTTCCGGTTTATTGACCTGGCTATTCATAACCAAGTAAGTGACATGATGGTGCTTCTCAACAATATCATCAACAAAGGTTTTGACGGTGGCATCCTAATACAAGGACTAGCACAACATGTACGCAATGTCATGATGGCAAAAGATCCTCAAACTCTCCCTCTCCTGGAAACGAGCGAGGAGCAAAAAGCCAAGTTTCAAGCACAGGCTCAAGTGGCTCCGACACATTTCTTATATAAGGCCCTCAAAATCATGAACGACTGCGATGTACAATATCGCCAAAGTTCCAACAAGCGGCTACTGGTTGAGCTCACTCTTATCCAAATAGGCCAGATTACCCAACCTGAAGACCAAGACGTGCCTAGTGCGGGGCGTACGCCCCATAGACTAAAATCCCTGTTTCAGAAACTCATTGCTCCGCTTAAACCTGCCATTCAGGGTGCAGGCGCAGAGCATACTGGCAGCAAGAAAGCGGAAGCGCAACCTGTTGCCAAGGAGACAAACACCCCTAGTTCGAGTCGCCAACAGGCAAGTTTGGATTTGGGAAAGAAAGGTCATATTAAGCTCGGCAGCATCGGCATGACTTTTGGCAACTTAAAGAAAAGCCAAGAAACAAGCCAAAATTTCGCTGCACATACAGACTTGGAAGAAAGTGCTCCTCAAATAGAGGGTGAACAGAAACCTTTTACAGACGAACAACTTTATGGACAATGGATGAGCATGTGCATTCGCATGCAAGCCATCAACGAATATTACGGTTTGTCACAGCGTCTAAAGATGCTCACGCCAAAAATCACCGGCTATCCAGAAGTAGAAGTTGTCATTGACAATCCCATTCTTTTGGAAGACATCAACAAAATAAAAAACCGAATCAGAAGCACGATTGTCCAAGGATTGCACAACAACTCCATCGTCATCAATTATCGGGTAGCCAAGCAATCCGAAATTACCAAGATTCGCTCTAAAAGGGAAATATTCGACGACTTAAGAAAGAAGAATCCTGCCATTGACAAACTGATGGAGAACTTCAAATTAGTCATGACATAAAAAACATAAAAAATCCGATGACGTAACACCAGGTTACATCATCGGATTTTTTATTTGTTGAAATATTCCTTTAAATCAAGGTCATACCATATTCTTCACATTCCTTGCGCATATCCTCTGGCCAGATACTTGCCTGAATCTCACCGATATGGGCTTTATGAAGCAATACCATACAGAGACGACTCTGACCAATACCACCACCGATGCTCAGTGGCAACTTATCGTTCAATAGTTGCTGATGGAAATAAAGTTTCTCTCTATCTTCCTTGCCTTCAATTTTCAATTGGCGAAGCAAGCTCTCCTTATCAACACGGATACCCATGGAACTCAACTCGAAACTTCTTCCCAACACAGGATACCAAATCAAGATGTCACCATTGAGGCCAACCTTGCCATTTTCAGCAACAGTACTCCAGTCGTCGTAGTCAGGAGCACGGCCATCATGTTTTTTGCCATCACTCAATTTTCCGCCGATACCTTCTACAAACACTGCACCATATTTCTCGCAGATGGCATCCTCACGCTCCTTTGGTGTCTTGTCAGGATACATATCCAACAAATCTTGCGCATGCACGAAGTGAATTTTCTCTGGCAAAAAAGGCTTAATTTGTGGATAATGCTCACATGTAAGATATTCCGTACGACGAATAGCCGCATAGATGCGACGAACAACATCTTGCAAGAATGCAATGGTACGATCTTTTCTCTCAATGACTGCCTCCCAGTCCCATTGATCGACATAGAGAGAGTGCAAATTGTCCAATTCCTCATCAGCTCGGATGGCATTCATATCCGTATACACACCATAGCCTGGCTCAATATGATATTCAGCCAAAGTCAATCTCTTCCACTTAGCCAAAGAGTGCACGACCTCGGCCTTAGCATCTCCCAAATCCTTGATAGGGAAAGTCACAGGGCGCTCTACACCATTCAAGTCATCATTGATACCTAACCCTTTTAACACAAAGAGAGGGGCTGTGACACGACGCAGACGAAGTTCCGTAGACAAGTTTGCCTGAAAGAACTCTTTGATCAACTTGATGCCCATTTCTGTTTGGCGCATATCGAGTAGCGCTTTGTAACCAACAGGTTTTATAACATTGCTCATATTTTTTCTTTTTGTTTAAATTTTTCTACATTTAGGATCAAAACAGACACCATTTCTTGCACTGGCTTTTCTATTTGATGGTGCAAAGGTACAAAATAATTATTAAACTGCAAGTGTTTTTAGATATTTATTTTTCATTTTGATAGTATTTTCTTTATTTTACTATCTATTTGTATATATTTAGCAAATTATTACAAGTTTTCTTAGAAAAGAGAGCCAAATATTTGGTCAATTCAAATAAAAGCATTAACTTTGCAAACGCTATTATATATTAAAACAAGTATTATATAAAAAGTTCATCTTACAAGGCTCCGTAGCTTAGCTGAATAGAGCGTCAGATTCCGGTTCTGAAGGTCCTGGGTTTGAATCCCAGCGGAGTCACCATTTCTCCATCAAGGAGATCACCACATTATTTAATTAAGAACATGGACTTAGTAGAACGTTTTATAAACTACACAAAATTTGACACACAGTCGAGCGAGGACTCTGACAGCGTGCCTAGCACGGCGAAACAACTGGAGTTCGCCAAGTATCTCAAGAAAGAGTTGGAGGAAGAAGGCCTCTGCGACGTAGAGATGGACGACATGGGCTATATCTACGCGACATTGAGGGGCAATACCAAGAAAAAGACACCTACCATCGGTTTTATTTCCCACATGGATACCAGTCCAGACGCTAGCGGCAAGGACATTAAGGCTCGCATCATCAAGAATTATGATGGCAAAGACATCGAGTTGAGTCCTGGCATCTTCTCTAAAGTTGACAAGTTCCCAGAATTGAAAGCCCACATCGGAGAAGATCTCATCGTCACAGACGGAACCACTCTTTTAGGGGCCGACGACAAAGCTGGCATCGCAGAGATAGTACAAGCTATGTGCTACCTACGCGACCATGAAGAAATCAAACATGGAGACATTCGCGTCGGCTTCAATCCTGATGAAGAAATCGGCATGGGTGCCCACCACTTTGACGTGGAGAAGTTTGGTTGCGACTGGGCTTATACCATGGACGGCGGTGATTTGGGCGATTTGGAATACGAGAACTTCAACGCTGCAGCAGCCAAGATACACATCAAGGGCGTCAGCGTTCACACAGGATATGCCAAAGGCAAGATGATTAACGCAAGCCGCGTAGCCGTTGAATTCCAAAACATGATTCCTGAGACCGACTTGCCTGAGACAACCGAAGGTTACCAAGGTTTCTACCATCTTCTTGGCATCGAAAGTAAATGCGAAGAAGCCAAATTGGCTTATATCATCCGCGACCACGACCGAGAGAAATTTGAGGACCGCAAAGCTTTCATTGCTGATTGTGTCAAAAAAATCAACGAGAAGTATGGCGAAGGAACTTGCGAGGCAGAAATCTACGACCAATACTACAACATGAAGGAAAAGATTGATCCCAATATGCATGTCATAGACATCGTATTGAGAGCCATGCAAGAAAGCGGCGTTCCTCCTCGTGTAGAACCGATTCGTGGTGGTACTGATGGTGCCCAACTGAGTTTCAAGGGACTTCCTTGTCCAAACATCTTTGCAGGTGGTGTCAACTTTCATGGTCCTCATGAGTTTGTCAGCATCCAGGTTATGGAGAAGGCCGTCAAAACGATTGTCAAAATAGCTGAGATTACGGCAGAATACAACGATTAATTCATTATATGTTCAAGTATCTCCCGCAGATTTCGCAGTAAGACGCAGACTTATATTGCATAACACCGTTATGAGAGAAGGACATCTGCGAAAATCTGCGTAATCTGCGGGAGTTTTTCATTCATTCAACTTATGGCAGAAATCCCTTATCTCATCAAAGACCTAGCCTTGATTCTGATGGTAGCAGGCATTGTCACCATTATCTTCAAGAAACTCAAGCAACCACTTGTGCTGGGATATATCGTTGCAGGCTTCTTAGTTTCTCCCCACATGCCTTACACCATGTCGGTCATGGACGAGAGTGACATCAAGACCTGGGCAGACATTGGAGTCATTTTTACCCTTTTCTCATTGGGACTTGACTTTTCTTTCAAAAAAATTGTCAAGATGGGTGCCTCACCTATCATAGCAACCATAGTCATCGTATTTTGCATGATGATGCTGGGCATCAGTGTCGGACATGGCTTTGGATGGAACAGAATGGACTGCATTTTTCTAGGTGGCATGCTGGCGATGAGCTCCACCACAATTATTTATAAGGCGTTCGACGACATGGGATTGCGGCAACAAAAGTTTGCCGGCATGGTGATGAGCGTTCTGATTTTGGAAGACATTCTCGCCATCGTCATGATGGTGATGCTTTCAGCGATAGCCGGAGGAAGTAGTCCTGACGGAGAGCAGATGGTCGGCTCGGTCATCAAGATAGCTTTTTTCTTGGTGCTTTGGTTTATTGTAGGCATATTTGCCATTCCACTGTTTTTGCGTTCTGTAAGAAAGCTTATAAACAACGAGACCTTGCTTATCGTGGCATTGGGTCTATGCTGCGGTATGGCCGTACTCTCCACCAAGGTTGGATTTTCCAGTGCCTTCGGTGCCTTTGTCATGGGTAGCATTCTGGCGGAAACCGTCGAAGCCGAGAAAATCATCAAGTTGGTGGAACCTGTCAAGAACCTCTTTGGAGCTATCTTCTTTATCTCCGTAGGCATGTTGGTCGACCCAAAGATATTGGTAGAATATGCCGTTCCTATCCTAGCCTTGGTAGGTACCATTTTGGTGGGACAGGCAGTCTTGGGTACTTTTGGATTCATGCTGGGAGGCGAATCATTGAAATCGGCCATGCGCTGTGGTTTTTCCATGGCACAGATTGGTGAGTTTTCCTTTATCATCGCTTCACTAGGCTTGTCTTTGGGGGTCATCAGTAACTTTCTCTATCCTGTCGTGGTTGCCGTCTCAGTCATCACGACGTTTCTCACCCCTTACATGATACGCCTTGCCAATCCATGCTATCAGATCATGGAGAAGCACCTGCCAAGTAAGCTCATCCATATCCTCAACCATTTTGCGATGAGCCATCCTTCCACGACCCAACAGAGCAAGTGGAAGTCTCTCTTAAAACAGATGACCATCAACACTGTGGCTTATTCCATTCTTTCCTCTGCCGTTATCACCGTAATGTTTACATTTGTCCTACCTTTCATGAGAAACCTGTTTCCAGGCTGGAAGATGCATTGGTATGCAAACGCCATCACAGGCTTGCTTACCGTGGTGACAATAGCTCCTTTCTTACGTGCCATCGTGATGAAGAAAAACCATAGCAATGAATGGAAACGGCTCTGGGTGGAGAGCAGCATCAACCGCGTTCCCCTACTTTTCACCATCTTCGTTAGATTTGTGATTGCATTGGCATTCATCTTCTACATCTGCAATTATCTCACTCGCTTCACGAATGCCCTTATGATTATCATAGGCATTGTCGTTGTAGGATTGATGATTGCTTCGAGATGGACCAAGAAAAGAAGCATCAAAATGGAGCGACTTTTCGTACACAATCTCCGTTCTCGTGACATTATGGCACAAGTCAATGGGGAGAAAAAACCACTATATGAAGGTCACCTACTTGATCGAGACATCCATATTGGTGACTTTGAAGTACCTGAGGATTCCATCTGGGGAGGAAAATCCCTCAAGGAACTACATCTTCGCCAACGATTTGGAGTTGACTTAAGTAGCATTTTGCGTGGTTCGCAACGATTGAACATCCCTAACGGAGACACGGTCATCTTCCCGGGCGACAAACTGCAAGTTATAGGAAACGACGACCAACTACAAAAGTTTGCCACTTCGCTGAAGAATGACCTAATCCCAGAAGACCTCGACATCGAGAAACGAGAAATGAAACTCCGCCAGCTCATCATTAGCAGCAAGAGCGAGTTCTGTGGCAAATCACTGATCGAAAGTGGCATACGAGACAAGTACAACTGCATGGTGGTCGGATTAGAAGAAGGGCAAGAGAACCTGACGAAGGTTGCTCCCACACGTATTTTCCAAAAAGGTGATATTATTTGGATTGTCGGCGAGGAAAGCAACTTGCAACTCATCACTTCCAAAAACTAGAAGCTCACCACGTTACACAACCACCAAGAGCTGGATGCGCCTCCAGTTAGCCTACACCCAGGAGTTCAACCTCAAAAATCAAAGTGGAACCTCCTGGGATACCCGGCTGAGAGAACTTACCATATCCCATTTCTGCTGGAATGTAGAGTTTCCATTGATCACCGACATGCATTTGCTGCATCGCAACAATCCATCCCTCAATCAAATCACTCAAGCGACAAGCAAAGGGTGCTCCACTTCGACTGGAGTCAAACTTTTTACCATTGACTGTCCAACCTGTATAGTGGGCTGTCACAATACTCCGCTTATTCGGTTGGGCACCTTTAGGGTCTCCTTGTTTCAATACCTTATAATATATACCACGAGGAAGAGGCATTACGCCCTCTTCCTTTGCTTTTTCTTCCAACCAACGTTTGTTGGCTTCCACATATTCTCTTTTTGCCATAGAAATGATAATTGTATCAAATAAAACATTTGCATCGGAAACATTCCCTCCATAAAGAAGGTTCCATAACTTACAATTCGAAGTCATATTAACAGATTTCCTAATTATATTAACGATATTTTCTCCAGAATATTATACCCTATAAAAAATTGATGCACATAGGTTCCAAATCGTCATTTTCAAGGTCAAAAGCAAGTAATTGACACACATCAAGAAATGCTTGTTACATTTATATTTCTTAGCAAAAGCAGCCTCTATTCGATAAAAAAGTGTTAACTTTGCACTCGAAAAGATAAGATAACACAGTATTAATATTAAAAAGAACAAAAAAATTATGATGACTATTTTTACTTTGGCTTTTGCAGCAGTGATGTTTTCAGGTATGGTATTGTGCATGGGCATGTTTTTAAAGAACGTAGTTAGCTCTATTCCTCATGTAGCAGACATCAACCATCGCGTTTGCTTGAGCAAGTAAAAATATTCCATCTCAACCTTATAAACGCTTTATTGGAGAGAGAATAGCAGAAAAGGGCAAGTTCCATAAACGGAGCTTGCCCTTTTCTACGTTGTTATTATTATCCTACAAAAGACTTCTGCAGATTATTTCATATTTTCCAACACTTTGGTTCCTTCTAAAAGTTTTTGTATATCATTCATAGCAATCCTACCTTCTACTTGAATCAACATACAATTGTCATAGTTAGCCTTATAAGCCACGACTTCCGACAAAGCGTCCGCATCAGCCTTAACTAAGACTCTAAAGCCATCGTATGCATTATCTTTCATGACTAATGGTTGATATTCCTCCTCATCAAAATTATCTAGTTCCCTCAAAAATTTTCTCTTAATCTTTGTCTTACATTCATCCAACTTGAGAATCCGCACGCCAGTTACCTTGTCGATAGCCTTAGCCACATCAGCATCATACTTGGCCGTCGCCGCCTTCACCAGAAGCATCATAGCAGGAGAAATGTAAGTGTATTCAGCGCGGTCTTTTGCCTTGTATTCATTAACAAGATCTTTTGCAGATCTAGCATTTACAACTTGTGCTACAAGCATCATTGCTAACATCAAAAACATTGTAATCTTTTTCATACCTGTCATCTATTAATTGATATTTAAATGCAAAAGTAATAAATAAATAGAAAAATATCCACTATAGCCTGTTATTTATTATTAATTTTCTTCAAATCCGAGTCGACCATGGCACAGACACAAGAATCAGACCACACATTTTCTGCCGTCTCAATCATATCAATGATGGTGTAGATAGGCAGGATAATACCCATAATGCCAATAGGAGCATGCACACCCGACATAAGCGAAAGAGTAAGGAAACAGCAACCCATTGGAACACCGGCATTACCCACCGCCGACAGCACAGAGATGAATAGCCAAAGTATCATCGTGCTCCAAGGCAGGGGCATTCCCCCATTCTGCATCAAGAAGAGAGAGGTGACAAGAATGAACGCCGCACATCCATTCATGTTGATGGTCGTGCAGATAGGCAATACGAAACGCGAAACCTTATTGGACACTCCCAGCCTATCCTCCGCTGTCTGCATCGTGACAGGAAGAGTCGCCGCCGAACTTTTGGTGAAGAGTGCCATCAGTACAGCTGGCATCATCTTCCCTAGTGTTCGAACAGGATTCAATCCTCTTGCTACTAGGAACAATGGAAGCACGATAAAAAACTGGATGACGTTGCCACCCAAGATGACTGCTACATATTTACCTAGTGAAGCCATCACTATGCCGGCAGAGAACTGTGCCGAAAGCTGGGCAGCAAAGGCAACGATGCCCAAAGGCAAAGCCCAGATAAGCCCATGGATAAGCAAGAAGAGTAAGTCCTGCAAGCCCAAAAGGGCTTGCATCAACACATCTTTTTTGCCAGATTGCGGCATTTTCGCCAAAGCAATTCCTACGGCAGCCGCCAATATCAGAATAGACAACACGTTGCCATCGGCAAAAGGCTTGATGATATTGTTTGGAATCACGCCGAGAATGTGATCATAATAAGAGGTCTCTCCCAAGTTCTGTGGCAACTCCGCCGCGCCACTTTGAGCCATTGTCGTAGGCAGATTGCCTGGAGCTACGACCTGATAAAGCACCAATCCAACAGTCGCCGCTGCTATCGTGGTAAACAAGGTATAGACGATGGCGTGGCGAAAGATCTTGCCCGTGTCGGCTTGGGTACCCAATGTAGCCAAGGTTGTCATGACTGCCAAAGCTATCGTTGGCACAGCCAAAAGCTGGAACAACCTTGTATAGACAGTCGCAATAAAGTTCATCAGACCGTCTATCCATCCGATGCCTAAGACACCTAAGATTGCACCGATTACTAAGGCACCTATCCACAACACCAATTGCTTGGTTTGCTTATTGACATGTCTTTTTCTTTTCAATTTTTCTTCCATTTTAAATCTAACCATTATATTATTAAGATAAGGACGCCTACACTAAACATTTGTGTAAAAGCTACCTCTTTAAGGGTGCAAAGCTACACATTTTCTTCGAAATATCCAAAGGAAACGCCACAGAAAAGTACAGAATAGCACTTATTTTGAGCCATACCCTCTCATCTATTGGGGAAATCGGAAGAGAAGAACTTAACGTTCATAGAGCTAAGCGTTTTTATTTTTGTCTCTTCACCCAAACCTTGTGGCTGTGCTGCCCTATGGAACAAATCGGAGATTCTGAATCGGAAGTGATCTCCTTCAAATCCTCTGAGGCAATAGTACGGCTCAGATTATTGATGTAGGCATAATCTGCGAGACCGATGAAACCATTTTTCTCAATGATCTTCAAGGCTCGGGCGATACGTTCGTCACGGGTAAACTTCGTCTTCAATATTCGTTTGACACCACCCATGTCTCGCTCCAAGTATCTGTCGGTCTCTTGCTTTACTTTCTTCAAAAACTGAGGAGATGCCTTGTAGTTCACATTCTTCACTCCCACCTTGCGATAGAGCATCCTATCATCCTCACCTTGCATCTCCGTCGGTTTTTCATCCTCGAAGCCCAACGACAAAGAGTAAGTACCCAGCTCACCTAAATTGACATTATACCCCATAGAGAGCATACGCACTAGCATGTCTTCGACATTCATCAATGCAGACTCTACCATAGCGGGACTCGTGCCACAATGATAGTTCTGCATCATTTCCACAAACTCCTTGCGAGATAGCGTTCTGTTGACCACCATCTTAGGATATACTCTACTTTTGCCCTCGTTACGCATGTCAGGCAACTCTTGCAACTTGTACTTGGCCATATTAGATTCCTTTCTATTTTTAATTGTTCATTTATTAGATAAAGAAGTCATTTTCCCGCAAACAATATATGTTCGTAGACTTCGGATATAAGTTCGAAGTCTATGTATATAAGTTCGAAGTCATAGAACATAAGTTCGGAAACTACGAACATAACTTTCTAGTAGCCAAAGATACAACAATTTGTGGGATAAAACAAGTTTTGTCCGAGGTTTTTCAGTTATTTTTTGTAACTTTGCACAAATTTTCAAGTACAAAGCAAAAGCAAATGATACAACTCAAGGAAAACCAAGGTATACCTCGCAGTATGCTCCTCATGATGGCGGTGGTGGCAGGATTCACCGTCGCCAACTGTTATTACAACCAGCCACTTTTGGAACTCATCCGAAACGATATCGGCATTTCGGAGCAACATGCCAACCTAATCACCGTCATCACACAGATTGGTTATGCACTCGGTCTATGCTTCATCATTCCAATGGGCGACCTCTTCTCTCGACGACGCATCGTAGTAATCAACATGCTGATGGCGGCATCGATGGCTGTCATCATCGGGGTGGCACGGAACGTTTGGATGATTTGGGGAGCCTCGCTTATCATCGGAGCCAGTTCGGTGATTCCACAAATCTTCATCCCTATCGCCGGGCAATTCTCCACACCCGAGAATAAAAGTCGCAACATGGGCATCGTACTCTCAGGTCTCCTCACGGGCATCCTTGCCTCACGTGTGATGAGTGGACTCATCGGCGAATGGTTTGGATGGCGAGAAATGTTTTTTATAGCCGCTGTTTTGATGGTCATCTGTATGATAGTTACCTTACTGATGCTACCCGAAATGAAACGCAACTTCGAGGGCACTTATCCTCAGTTGATGTTCTCCGTATGGAAGATATTCTCTACCAGTCCACTAATTCGCCTCTACTCCGCTCGTGCAGCCTTTGGCTTCGGAAGCATGTTGGCTATATGGTCGTGCATGGCTTTCCACTTGGCTGGCGCTCCCTTCCATGCGGGGAGCGACATGGTGGGACTACTCGGCGTTTGCGGCATTGCCGGAGCAGTCATTGCAGGCGACATGGGCAAGTATGTACCAAGATTTGGCATTCGCAGATTCAGCATCGTAGGTGCTTTGCTGCAGATTGCCGCTTGGTTGATAGCCTATCTTTTCTGGGACAGCTACATCGGCCTGATTGTTGCCATTATCCTCGTCGACATCGGATTGCAATGTCAGCAATTGAGTAACCAAAGTGGCTGCATCCAACAAGTGCCTAATGCCGCCAACCGTGCCAACACCATCTTCATGACAACTTATTTCATTGGTGGTTCCGTCGGAACTTTTTTTGCAGGAATCGGCTGGGAAATAGCAGGATGGCTGGGAGTGAGTATCGTCGGCTGCACATTCGCCCTTTGCTCTCTAGCCATCACTGTCTTTAGTAACAAATAAGATTGAAATTCATTTCTACTTTATAAAAAGAAAATCACCCTTTCCGATGTACAATTCCATCAGAAAGGGTGATTTCTTTTACAAGATTAATACTCCATGGAGAAAGTGATGCCACGACGCATCATATCCTTCAAGGTTGGCTTCAAACGATTTAGGAATCCTTCCCAAGAACGGTTTTTCTGTGGGCTCCATCCGACCTCTGACAAAGCCAAGGCACGAGGATATGCCTGATAGTAAATGCGTTCTGGAGTGTTGATGCACTCACTCCATAAAGTACCCGACACTCCAAAGAGATTGTTTTTCTCAAATTCCTCACCCATGCCCCAAGCAGGATCCAAGCTATAAGCATCCTTCAACGTAGTTACAGGCATTCCCCAGTTGACTTCCGGCATATCACCCTTAGCCATCGGATAATCGAAATAACAATGCTCACCTGGGCAAAACATGATGCGAGCCTTGTTGTTGACAGCCGCCTGGATAGCCTCCTCTGTCTGTCCCACTCGCCAAGCAAAGGCCACACATCCAGGTTGAATTTTCTTGAAGTCAGGCTCATACCAGAACATCGGATTCTTGTGATACTTGTTGCGAAGAAGTTCTATCATATGGTCGAAAAGATAACCTTGCAGTCGCCAATTTTCCGATCGATCAGTCGAAGTAATTCCCAGTTTTTTCTTCAATGCCTGACACTTTGGACAGTTGGTCCAGCAATCGAGTGCAGGATTTCCAGCTTCGTCACCACCCAAATGAATGTAAGGGGAAGGGAAGATGCCGGCAAGTTCCTGAAACACATTCTCCAAAAATTCGTAAGTAAAATCACTGCCCGGACAAAGCAGTTCGTCCGAGACGCCACAAGTCGTTCGAATCGGCACGTTTACGCCCTGGCAAGTCAGTTCAGGATAGACGCTGATAGCTGCGACCTCATGGCCAGGCATCTCTATCTCCGGAACCACCTGAATATGATATTTAGCAGCATAAGCAACAAAGTCACGCATCTGTTCTTGCGTATAATATCCCTTGATAGGCATTTGCATATCGTCCATTCCCCAACGACTGCTAGCCTCAGCCGTCAAACGAGGATACTTCTTGATTTCGATACGCCAAGCCTGATCATCCACCAAATGGAGATGAATGGAATTGAGTTTATATCGAGCCATCTCCGGGATGAATGCCTTGAGTTGGTCGTATGGAATAAAGGTTCGGCAAGGATCTACCATCAGCTCTCTCACGTGAGTACGAGGCTTATCGGAAATCAAAAGCTGAGGGATAGCATCACAGCACTCCTTGCTTCCATTGCCCCGGAGCAACTGGTCAAACGTCATCAATCCATAAAATACACCTGCAGCCGTCTTACCTTTGATGACGACACCTTGGCCTTGGACTTCCAAGGTATAAGCCTCGTCGTCAGTCAAAGTTTCGTCGATACCAAGCGTCATCGTTAGCTTCGCCTTTGAGCCAACTACATTGTTATTCTTTTCCCATTTTTTATTTTTTTGATAGATACGCTCATCAAGGATTCTTTCCACTAGTTCCTTCTCATTGGCAAGAGCTGTAGAGGCGATGACATTCCATCTATTAGCCACTTCCAATAATGGAGCCTTAGACTTAACTTGAATGCTCACTGGCATAGGAACCAAGCAGGTCAATGGCTCGCATACTTCCCTGCTCTGCTTGGCATCGGAAAAGAAAATACTCCATCCCTTCGCCTTGCGATAAGCTTTCTCACAGCCTCTTGGCACGATCAATTTGCATTTGCTTCGGTCAAGACCATAGAAAGTATTTGCCTCCGCTTGAGGTGGAACTTTAGAATTGACCGTAACCGTACTTAAGCTTTCCAGATGGGCGAAGGCATATTCACCCAATACAGGATTTCCATTAATCACAATGCTCTTCACTCGTTTACACATCGAAAATGCTGCAGCTTGCACCAACTTCAAATTGTTAGGAAAAACCAATTCCTGCAAGTTGTCGCAAGCAAAGAATGCTTGTGTACCAATCATCTTCAGGTCTTTTGGAAAAATGACATGTTGCAAGTTATGACGCGAATGGAAGGCATTGTTAGGAATTACAAGGCTGGAAGCCTCGCTTAAATCCACATTTCGGAGTTGCCAGCAGAGATCTCTCATCTGCCGGAAATCAGAATTTCCTTGGGTAGTTAACTTGCCTGTCAGCTTCAATGAAATCGCTGTTGATTTCTTCTCAGCCTTCAAGCTATCCATATTGGCAATAGTCTGTGCCGAAAGGTTCATTGTGCACAAAGTTATCGCCGAAAGAGCTAGAATATTTCTCATATGGTCTATTTTTATGGTTTTAGGTTTTGATTGATTTTATTTTGCCTCACTTTCTTTTTAAGTGAAAGACAACGAGATGGTGCAAAAGTACATATTTTATGAGAGATACCCAAATCTTTTCGATAGAAAATACAAAAAAAAGAGAAATGACTCACATCCTGTCATTCCTCTTTTTTATATAAAATATCTTCCAATACCATAATGGTATATTTTCTAATACCACTGCACGGCATTCGAATAACCACTTCGCTTATCGTACTTAAGCGCATCCGTCAAGGTTGAAGCGTTACAACGGAAGGTGAAGTTATAGCTCGTATATGGCGCAAGCACCACCGAACAACTCATGTTGAAGCAATGCAAATCACGCTGCAAGCTAGCCGTAGTCATACTCATCTTGTGATTATCGAAGTCATAACCAGAAGAGAAACTGATGTTCCAGCCATCGCTGATGCGTACATTACCACTCATGTTGAGTGTCTGGGTAAACTTGTATGGATAGCGCATCGTCTCCTTGTTGAATTTCTCCTTACGAGTATCTTCACGCATGGTGATGCCGTATCCGAAGGTCAACGACCAAGGCATCTTGAAGGCCATATAGCCATCCGAATCAGTCTTGGCCTTACCTGATTTCTTTGCTCCGGTCTTACCTTTCTCCAATTCCTTGTCTACATTACTTTCAATATCTGTGTCCGTACCTTCGTCATCGTCATCATTGCGATTACTATTGTTGCTTTTCTTGCTGTCATCATCATCCTTGCCGCCTCCGAAGAGCTTTGCTAGCTTCTCAGGAGTCAGCGTGAAGGAAAAGTTTTGCGACATTCCCTGGAATCGTCCGAAACGCCCCTTGCCCCACTCTGTATGGGTTCCAACGTATGGATTGCCCTGATCATCGAGCTCATAGGCATAAGTGGCAAAGACAGCATTCATGTTGAAGGTATAGTTCTTCCACCACTTCAATCTTAAGTTGATATTCATATCACTCCAAGGACGAACCTTAGCAGCCATATTATAACTCATGTTGATATCGAACGCATCAATAAGGCTGATTTTCTTGAATCCCGTAGAGTCCTTGTCGCTCTTGATCTTCATCTCCAGATTGTTTCCTAGGCTGAACGAGAGACTTCCCGTCTTACCCTTGCCAGGCACGCTGTAAAGGGCATTTTGATAAGGAGAATAACTTACGAGCGAGACATTGCCATCGGCATCGGTCTTCTGGTATGTATCCCAATATCCATAACGTGATGCCCCGAAGTCAGGTGCATAGCTGAAACTCACCGTCGGCGTAACCACGTGACGTATAGCCTGAATCTTGTCACCAAAAATCTTGCGGTTAGGAACCCAGAAACCATAGAGCTTGGTCGAGAGTCCCACGCTCATATTCCAATTGTACACATTGTGGAATCCGTAAGTAGTATCACTCACCTCGACTTGCCTCTCCTTATCCCAAGACTTGGTCACCTTATTGGTGTACATGCGGTCTGTGAAATTAAAGTTTGGATTCACATTGATGTACTTGAAGAGCGTGAATGAACCACTGATAGGAATCTGGTGTTGCCACGCATTGCGCCAATCTTTGATCAGACTGCTATGCATAATCCTATCCTCCTTCGTATTGATGGAGTTGCTGATATGCCCTGTATAGCTCATCGCAATCTTTTCATACCATTTTTCATCGCCCACCTGCTTCTTTCGGCGGAAAGGATAGAATCGAGCGATTGATATGTTGAGATCTGGCAAAGTAATGGCTATAGACGAATCACGCATGTTTTGCGAAAGGTTGGCTGTAGCACTCAACGAAAGTCCGATACTTGAGAAATTAGTACTCCAACTCACGGAAGAAGTACGTGTACTCTGAGTCATCGTCTGCGGATTGTAGAGTGAGTTCAAGTTGTTACGCTCATAACTCGACGTAGCGAAGTTGACACTTGCCGAGAGCGAACTGTAAGGATTGGCCTTCGAATCCTGCCGATGGCTCCATTGTATCTTGAAACTCTCCTGCTCAGCAAAGTCAGGCATTCCCTTATCACCCGTCTTCGTGTCCTGATAGCTGAAGTAGAAACTACCCGAATACTTATATCGTTTGCGATAGTTGCTAGCTGCAGAGATACCCCAGGATCCCTTGGTGTAAATCTCGCCAAGGAGTTTTAAATCCCACTTATCGCTCATGGCGAAATAGTATCCACCATCGCGCAGGTAGAAGCCGCGCGAGTTCTCGTCACCATAGGTAGGCATGATGAATCCACTACTGTAACTCTTAGTGAATGGGAAGAAGCCATACGGAATGGCGAGTGGCATTGGCACGTCACATACGACGAGGTAGGCTGGACCAAAGACCACATCCTTGCCCGGGCGCACCTTGGCACGAGAGAGCGAAATATAAAAGTCTGGATGCGGATCATCGCAAGTGGTGTATCGACCATGCTGCAAATAGATGGCACCGGTAGAGTCGCGTTTTGAGCGCGCTCCCGTCAAGAACCCATCCTCCTGCTGAGTGTACACGTTGTTGATAAGCGCCTTCTTACTCTTGAAGTTGAAGGCTATCGTATCGGTATCATAAGTATCCGACCCCATCTTAAAAACAGGTTTTCCCTTGATGCCACCCTCGGATGCCGAGTCGGCGGTTCCAGTTGCCTTGACATTGCTCTTGTCGATATCCATCTGTATTTTGTCACTCGTCAAGTCCATGTTGGTATACTTCACATTTGAGTTACCATAAAGATGAGCGATTTTATTGGGAGCATCATAGACGAGGGAGTCTTCAGCAGTGTATTCCACCGGTGCATCGACACCTCCCGACTTTTTTCGGTTGAGGCTATCCAGTCGAATACTGTCATCGACCACCTTATTGTGTTTCCATATAGCCTTCTGCAGGGAATCCATCTGAGTCGTGTCATCGGGAGCAGGTCGAATCTCATTACCGAGAGAATCGACCAAGACGGAGTCATCTACTGACACCGCAGTGGAATCTATCGATGCCTTCTTCTTTTTCTTAGAGGGCATACCAGGATTTGCCATCATCATCAAACAGACAGTGGCAAAGAGCAGAGCGGCTATAGTTGATTGTTTTCTCATTCAATAAAACTGGCGTTTAATTCAAACATCTAATTCATCATAGATGCTTCATTCAAACATCTAACCAATAGATATTTCTATTCAAACATCCGTTCCCATTCCTGGAAACGCTTGACTCCATCCTCTCCAAACTTGACTAAGCTTTTCTCAGCTTTTTCGATAGTCTTCTCTCGATCGAGATGGGTCTTACTAAAAAATTTATCAGCATAGCAGATAACTTTCTCCTCCAAAGTCTCCGGGAGAAAGTTCTGATGTGGCAAGGGCAACCCCTGCTTGATAATTTCCTCACAAGTGATACCCGCTCCTGTATGACGTTCACATACACGAGCATGGCGTTCGTATCCCTCCCTACGCAAAAGTTCTGCTCCCAATCGTCCATGACAGATGTATGGCTGGCTGCCAAAGCATTGAATGCCAGGGGCATCGGTCATGAATATACCAATGTCGTGAAGCATGGCCGCTTCCTCGACAAACTGGGCATCAAGATGCAATTCTGGATGAGACGAAACAATCTGTAGCGCTTTTCGCGCTACAGATTGGCTATGTGTAAGGAGGATATGACGAAGTTCATTATCCTCGGAATAATACTTATCAATGATTGCTTGATAATTCATCTTAAAAAATCATAATTACTCAGCGCTTCGCTCAATGTAAGCGATGACATCACCCTTGCGAATCTTGCTACCTTGCTTAGCATTGATTTCTACGAGTTTACCACCAAGTGCGGCTGGAACAGTCTCAAACTCACCCCATGGAGCAAGGATATAACAGAAAGCATCACCTTCCTTATACTCCTTGCCGATGTAAGGTTCTACGGCTGGCTGGCACTCGCCATCGCCTTGGAACTCCCAGAAAATCTGACCTGCCACTGGTGCTACGATGGCATCAGCCTTGGCATGCTTGAACTCTGCGAGCTGAGCTGGAGTCAAAGTTGAGCCAAGCTTAGCGTCCTTAGCCTTTTGGAGGTCGGCGAGGAAGTTTTTCTTTGCCTGACCACTCTTATAGTTGCGATACTGCTCTGGGTGCATAGCGAGTTCGAAGAGTTCCTCGTCGTCCTGACCATAGTCCCAACCGTTCTCGTCCATCTCCTTTTTGAAGTCGTCGAGTGCGTTGTGGAGCAATGTGTGTGCATCTACGTCGGTGAACTCTCTGCCCTGCTTCTTGGCAAGCTCTACTAACTCAGGAGCGATGGTTCCAGGAATCTTACCACTCTTTCCGAGAATCATACCCCACATCGAGTCGTCCATCATCACAAAGCGACCCTTGCCCTGCTCCATCGTGAGAAGGTTCATAAGTGCGATGTTCTTGGTGTACTGACTGAATGGAGTTACCAATGGAGGGTAACCTACGCGTGGCCATACATACTCTACCTCGTCAAAAAGCTTGATCAAGAGGTCGTCCATAGAGAGTTCCTCCTCCCCCTTCTTCTTGCGGATGTTGTTGATGGTCTGACGCATCCCCCCGAGGTCTGCCATCATAGAGCCCATCATACCGCCAGGGAGACCGCAACCAAGCAACAAGGAAGACATAATCTTGTTGCCTGGATTGATGAAGTAACCCAACCAGTCGTCGATGAATTCCTGGGTCAAGGCACGAGCCTTCATATAGGCGCTCATGTTGATTTCTGGCACCTCGAAGCCTTCGTTCTTCAGCATGCTGATAACGGAGATAATGTCTGGGTGAACCTTACCCCAAGACAATGGCTCGATGGCTGTATCGATGATGTCGGCGCCATTATTGCAGACCTCCAGAATGGAAGCCATAGAGAGTCCAGGACCGGAGTGCCCGTGGTACTGGATGAGGATATGAGGATACTTATCCTTGATCATCTTGGTGAGCTTGCCGAGGAATGCAGGCTGACCAATACCAGCCATATCCTTCAAGCAGATTTCCTCTGCGCCAGCAGCGATAAGCTGGTCGGCAACGTTCATATAATATTCGAGCGTATGAACAGGAGAGTTGGTAATACAGAGAGCACACTGTGGAGTCATACCACCCTCCTTGGCCCACTTGATGGAAGGAATGATGTTACGCACATCGTTCAAGCCATCGAAGATACGAGTGATGTTGGTACCCTGCTTGGCCTTCACCTTGTACATGAGGGCACGCACGTCGTCAGGCACTGGGTACATGCGAAGAGCGTTCAGACCACGATCGAGCATGTGGGTTTTGATACCAGCCTCATTGAAAGGCTTACAGAATGCACGAACAGCCTCATTAGGATTTTCACCTGCGAGAAGGTTTACCTGCTCGAAAGCACCACCATTCGTCTCTACACGACTAAAGCAACCCATCTCGATGATGACTGGGGCAATCTTAGCCAACTGGTCTTTGCGTGGCTGGAACTTACCAGAGCTCTGCCACATGTCTCGGTAAACGAGACTGAACTGAATTTTCTTCTTCATTATATTACTATATTTTTCTTCCAATTAATTCCCTTTTTAGGATGGTTTTATGACGAATAGCCTCCCGATTTCCATTTTTCCGGAAGCGCATAGTTTACCAAGCTGCAAAATTAGGGAAAAAATTCGGAATATCCACCCTATCAATGGTTTTATTAATAATGTTTAATGTTTTTAAGAGAACTATTTTTCCTCCTTATTTTCCAAAGCCTCGACAAACTCCTTATGGTATGTACTGAACAAATGGAGGACTTCCTTGCGCACCGCCTCCTCTTCATCCCAAAGATTGAGCTCGCCATTTTGGTGAGCCAAGACCATCTTGGCACAACGGCGTATTTTTCGTTTGTTATTGCGAGCTTGCAACAAATCGCCCTGGATAGGCTTCTGACTGATATACGAGAAAGCCACCAATTGCTTCATAAACATATCGAACATTGGATTTTCATGACTCCAGTCGTCCTCCTTCAGCCAAAACCACTGGAAGGCATATTTCTGTTCCATAGAGATGAGATGACTTCCAAGCGCATCTATATCAGTTCCCTTCTTGGTAAAGTTGTCAAAGGCATACTTAACCAAGGCTACAGGTTGTATCTCTAATTCATCAGCACCTTCCAAAGAGCTTCCACTCAATACAATACGCCAACGATAGTTTTTGTTCTTTACCAAAGCTTCATGAGCATTCATCATCAACTGAGACAACTTACCCTCTGTTGGTAATTCATCGACAATGGCAAGTTTTTCTCGCTGATCACGTACCACCAACTTACCTTCGTGTTGACGGAGCACACACATATAAATCAACTTGTCGTCGTCGAGATGGAGCGAGAATCTGTCGTTGTTGTCATCACCAACGAAGTCGTAGGTATAATCATCTATCTTGTCATGAGGGACCTCAACATCTCCATGCAACTTATTTCCATTCTTGTCATAGAGAGAAAAACCCAGATAAGGTATCTGTAAACGCATGGTGAAAGGCTTACCCTGTTTCTTTGGCACCAATGTCACAAGTAATCCATCGTCACCGAAATCTTCCTTCTTGCATACGTATCCATCACGTGTCTTCTCTGCTTTCTCAACCCTTACCTCACCATATCGCCAATAGAGGTCAAAAGTAATGGAATTTTCATCCTCCTCTTTTACTTCTATGAAGTCCTCTAGGTCCATGCCTAGGTAAATGGCTTTGGCCGGTTCTATTTTCTCCTCGTCATCGCCTAGGATTCCGACCCAGACCTCCCCAGGTGTCGGGTCATCTTCCCACTCCGCATCCTCGGGGGCATCGGTAGATTTAAACACGAGGTACAACATTCTTGTCTCCTTTCTGCTTCCATCCTCACGGCACAAGAAGACCTTTGCTTCCTTGGGCACGTAAAAAGGAGTAGAGAGGTAAGGATTTTTACATAACGCCGTATATTCGATTTCTGCCCACGCTGGCAGTGAGTGTGTTGTATTGTTTGTCATCCTTTGTATGATTGTTTTTACGCTTGATATATAATTGTTCTTTTATCGATTTTTATACATATTTTCATAATACTTCTGATAGTCTCCAGAAGTCACATTGTCCATCCACTCCTGGTTGTCGAGATACCACTTCACGGTTTTCTCGATGCCTTCCTCGAACTGTAGGCTTGGCTCCCAACCGAGTTCTCTCTGAAGCTTGCGAGAGTCGATGGCGTAACGCATGTCGTGTCCCTTGCGGTCGGTGACATGAGTGATAAGATCCATATCCTCACCTTCCTTTCTGCCAAGCAAACGATCCACAGTCTTGATGACCACCTTGATGATGTCAATGTTCTTCCACTCGTTGAAACCACCGATATTATAAGTCTCGGCTATCTTTCCCTGGTGGAAAATCAAGTCGATAGCTCTTGCATGGTCTTCTACATACAACCAGTCACGCACATTCTCTCCCTTACCATATACAGGCAATGGCTTGCGATGGCGGATGTTATTGATGAAGAGAGGAATCAACTTCTCTGGGAACTGGTATGGACCATAGTTGTTGGAGCAGTTGGTCACGATAGTTGGCATTCCGTATGTATCGTGGAAAGCACGGACAAAGTGGTCTGAACTTGCCTTCGATGCAGAGTATGGAGAGTGAGGATTGTACTTGGTGGTCTCCACGAAGAACTCCTCGCCGTAAGCCTCATGGTTCTTGCCGCTCGAAGCTTTGGTGCTGAAAGGTGCCGGGATACCCTCAGGATGGGTCATCTTCAAGGCACCATACACTTCGTCGGTAGAGATATGGTAGAAACGCTTGCCCTCGTATCCCTCAGGAAGGCTCTCCCAATAAGTCTTGGCAGCCTGGAGCAAAGACAATGTACCCATCACATTGGTATGGGCAAAGGTGAATGGATCCTTGATACTACGATCCACGTGGCTCTCGGCAGCAAGATGAATGATGCCATCGACATGCTCATTCTGCATCAACTTCAAGAAAGCGTCGAAGTCGCAGATGTCCATCTTCACAAACTTATAGTTGGGCTTGTTTTCTATGTCCTTGAGGTTGGCGAGATTACCTGCGTAAGTCAACTTGTCGAGGTTGATGATATTATACTCAGGATACTTGTTCACGAAAAGGCGAACAACATGGGAGCCAATGAAGCCTGCACCCCCCGTAATAACTATTGTTTTCATTAATGTTGAATGTTAAGTGTTGAATGTTGAATTAGGCATACGCCCTTTTACCATTTTACCTTTTTACTTTTTCACCTTTAAAAGGTTTGAGATGCACTTCTCCAAGGAATCAATCCAATAAGGAACTTCCACACCAAAGGATTCCTTGATGGTACGCTTGTCCAAAACGGAATAAGCAGGACGAGTCACAGGAGAAGGATACTCCGAACTATAGCAAGGTTGAATGTCGCAATCAGTATGTCCCGAAATACGAGCGATCATCTGGGTGAAATCATACCAAGAGCAAACTCCCTCATTAGAGAAATGATAAACACCCACATACTTGCTATCATCTTCTACCGACTTCAGCTTTTCCAAGATTGTCTCGATAGCCTTAGCCAAGTCAAGTGCATAGGTTGGAGTGCCGCATTGGTCAAAAACAACCTTCAGTTGAGGTTTGGTAGCGGTGAGGTTGAGCATGGTTTTGCAGAAGTTCTTGCCAAACTCAGAGTAAAGCCAAGCGGTACGGATTATCACATACTTGCAACCTGTGGCGATAATTTTCTGTTCGCCATGAAGTTTGGTGGTGCCATAGACACCCGTAGGAGTACCCTTTTGGTCAGGGCCGCAAGGCACATTGTAAGGTTCCTTGCCAAAGACATAATCAGTGGAAATTTGCACCAAGAGTCCATTAACCTCCTTCATGGCCAAAGCCAAGTTCTCCGGAGCATCGGCATTCAATTTCTCTGCGAGTGCGGCCAACTTCTCGTCCGTCTCACAGGCATCCACATTGGTCCAAGCGGCACAATTGATGATAGCCTTGATCTCATTGTCTTTCACCATCTTGCGGATGGCATCCATGTCCGTGATGTCAAGGTAAGTGGTTTCAAGCCCCTCTACCTGATTGACATCCGTAAAGATATAATGGTCTGTTGTGTTTTGGCTAACGATGCGCATTTCATTGCCAAGTTGACCGTTGGCACCAGTTACTAATATGTTCATTGCAATGTTAAATGTTGAATGTTGATTATTGAATGTAGAATATTGAATGTAGAATGAAGTTCATGTCATCACTCATTCCTATAACATCAGTCATACAAGCTGACATGGATGTCGAAAGGACTATCAAAATCCTTGAGCATGTTGTGCTTCGTGTCTTTTTCTGAGAGAATGGCATGGTCAGTAGGGATCTTCCAGTCAATGCCCAGGCTATCATCCAATATAGAGATGCCACCATCCGCTTCCGGATGATAAAACTCGTCACATTTGTACTGGAACACTGCCGTCTCGCTCAGTACTGCAAAACCATGGGCAAAGCCACGAGGCACAAAGAACTGACGGTGATTATCCTCCGTCAACTCTACAGCCACATGTTTGCCATAAGTAGGAGAACCCTTGCGAATATCCACGGCCACGTCGAGCACAGCACCTTTCACACAGCGCACCAACTTACTTTGGGTAAATGGTGGACGCTGGAAATGGAGACCACGCATCACGCCATAAGAAGACATACTCTCGTTGTCTTGGCAGAAATTAATACTATGTCCCAAGATAGGAGCTACTTTCTCGTCAAACTCACGCTGCGAGAAACTCTCAAAAAAATATCCCCGGGCATCCTTGAAAACACGAGGCTCAATAATGAGCACATCCTTTATATCAGTTTTGATTACTTCCATTTTTCACCTTATTATATTAAATATGTAAGATCGTATCCTTTCAAATGTAAAAATCGTCAATCTCTCAAGCTCTCTTGATACCACTCGTAAAGCTTCTTGACACCATCTTCGATTTCTACCTTATGAGTCCAACCAAGAGAATGCAACTTGCTGACATCAATAAGTTTTCTAGGTGTGCCATCCGGCTTACTGGCATCAAATTCAATTTTTCCTTCAAAACCTACGGTCTTAACGATGAGTTCAGAGAGCTGTCGGATGGTCAATTCCTTGCCTGTACCTACATTGATATGGCAGTTGCGAATCTCTCCCAGCGAAGGAATGGCACCTCCACGGCCTTCGGAGTTATTTCGATCAACAGCACCATTTACTTTCGCTCCATAGAAAACTGAGGAGTATTTCTCGATACCAATGATATCCTTGAAGTCCACGTTCAAGAGCACATGCACACTCGCATCCGCCATATCTTCGCTCCAAAGGAACTCACGCAATGGCTTGCCTGTTCCCCAAAGCACCACCTTATTATCATAGATACCATAAAACTCCAAGGCTTTCAAAATGCGATCATGGTCATTGTGACCATCCACATTGCCCTCGCCGATAATGGAACGGAGCTTGTCTGTAGGATTGATTGGCCGTTTGTCCATATCTACCTCGATGCTGTGCCAATCCCCCTCGTGAATCAACTTAGACAAGTAAATCTTGCGCATCATAGCTGGCATCACATGACTGTTCTCCAAATGAAAATTGTCGTTAGGACCATAAAGATTGGTTGGCATTACGGCGATATAGTTGGTGCCGTACTGGAGATTGTAACTCTCGCACATTTTTAATCCAGCAATCTTAGCGATGGCATATTCTTCGTTGGTATATTCCAATGGAGAAGTCAAGAGTACATCCTCCTTCATAGGCTGAGGAGCATCCTTCGGATAGATGCAAGTAGAGCCGAGGAAGAGAAGCTTTTTTACGCCATGGCTATAAGCATTACTGATGACATTGCACTGCATCTTCATGTTCTGCATGATGAAGTCGGCACGATAAAGTGAGTTCGCCATGATGCCACCCACAAAGGCTGCGGCAAGGACTACCGCATCTGGACGTTCCTCGTCGAAAAACTTCTGCACAGCATATTGGTCGGTCAAATCTAGCTCTTTGTGAGAACGCCCAACCAAGTTGTTGTACCCACGTTTCTTCAAATTGTTCCAAATAGCGGAGCCCACCAAGCCATGATGACCGGCAACATAAATCTTACTATCCTTACTCAACATTTTCTTTCAAAATATCTAAGTTATTGTTTTTGTCCGTGCAAAATTACTATTTTTCTTGCAAAGAATAAAGGAATCCTTGATTTATTTTAGATTTTTCTTCTTCAAATCAGATTTTTGACGTAACTTTGTACCCAAAATTAGATTGATTATGAAATTAAAGTCTTTATTTTTCATAGGCATCGCTGGTTTGGCATTGGCTTCTTGCCATCGTGGTCCCAAGCCACCTGTCAAGAAAACCAACATGCCTATCAGCTTATCGAAACCTGCCAAAGGAGACAAGGCTATCTATGGATTGGCTTGCATGGGATGCACTGACACAACGGTGGTTTTACTGCCGAATGGTGGTGGCGACCCTATCAAGTACAACATCCTCGATGCCAACCGACGCCACCAGGTATTCGGAAATATTGAGATAGGCGACTGGATTTGTGTTATTCCTAGTACCAGCAAGGATACCCACAACAGTGCCAACATGGTCATCGACCTGGACAAGCTCAAGGCGACCTGGACCTACCAAGTGATGCCCCACCTACGTGACGTCAGCCACCTCTCCAAACGTCAGCAAGCTCGCATACTGGCCAACATGCCAGACAGTATCGTGGAAACCTACATGATACCGCGCGAATATGGTTTTTCTCTTAAACGAATGAGTGAGGCTAGGTCAGTGGGATATGTGATGCAAAACAGTTCGGTTGAAGATGACAGTCCTGTGGAATATCCTGAGGTTCCACAATATACGGAATGGCACGCTTACAATGGTAAGCTACTCTTGGTAAGGGGGAAATACGCCATCAATGGCAAGGTCTTCAATCGGAAGACCACTATAGACACCTTGAGCTTTGTCTTTTTCAATAATGATTCCCTTGCCCTCCGTGACCGTCGGGGCAATGTCATTGGCTATCATCGCAAGGCGAATGACCAAGACGCCAATGCCGCCGCACGTGCTGCAGCCACGAAGGCTGCCAACAAGATTAAGCAAGAGCTGAAATAACAAATTTTGGTTTAATATTCCCCAAAACATATAATCTCTAGTTTTTTCAAACAACGGATTATAGAATCTCAAGAATTTCAGAAAAATGAGATATCCGACGGAGGCGTTCATGATTGAACTCCTCCGTTTTTTCATGCGCCCACGTAGTGTGAAAGGGGATATGAATAGCCGAAGCACCTATTTTCAAGGCTGGTGCGATGTCACTCTTAAAACTATTGCCCACCATCACTAGCTCCTCCGGAAGCACTTCCAAGTCCTTACAAAGGTGACGATAAGCCTCAGGAGTTTTATCACTTACGATACTGACCACATCAAAGAATCGACGTAAGCCAGAACGCCAAAGCTTATTCTCCTGATCTTTCAGCTCACCCTTGGTAAAGACAGCCAACTTATAGTTGCGCAATAAATCCAAAGTACTCTCCACCCCTTCCAAAGGCTTGGCATCCAAGTGCAACAACGTTTTTCCCAGGTTGACAATGCGACCAATGACTTTAGCCGACACATCACCATCGCTTATTTTGATGGCATTCTCAATCAAAGAAATTGTAAAGGCCTTGGCACCATAGCCCAAATCCTCCATGTTACTGCATTCCGTCTCAAAGAGCGAAGCTGAGATTTCCTCCTTACTTGCGAAATCAGAAAGCAATTCACAATACTTATCCTCAACATCCTCAAAATAGTTTTGCAATGCCCAGAGCGTGTCGTCCGCATCAAAGGCTATCGCCTTGATATGATTTAGTTTCTCCATGTATTCTCTTCTTATTTTTCGGCTGCAAAGGTAATACATTTCCCTGAAAAAAACGAAGAAACGCAAGCCTATCTTACTTGAATTTAGAAATGGGTCATAAATTCCACAACAATTTTGTCTTTCTCTGAAGTCTTGGCTATACCACCATTGCGGTAGAAATACTTCTCGTAGTTGATGCGGATATCCGAAATGAATGGCTTAGCCAAGCTCAAGGTCACACCACCAGTTACACGATGGCGCTTGTAGTCATTGACCTTCAACACACCAGGATTGTCATCCGTGGCATCATAGCGCGTACCATCACTGTGGTCGCTCATAAAGTCGTATCTTGCCAAAGGCGACACTTTCTTGATGAAGCTTTTAGGGTTGGCCATCGGTATGTCATAGCACATAAATCCATCGAAGGCATGCACGTCATGGAAGGCATTCTTGGAGTAATGCTTGTAGAGATACTCAGCCTCAGCAATAAAACCGCCCTTGTGGAAGGTCAATCCTGCATCATACATATTGACCGTCACATCCGAAGGCTTGATTTTTTGGGTACTCAACACGAGGTTGACATTCGGGAAGAGAAACTGCGCCTTGGCGGAATAGTTGATGCCCTTGGTCCAATAGTCCTTTTGATTGGTCAAGCCTGAGCCGTTGAAGACACCAGCGTTCACAATGATAGGGAACCCGACATTCCAGGTATAGCCTATCTCTGCACCAACATCACGCACATTGCCTACCTGTTTGGCGATAAACGAACGATTGGCGAAGTACTGCTGATGAGGAGAGCGATGGGCATCAATAGTGAATGGCACACGCTCCTGACCGATGGTAAATTGTAAGGTCTTCCAAGGGGTGATACGGGTAAAGGCATCGAGCATTTTAATCTTACCCTCGTCGCATAGGTCAATCTCGGCCTTGTAACTCACGGCTGAAGTTACTTTGCCCGCCACATTAATGCGGGCAGTGCGCACCTCGAATCGTCCTTCCCCTTCCTCGGTTTGATATTCATACTTCGAGCGGATGGTTCCACCGATTTTCGGTGTCTTGTCAACTTGTTCCTGCCCATCATTCTGAGCCATCGCCGCCAAGCTTGCCAAAGAGAGCAAGGCAACGGCCATCGTCTTTCTTTTCATGTCTTGTAATTTTTGTGCTTATTGATTTTCGGCTGCAAAATTACATAGACGATGTTTCTATTCCACGACACAAATGTTACAAAATGATGAAAAACTGCGAAATCACATCATCAGCGCTGCTGTGAGAGTATGTCATGTCTCATCCGTTCCATGAATGGGGCAACATGCTCGAAGTACATGCGGTAGCCCTCACAAAGGTAATTAAGTCCAGGCTCACCATCCACCGTTTTCAACAGACGATTCTTAGGACATTCACCATTACAAGTAAAGAGCCACTTGCATCGCTTGCATTGCCCTGGCAGGGCATCAAACTTATCCCTTCCGAACTTCAGCTGTCGGTCAGAGTACATCATCTCCATGATGCTATGCTCCTTGATATTACCGAGCTTATACTCAGGATATACGAAGTGGTCGCATGAATAGAGGTCGCCATTATGTTCCAAAACTCCGGCGTGTCCACAGTATCGAGCCAAAGAGCATACTCCGGGAGCGACACCACACCAGTTGGCTAAGGTAGCCTCGAATATCTGCACGAAGTATTCGCCCACGTCCTTTCTCACCCATTCATCAAACAAGCCGCAAAGGAACTCCCCCCATTGCTTAGGCTGAACACTGTATTCAGTCAACTCACCTAGTCGGGAGGCATCCACAACAGGGGTAAACTGGATGAACTTACAGCCTATTTTCTTGAAGAAATGGTAGAACTCCACAGGATGGTCACCATTGAGACGATTCACCACCGCCATGGCATTCCACTCCACATGGTGTCGGTTCAGTATCTCGATACCTTTCATGACCTCATCAAAGGTTGGACCACCATTCGCAGCTCGACGATAGGCATCATGATACTCCTTGGGACCGTCGATGGAAACACCAATCAACCACCCGTTGCGATGGAAGAACTCGGCATACTCGTCGGTAATGAGCGTACCATTGGTCTGAAGACTATTGTCTATATTTCGCCCGCCAGCATACTTTTGCTGAAGTTCCATCACTTTCTCATAATAGCTTACAGGGCGAAGCATCGGTTCTCCACCATGCCAAGTGAAGAGCACATCATTCATGGTTTGGCTCTCGATGTATTCCTTGATGAAGTTTTCCAGCGTTTCATCATCCATCATGTTGTGCTCATGAGGATAGAGTTTCGACTTCTCCAAGTAGTAACAATACTTACATCGGAGATTGCAGGCTGCGCCGACAGGCTTTGCCATCACATACAGGGGTTTTGCGAAAGGTGCTATTGTTGCCATATATATTCATTCATGTTTTTGATTGATGCAAAAAGGGCATCTCCTTTTATTTTGCAAAGGTACACATTTATTTCCACATGAAAAATCCCACATATATGGTATAAGCACACCAAATATGCGGGATTTAATAACACTAGCTAATAAGGAAATCGACGTTTTACTTGACATCGATGTAAGTCTTGAGGAACTTACCCTGAAGGTAGCCTGGCGACTTGTAGTCGGCTGGAGAAACAGACGGTCCCCAGTTACGACCGATTTGTACGCTTTGCAAGGAAAGATATTCCAAGTCTATATTTCTGCTACCGACCTTTTCACCATTGACAAGAAGCGTAACAGTAGAATTCCCTGTACGGCTATTAATATCCAGTTCAGCTTGCAACTTCACCTTTCCAGAAGGTATTGCCTTGTTACCTACCAACTTCACCGGCTCAGGGCTCTCAAAGAATGGTTTCAATGCAAAAACAGGCACACCATCCTTAAGATAGAAGCTGAAATTTGTGCTCATACCTGTGGCTGAATAGAGCACACCATTGGCCTTTCCGTTTGTAGTTTCGATTTCAGCCGTAAGGATGTAGCCTCGACCATAACCAGGGTTGAAATTTGGAATTTCCGCATAATTGCGTGCGCCTAAATAGATATCGTGGTGCTTCTTTTGAGTTTTGGCAACCTCTATGAGATGAGCCTTGTCTTGATAGAAGAATGGCTTCAATGGATAAATGTTGTACTTTTCCGCAGCCTTCTCAAAGTCAGCCTGTAACTCTGCCAACTTCTCTGGATATTTTTTCGCAAGATCTTTACTCTCATTGATATCAACGGCCACATGATAGAGATGAGGTTTAGCATCTAGCACATTGCCACGTTTACGGTAGTTGAACAAAGAGTCGTTAGGGAACTGAGCTTTCCAACCATCCTTATAGTAAGCATACGAACCTGCAAGTTCATAATACTGACTGGTATGACGGTCTTCAACATTGTTGTCTGAAGACTCAATAGCATAGGCAAAACTCGTTCCTTCCACAGGATTCTGCTTGTAGCCATTGATAACCTGTGGCACCTTGGTTTGTGTAAGTTCTACTGTTGTTGGCAACACATCGATTACATGTGTATATTGAGATCGGATTCCACCCTTGTCCTTGATAAACTTAGGCGCATATACGATAAGACCATTACGTGTTCCACCCTCATAATCAGCAAATCCCTTGTAGAAGCGGAATGGGGTATTGGTTGCAGCAGCCCATCCTTCTGCATAATGTGTATAGGAGACCTCAGAACCTTGCTTATCAAGAATCTTAAGTTCCTCATTGATGAGAGAATCCTTGTTGAGTGAACGGTTTGTCAAATAGTGCGTTCCATCCACAACGCCTGTTTTTCTACCGGAAGCCTCAGCACCATTGTCACCCAAAGCTACGATAATGACCGTGTTATCCAACTGGTTGATGTCACGTAGGAAATCTACAATTCTGCCTATCTCATAGTCAGCTTGGGAAAGGAAGCCTGCATATACCTCCATCTGACGAGCAAAGAGTTTCTTCTCATTTGGAGAGAGTTTGTTCCACTTGTCGAGATCCGTGTTGAGGATTGGCAATTTGGTTCCCTTTGGCACAATGCCTTGAGCGATTTGGTTGGCGAGCGTCTTCTTGGCATACTCGTCCCATCCATCATCAAATTTTCCCTTGTACTTGTCTATCCATTCACGAGTAGTTTGCAAAGGGAAGTGCGCTGTACCAGGTGCAAAATAGAGGAAGAATGGTTTATCTGGTGCCGCGTTCTTTTGGTCTGCAATGAAATTAATGGCCTCGTTGGTAAAACGAGTGATAGCCAATTGTCCCAAAGAGTCATCAGGCTCTCGCTGAGTGTCTCTATAGAGATAAGGATGCCACTGGTCATCGTGTGCAGTTGGCGCATTGTATCCAAAATAGTGGTCGAAACCTCTTCCTGTAGGCCAACGATTAAATGGGCCTGCATTGGTTCCATCGTTATATGGTGTTGCATTATACTTGCCGACGGCAAATGTATTGTAGCCATTCTCTCGTAGGATTTCTGCTATTGTTCCGCTTTCCAAAGGCTCGTATGTATCGTAACCAGGAGCTCCATAATCATCATAGTTAAACATACCTGTATGTACTGAATGATGATTTCTACCTGTTAACAATGACGCACGAGTCGGTGCCGAAATACTAGTGGTGTGGAAGTTATTAAAGCGAAGCCCGTTTTGCGATAGATAGTCGAATGTCGGGGTATTGATAAGACCACCGAAAGAGGACGTTCCTGCAAATCCCACATCATCCAACAAAATCCATACTACATTCTGCGCACCCTTTGGAGCCTGCGGATTATGAACAGGGTATGCCGCCTTTGAAGTGGCAACGGTTTTGCCTATTACACCTGTAAACTTCGGTGTGGGACTATATTGTCCTACTGCTGGCACTACTGAAAGAAGTGCTCCTGCTGATAATAATAAGTTCTTCTTTTCCATACGCTTTCTTTATTATTCTCTGATTTAAATTTCTTCTTAATATTTAGGATAAATTATTTCCATTCCTCATTTTGTACCAAGTTGGGATTGATGTCCAATTCTCGCTGAGGGATTGGCAGTATGACATTTTTAGCCGAGGCATTTTTCTTGCCTGCTGCATGAAGCTTTGCTACAAAATAATCTGCCCCTCTTCGAGTCAAGTCGAACCAGCGATTGCCTTCATAGAAGAATTCTTTGCGACGTTCCTCAAACACATACTCTCGAAACTCGTCCTTCGTCAAATGTGGAGCAATATCTTTTAGAAGGTCTATTCCAGCACGAGCTCTCACCAAGTCTATCTTTTCGTAAGCATCAGCAGTAGGTCCATTCAACTCATTGACAGCCTCTGCAAAGATGAGCAATACATCAGAATAACGCATGTAAGTAAAATTGCGCTCTGACGAACCTTGGTTGCCAAACTTGTTGGGGTCATAGAACTTGTTGATATGCGGTGCTGACAACTTGTATACTTTGCCTGTTGTTGGCACTTTCATCTCAACAGCAAGCGATACATCTCTACGTTTGTCCTTATCGCCATAACTAGCATACAAGTTGCTGGCAGTATTATAGGCATCTGAGTAGTAGCCAGCCGCACCAGGCACCTCGTATGACAATGCCGTTGGAGAGGAGGCATTCAAATTCATATAGCTTCCAGGATATCCATTAAACTGGATTGAGAAGATATGCTCCTTGCCATTCTTGGTAGAAGAGTCGAAGGCATCATCAAAGTTCTCAAACAAACCATATTGATGGGAGTCAATCACTTCCTTCGCCTTGTCGGCAGCCTTCTGCCACTCTTTTCTAGTAAGATACACTTTTGCTAATAGAGCCTTTGCCGATCCCGAAGTTGCTCTTCCAGCATCTTCCGTTGAATACGAAACTGGCAAGTTCTCCGCATCCGTCAAGTCCTGTATGATTTGCGCATAGACCTCATCGGCTGTAGCTTGCTTCACATTTACCTTCTCACCAGAGAGTGAAGTGGTCTCATGCAGTATCAAAGGAACGTTTCTAAACCATCTCACCAGATTGAAATAATGCAATGCCCTCAGAAATTTAGCCTCATTCACGTACTGGTTACGAAGTTCGTCTGAGACATTGCCCAAGGCGGAAATTTTGTCGATGGAGATATTGGCGTAATTGATGGCACTATAAGTGTCTTTCCAAACAGCTTCGATACGGTCGTTGGAAGCATCGTATGCCACTTTGGAAATAGCCTGAACGTTAGCATTTTTGGCATAAGGTCCAGCCACATAATCGTCGGTACCCTCATCGCTCATCAAGTGGATTCCTCGATTGTACATCGGTTGAGTGTCTTCGCCAGAGAGAAGAGCTGCGTATGCTGCTGTCACCGCAGCCTTCGCATCATTGGCATTCTGATAGAACTTGGCTGTCACTTGGCTGGATGCAGGATCCTCGTCTAACGAAACACAGCCTGTAAAGAGTAAAGGCAGGACTGCGAGATATGTATATATTGTTCTATTCTTCATATTATTCGTCTCATCTTATTAAACTAAACTACCTCAAAACTTCAAGGAATTTTAGAAATTAACTACTACTCCGAAATTATATGTCTTGGCTGATGGATAGTTGCCAAAGTCGATACCTGCGGCCAACGAATTGCCGTTGGTTGTAATCTCTGGGTCATAACCCGAATAACCAGTGATGGTCAGGAGATTAGTGGCTGTGGCATATAGGCGGAGTCCTGAAATACCGATGGTTTTGAGAACTGGCTTTGGGAATGTGTAGTCCAAAGTGATGTTCTTCACTTTCAAGAACGAACCGTCCTCGATAAACTCCGAGCTGAACACCGTGGCTGGGTCACTGCCCTTGGCACGTGAGATGGTGGTGCTTGGATGGGTGGGAGTCCATCTATCTACCGCATCGCCAATGGCATTCTGCTGACCAGTAAACAAGGAAAGTCTCGCTTTATTCAAGTTGGCGATGTCATTGCCTACCGAACCATTGACGAAGATACTCAAGTCGAAGTTCTTGTAAGTGAACTTATTGTTGAGCGTAAAGACGAAATCTGGCTCTGCATTTCCTATCACAGTGCGGTCTTCCGCATTGGTGAATTTTCCATCGTGATTGACATCCTTGTAGAGACGTTCTCCTGCTATCGCCGTCTGATTGTACGTATATTTTCCTTTCGTAGCCTCTTCCCCACTCTGCAACACGCCATCATATATAGCTCCATAGAAATTACCCAATGGTTTGCCTTCCTCGATGATGGTGGAATAGTAAAGGTTAGACGATATGTATGCCGACGAACTGCCACCTAAGTTTTTCACCTTGTTTCTGTTGAGTGAAAGACTGAAGTCAGTGTCCCAAGTAAACTTCTTTGTTTGGATGTTGTGCGAGTTGATTGCTAACTCAAATCCTTGATTGACCACTGTGCCATAGTTCTGCAGAGATGTACTGAATCCTGTGGTATATGGAATCGCCACATTGAGCAGAAGGTCGGAGGTTTTCTTGTAATAGTAATCTACCACGATGTTGAGGCGATTCTTGAAGAAACCAAGGTCAAGACCTGCATCAAACTGGCGTGTTGTCTCCCATCCCAGCTCATCATTGGCGATACGATCCGGATAGTAACCGATATTTCTCTGATTTCCGAAGTAATAGCGGGTACTGGAGAGCGTTGCCAAAGACTGGTAATTATCTATCTCCTGATTACCTGTCATACCATAGCTCAATCGAACCTTGGCATCGTTCAGAACGCGCTTCAAAGGACGGAAGAACTTCTCGTTGGATACGTTGTAAGAATATCCCACGGAAGGGAACGTGCCCCACTTGTTGTTCTTGCCAAAACGAGAAGAGCCATCTGTTCGTATGCTGAAAGTGAAGTCATGCTTCTGCGCATAGTTGTAATTGATACGTCCTAAATAGGATATCATCGTGTTGGTTGCCTTATTTGAATAAGGTGTCGCCACATCCGTACCACTTTGAAGACTATTGTATTTCAGTGCGTCACTATTATAGCCTGAGGAACCTGTGCGGGTAATCTCTACCGTATTCTCCTGTTGGGTAAATCCTGCCAAAATGCCGATGCTATGTTTTTTGCTGATGACTTTGTTGTAACTGAGTGTATTCTCGTTCACCCATGACGTTTGCTCCACATGACCAATAGATGCGACTCCACTTTGTGAGGACGACTCATACAAAGAACTTGGCGAATAATAGGTATCTTTCTTCAGATTGACATCCGTACCCACAAGCACTTTCAACTTAAGGTCTTTCAGTAATTCATACTCACCAAAGGCAGAACCTAGGATTCTGTAGGCATTGGATTTGTTGGTAGTTTCCTTGAGCGTAGCCAATGGATTCTTGTATGCGACCTCAAATGGAGTATTGACCGTATAGTTACCATTCTCATCGTATGGAGACACAGTTGGCGGTATCTGGAGAACCCCCAAGGCAATGCCCGCTGGAGCCAACTTGGTAGAAGTCTTGCTAGCTGTAAGGTTGAGACCGACATTAAATTTCTTGGAGACCTTCGTGTCGATGTTCACACGGGCGTTCAATCGGTCAAAACCAGTATTGGTAAGAATACCATCCTGTCTGAAATAGTTGCCAGACACTGCAAATCGTGTCTTCTCGGAGCCTCCTGTAATCGACAACTGATGATTGGTGACTATCGCCGAGCGATATACCTCATCCTGCCAGTCTGTACCGTCACCTAAAGCATCAATCTCCGCTTGTGAGAGGTACTGATACTCACCACCATTGGGGTTGGATTCATAGAGAGCCTCGTTGCGAAGAGCAGCGAAATCACGAGCATTCAGTATGTCATATTTCTTTCTGAGGTTTTGCACACCGACACTTCCCTCATAGGTAAGTTTCACCTTCTCGCCTTGTTTTCCCTGCTTGGTGGTAATGATGACGACACCGTTGGCACCACGCGAGCCATAAATAGCCGTGGCGGAGGCATCTTTCAAAACGGTGATGGACTCAATGTCACCAGGGTTGATGGATGCCAAAGGGTCAGTACTTTCCGATGATATAGAATACATTGAGTTATCGACAATCGCACCCGAGTTCACCTTATTATTATATACAGGGAAACCATCGATGACATAGAGTGGCTCATTGCCACCCTGGATGGAACTACCGCCACGCACCCTCAAGCTCACACCGGCGCCCGGCTGTCCGCTGGCAGGAACCGCTGTCAGTCCAGGAGTCGCCCCCTCCAGCAAACTGTTCACCGAAGCACCCACTCCTTTCTTGATGTTATCCACATTGACAGTAGATACTGAGCCAGAGAGGTTTTCTCTCTTCTGCGTTCCATATCCCACGATGACAACACCCTTCAAGATGTTGAAGTTTTCCGTTAGATTGATTTCAAGATTATCATCTGTCACCTCAAAAATACTGACTTCCTCATTCTTATAACCCGTGTAGCTCACAACGAGGGTCGTAGGCACCGTCTTAACTTCGAGACTAAAATGCCCATTGACATCCGTCGATGCACCCACATTTTTCCCATTGTTATCCTTTACACTCACAATAGCACCAATGATAGGCTCGTGTGTACGAGCATCCAGTACAGTACCCCTCAAGTTCTGTGCATTTACGCCCAAAGTGCCAAGAAATATGGATGCAGCAAGGGTAAGGGCATGTCTTTTGGATATGCCAATATTACTTGTTGTATATATCATAAACGATTGCTAATTCTATTAGTTAATACTCCTTTTACCTTTTATCCTTCTTCCATTTTCCTCCCTTCTGTTCCTCACTTCCATACCACACCACTTGGGAATAGGTTATCTCTGAGCCGTCAATGTACCATGCACCTTGAGGAATCCTTGTTTTGCCACGATGTCCTGACCATTGGCCTGTGCCCATGCCACAAAATCTCTTACCTTCTGATTGCCCGAAGAGATAGTGATGTTGCCCACAGCCACTCCAGGTTTGGCGGTTCGGTTGAGATACTCCGATAGCGCATCTATATTGGCAAGAGCTGCTTTTTCCTCATCGCTCACCTTGCCGTTGCCATCAAGGTCGATGTTCAGTATGCTGATTCCTTGTTGAGGCTGACGATTGCTAAGGTCGTAAATCAGATTGGCGACATTGAAACTGATGGCATCCGGTGTCTGCTTGACCACGGAGAGTACATTCTCCTCTCGACCCACCACCTTCTTGCCTTTCAACTGATTAGGCGTGGCATGCCAATTCTCGGCAAAAAGCTTGGTGATGTACGCTTTGGAACCAGACAGCGAGTAAACCGTTCCGGGAAGCACCTTCTCATTTACCTCATCTTCCTCTACGTCAAGAGCCTCATCATAAGTTTGCTGAACAAAGATTTGCTTGCCTACTTTCTCATTGATTCCCTTGCGCAACACCTTGTTGGTAAGGATGGCGTTCTCGCTATTGGCTATGGGAAGAACGACAAACTTTCCTACCGCCCCCAAATCATTGTTGTCGACGACAGCATTGGCATCCGCATCTGTCGTATTGACCACCTCTACCTTCATATCTGGATTTTTCTTATTATATTCTGCTGCTAAGTTTTCTATCAAGCCCTTTGCAAAAGAAACGTTCTTGACTCCGATGCGAACGTTCTGAGCGCTGGCTGCCATTGTGCCAGCAAGGAGTGCGAAAGCTGTGACTGCCACTGTCTTGAACTGTACCTGAATTTCTCTTAAATTTTTCATCTTAAAATCTCCTATACTTTAATTACACAATACGCCTCAAAGAAGAGACGATTATTCTCAATGAAGTAATGTTTGAATTACGGTTGCAAAGGTACGGCGATTTTCGCATATACACAATCGCATAAGATTTGTATTCTAGCTCATAATTATTAGGTATTAGCATCGCTATTTCATGTGAAATTAGATTCGCTTACTCACTTTTCCTGCGATAAAGGCGATAAAGAGTCCGAAGCAATTCGCCACGGATCGGAGTACAACTTGTCGCCATAAGCATCGTAAACAAACCTAGCTTACTCTATCACTATCGTATTGGAATCAACAAGTCGAGCATGTACCTTTTGCATCATGTTGATGGAATTGACCACCTCCTTGACAGACTCTGAACGAGGAATCATAAAGCGCATACGATAGGAATGTACCTCATGTGGTTGATATTTAATGTTTATTTGATAGAATTTGGCTATATCTTCCAAAATTTCATCCAATGGCATATTGTCATAATACAAGTAACCATCACGCCAAAGCGTATATGGCTCTGTATCTACTTCTGAAGTAGTAATTTCTCCGTTTTGCTCCAACATAGCCTTCCTGCCTGGTGACAAAATTATAGTATGGTTGGCATTTTGAACTTCTACCTTTCCTCTTACCAAAGTTACACTTGAAGGTTTATCTGCGTATGCAGTGACATCAAACTCTGTTCCCAACACTTTGGTTATCCCCACACCAGTCTTTACGACAAATGGTTTCTGAGGATTGTGAGACACCTCAAAGTAAGCCTCACCCTCTAATGTCACAACACGTTCTTTGCCAACAAACTTGTTCGGAAAATGGAGTTTACTGCCAGGATGAAGATACACCTTGCTACCATCCGCCAAGTTCACCACTGCCTCCTGACCATAAGGTATCGTCATTGTGACAGGCTCTGGATTTTTCGCAGCATCCACCACGGTGGTACGGCTCAAGGCATTACCATCTGCTTTGGGTACAGGAAGCATATATGTATCTCCATTTTCAGACTCCACCAGAATACTTTCTGCCGTAAAATCTGTTTTGGTTTCTTTTTGCGCAAAAGGATGGAAGAGGAAAAAGGCACAAACAATGATGGCGGCAGCCACCCAAACTAATGGTTTCAAAAAGGCAAACTTTGTTTTTACCACTTGTGTTTCCAACTGATGCTCCGCCTTAAACATTTCCAATCTACCTTCCACATCCACATTTTCCCTATGATGATGGATAACAGCAGAAGCAGTTAGAATGTCCTTGCACATCAAACGCAATTCCTCATCATCCTCTATTTTTCTAAAGTCTTCAGCAGAGAGTTTTTCCTCCTTGCCTCTTTCCAACATATCTATGATAATATCTTCCTTGCTCATTATTATTCTTTTTAGATAAAACAAATTACTGACTGTTAGTTTAGTTTAAAACGAACCATGGCTAACCCAAGGGTATGCATTTAATATTCTTTAGCCATTCGCCTCCATTACCATGGTTCTTCTTTCTCGAAAGAACTTCAAAGCAATTTTAATATGCTTTTTAACTGTATTGACAGATATTCCCATTTGCTCAGCAGTCTCCTTATAAGACAAATTATCCACATAACAAGCAGTAAAGATTTCAAATGTCGGGGATTTCAATAAGGCGATGGCATCTTGTATAGCCTTAGCACGTTCCATTTCTGCGATATGTTCCTCCACATTATTATATTCTTTTGTCAAATTGCATAAGTAAGAGACATATGCTTGTTCGTATTTGTTATGTCGAAGGATATCAAGACACTTGTTGCGTACATCCTTGTAAAGATAGCTTCGTACAGATTCCTTACGAATGTTGTCAAAGTTGACCCAGACATCTTCGAATGCATCAGTAACTACATCGTGACTTTCATCCTCACCAAGAAATTGCCGAGCAAAGATGTACAGCGCATCATAATACTTGCGGAAAATAGCATCAAAGTCTTTTGTTTCTTCCATTGCTCAATACTATAATAAAGTGTTGATATAAAATTCAGTGCAAAAGTACAAAAATCTTTTGATTTCACAGACAATTTGACTGCCTTTTCATCAAAAAAGAGTCATTTTTGTTATTTCGAGAGATTATTCTATAGAAAATGTATATTTTTCAAGAAGATTCGTACCCTTCATTGCCATTCATTCGTTTTAGGATAAAATTTAAAGGCAAAAAGATATCGAATTACATATTACAAGGTCATTAATATAAGTTTAATTTAAAAGCAGTTGTATGAAAAGAGAGAGATTTTACATCTTGGTATTGATGCTCTTCTTGCTTCTACCAAGCGCAATGGCACAAAGCAATATTTCCATGAAATTTGCCAACGAGTCATTGCCTTCGGCATTCAACAGGTTAGAAAAAGCATTTGGTTACAAAATCTTGTTCACTTACAATGACGTGGAAACGTATCGAGTAAATGGACAGGTTAAGAAAGCATCTTTCGAAGAAGCGATGAACTTTGTCTTGGAAGGTAAGCCATTGGCCTATCATACCAAGGGAAAGATTGTCAATGTGTACAAGAGTATTCCGACAAACAAGAAGACTACTGGTCGTAAACATTCCCTGCGAGGAGAGGTCATCGAGATGGGAAATGGCTATCCGATCATTGGAGCTACCATCAAAGTCAAGAACACAAATCTCATGACTGTTACCAAAGACGATGGAACATTTACGCTAGAAAATTGTCCTGAGAACGCCCATTTGATAGTTTCCTACATTGGTATGAAAAACCGTGAAGTGGCAGCCATCGACCGATTCATGCGTATTCCATTGGAGGCTGTCTCCAAAGCTATTGACGAAGTGGTAGTAACGGGTATTGTCAATCGAAAAGCCAGCAGCTTTACAGGTTCCATCTCATCTTTCAATGGTGAGAAACTGAAACAAGTAGGTAGTCAGAATGTCATCAAGAGCCTGGAAGTTTTGGAGCCTTCCATGCTGAAAGTCACCAATCTGGGTGTAGGTTCCGATCCTAACAGTCTGCCATCTTTGGAGTTGAACGGTACTTCAAGTTTTCCCGATGTAACGGGACAATACACAGGCAACCCTAACCAGCCGCTTTTCATTCTGAACGGCTTCGAGAGTGACCTTCAGACCATTAACGACTTGGACATGAACTTGGTGAAGAGTGTCACTGTGTTGAAAGATGCCTCTGCCAAGGCTATTTACGGTTCTAAGGCTTCCAATGGCGTTGTGATCGTTGAGACCAAACGTCCTGAAGCAGGCAAGTTGCAAGTATATTACAGCGGTGCTGTCTCTTTGGAAGTACCAGATTTGTCTAGCTACAACCTTTGCAATGCAAGGGAGAAATTGCAGGCTGAGGTGGCATCAGGACAAGTGTATAACAATGCGTACCAGCCAGACGCACAAGTCACAGACAACACCATCTACAACGAACTTTATAAAGAAGTTTTGCGTGGCGTTGACACCTATTGGCTCTCAGCCCCATTGCGCACAGGTGTCGGCAACAAGCACACCCTTTCTATTGATGGAGGTACGGAAAACTACATCTATGGATTAGACCTATCTTATAATAAGATTACAGGTGCCATGAAGAATTCTGATCGTGAGACCTTGAACGGAACGATGTCCATCGAATACCGCCTCAAGAATCTCAGTGTAAGAAACCAAATTAGCATCAACTATAACAAGCAGAACAATCCTTATCACGATTTTTCCGACTATGCCAACTTGAACCCATATTGGCGCAAGTATGACACAAATGGCAACATCGTCAAAAGTTTCTTGAGTACCCGTTCCAGCCAATACAACCCTCTTTGGGATGACCAGTGGAAAGCCTACAACAAGAGCAATTACACAGAGATAACAGACAATTTCGACATCGACTGGACTATTCTGAACGGCTTACGGTTGGTAGGTCGTTTCAACTTCACTAAGAACACCACCAGCTCAGACAGTTTCCGTTCTCCTTATCTCACGGAGTTCAACAATGTAGATGCCGACGAAAAAGGTAGCTATACCAAAGGACAAGACAAGAGCTTCACCATGGGTGGTGACCTCAATTTGAGTTATTCTCATGCCATTGCCGACAAGCATATCTTCTTTTACAATGTAGGTACCTCCATGCAAATGAGCAATTACGACGATTATTCATTCAGCGCATACGGATTCCCAGACGAAACCGACTTTCTCTATTTCGCCAAGGGCTACAAGACCGATGACAAGCCATCTGCCTCAGAAGGCAAGGAAAGAGAGTTGAGTTTCTTGGGTATATTCAACTACTCATTCATGGATCGATATTTGGTAGATGCCTCCATCCGCACCACAGGCTCTTCACAGTTCGGACGTGACAAGCGTTGGGGTAACTTCTGGTCGGCAGGTTTGGGATGGAATGTTCACAACGAGCCATTCATCGCCAACCATAAGATTTCGAATATCATCAACCTCCTGAAGATACGTGGCAGCTATGGTTACACGGGTTCACAGAACTTCAGCTCGTACCAGGCGATTCCTACCTATCAATACTACTCTCGCTACTATTACGATGGTGCCATCGGAGCCTACTTGCAGGCTTTTCCCAACACCAAGTTGCAATGGCAGGAGAAGTTGGATACGAACCTGGGTATCGACATGACGCTTTGGAAGAAGTTGAACATTACCTTCAACTACTACAAGGCCACGACCAAGAACTCCATCGGTCAGTTGACAGTAGCTCCTTCCATAGGTTTCACTTCCTACGCCGAGAACATCGGCGACATCGAGAACAAGGGCTTTGACCTCAGTGCCAGCTACACCGTGTTCAACCAGCCATCCACTCGTTCGTACTTGACATTCAACTTCTCCATGGCACACAACAAGAACGTCATCAAGAAGATTTCGGATGCCATGAAGAAATACAACGAAACCCTGGATAGCCAAAAGGAAGGAACAGCCAACGTAGGCAACACTACAGCAGTAAGAGACCAATACACTCGCCCAGCAGCCCGCTACGTGGAAGGACGCTCCATGACAGCCATCTGGGGTGTCAAGTCTGCTGGCATCGACCCTTTGACAGGTCAGGAAGTCTATATACGTCCTAATGGCGAGAAAACATTGGAATGGAATGCAGCCGACCAACAAGTGATAGGCGACTCTCGTCCTGACCTCCACGGAACCTTTGGTTTCAATCTCCAGTATCGAGGTTTTATGCTCAACGCAGTGTTCAGCTACCAGTTGGGCGGCGATTACTACAATACCACTTTGGTGGATAAGGTAGAGAATGCCAATATATATAATAATGTGGATAGACGATACCTATACGACAGATGGCAAAAGCCAGGAGATGTGTCTTATTTCAAGGACATCGCCAACTCAGAATATACCAAGCCAACCTCACGCTTCATCATGAAGAACAACCAGCTCATCATCTCCAGCATCAACGTGGGCTACAACTTCCGCGACTGGAAATTCATGAAGAGTATCGGTTTCAGTTCGCTCTTGGTACAGGCGTATCTCAACGACCTCGCCACCATCTCGTCTGTGAAACAGGAAAGAGGAACCTCCTATCCTTTCACTCGCAACGTCAACCTCGGTGTTTCATTTAATTTCTAAGTTTTATGACAAGAAACAAGATAATAGCAATGGGAATGATGCTCATGAGTGTCTCCCTCACATCATGCAACGACTGGTTTGATGTCATCCCACGTTCGTCTGTATATGAGGATGACCTCTATGCCAAAGAACAAGGTTTCCAAAATACTCTGACGGGGCTTTACCTCGCCATGGGAGAAAGCAATATGTATGGTAAAGAAATGACATTCGGTTTGAATGATGTGGTGAGCGGGCTTTATTACACCCCAAAGCTCAATAACAATGCCTATAAGTTTGCCGTACAATACAACTATGAGTATTCTTCCACAAAATCTACCATCACTGGTATTTGGGATGCGGCTTACAATGTCATTGCCAATGACAATGTACTTTTGAAAGAGATCGGTCTTAAACAAGACGTGGATGCAGAGAACACAGCAAACTATCAGTTGAGTGACAAGTTTGCATCGGCACGAACCCGTGACATCATAGCCGGTGAGGCTTTGGCAGTAAGAGCTTTGATTCATCTTGACTTACTTCGTCTCTTCGGTGTCAATCCACAAGTGGATGCCAACAAGCCATCCATCCCATACGTCACGGCATTGCAGAAGGAATACACTTCTCAGTCAACGACCTCCGAAGTCATCCAAAAAGTCATCACAGACCTACTCCAGGCTGAGTCACTTCTGAGAGACACAGACCCTATCGTGGAAGGAAATCCGAGCATCAGCGATGACTATTACAAAAAGAGCAGCCGTGCCACCCACCTCAACTATTATGCTGTATGTGGTCTCTTGGCACGTGCCTACCAATATGCTGGCGACAACGAGAACGCAGGAAAATGGGCGAAAGCTGTCATTAATTCCAAGACTTTCACCTGGAACACAACCAACCAGTTGGCAAAGGGCGACTATGTGGCAACCAGCGAATTGATGTTCAATCTCTATGTTGCCGACATGAAGGACCGCATGACCCCATATTTCAAGTATTCAAGTTCCGACAACAACGAAGGACAACTCTTGATGATGAGTAACCAGAGATACAACGACCTCTTCTCCTCAAGCGACAAACGCAGCAAGGGATTCATGTCATACCAAGGCAATTACCTCTGTCAGAAATATGTTGTGACCGAAGGAGACGTTGCCGACTCGCTGACCGTGCAGCACCGTATTCCGATGATTCGCCTTTCTGAGATGTATTATATTCTTACCGAGTCTTACTTGGCACAAGGCAACACGGAAGATGCAGCCAATACACTCAACACGGAATTGAAGGCTTACGGACTGAAGAACATCGATTTGAGTACTTCTGAGGCAATACGCAAATGTCTTGACTTGGAATACCAAAGAGAGTTCGTTGCCGAGGGTCAATGGTTCTACTACATCAAGCGACGCAACGCAGCCAACTTGATAGAGACGCAGTTTGTCGTAGATTTCGTATTTCCATTGCCCGACAATGAATACACCTACGCCAATCGTCAAAAGAACAAATAAAAAGATCCGTCAAAAGAACAAACATAAACAGAGGAAAGAAAATGAAAAGAAAATTCTATTTATCATTGACATTCATCGTAGCTCTATTGACGATGACTTCATGCGAAAAGGATACGCCACTGCCATACGATGGCACCACAGGCATCACCTTCCAACCTGTCAGCATGTTTACAGATATCTTGGGCAACAATGCCAAATATCCCAATGCTTCGGACACTTGTTTCACCAAGGAGTTCTTCTTCACATACGATGATGAACCTGATAGTTACCGAGTATTGCAGATTCCTGTTGCTGCCTTGGGCTACACGGTGAATTTCGATCGTCCTGTAAATATAGAGATAGATTCCGCCAGCACACTTGATGCCGACAAATATGAAGTGGCAGAAAACCAGTGTAATATCACTGCCAACAATACTCGTGGTGTATTGAGCGTACTTGTGAAACGACCAAACATAGAAGAGGAAGATACCAAGCTACTCATCATCCGCTTGATTCCAAACGACTATTTTTCCTATGCATTGGGGTCGGGAAATACATTCACATGCAAATTGTCCAACACCAATCACAAGCCACAGTATTGGGATGTCGCTGGTGTCAACGGAGTCAACTTGCCTCAGACTTTCGGCATCTATTCCAACAATAAGTTTGAGTTCATCCACGAAATACTTAACAGCTACGAGGAAGAAGATGATGACACTGGCGACATCAAATATCCTTACCGCAAGTATGCCACCCTTGAAGGCTTCAAGGCATTGGTGGGCAACTTCGATCTATGCAGCAAGATACAGGATGTACTCCAGGCTGCCTACAAGGAATACAAGGAAGATGGTGGTGAGCCTATCCACGACGAGAACACGGGCAAGGAAATCGTTTTCGAATACTAACATCATAGAATCTTCAAGTAGAATCATAAAATGAAGAAAACAATGAAAATCAAACATATCATATATACGCTGTTGATAGCAATAGAAACATTAGGATTGTCTTCTTGCTATGATGACAAAGGCAACTACGACTATGTGGATATTGACGATATCAAGGTGGAGTTTCCCGGCAACATGGGCACGGAGAGCGACATCCGGTATGCCGAGCGCCAAGGTGACACTCTCAACATCACACCAGACGTGGAATGTATGGACAAGTCACACCTCACCTACCTCTGGGAACGCTATACCACAGGTGTGGAGACAGAAATATTGAAGAAAGAAAAGAACGTGAGTCTCCCACTCCTGGTAAAAGAGGGAGCCGCCATACAATGGAAGGTTGGCACTTATAAGCTACGGTTTACAGTAAAAGACACAGTGACTATGCAAACTTGTCAAAAATTGGTAAACGTTACCGTAAAGTCAGTAACCCCAATTGGTGTACAAGTCCTGACAACAACAAATGGGAAAACTGACATATCGACCATAGAAGATGACAACTTTATCGAAGGATTGGAAATACCAAGCGTTTCTTACAATTATTTTTCACAACAGAACAAAGGAAAAAAGTTGGATGGCGAGGGGCGCAATATCAACTATTTCCATTGCAGTGACGGAAGTGCCTTAATAGCACTTACCGACCACGATGGTTGCAGCATCGACATGTCCACCTTCCAGCCAAACATCGCTTACGAAGACCTCTTTAGCGAAGAACCTGAGAACATCAAGCGAATGGTGAATACGGCAGGTGTGTATCTGGTTTATGCAGATAATAACATCTACAATCTCGATGCCACTTACGGTCTTGTGTTGGACGATGAACCAGCCTTTGAACCTGTATTTGGCTCAGAGGAAGAGATGGAGTATGCTCCAGAACCAAGTTATGTATCATCAGAAAGTGGGACGATGGCAGGTTCTCTCATCTATGGCAATATCGCCTACTGCGCCGAGAAAAACAAGTTCTTGCTCTACGACTGGTACAATGCACCAATGCCAGGCATCCCTTTCCCTATGCAGAACATGAGCGAAGACCCATACGCCGTGTTCAATCCTTCTGACATGAACGCTGGTAACTTGGTAGGCATGGACTATGGTATTTATACCAATTATCTATTTTCGCAGAACCAGTGGGCTTTGTTTAAGAACGAGACCGACAATGGTACAAGCCTCATACTCTATCATTTCAACGACGAAGGTTATAATGACGGCAAAGCTACTTACGACAAGAAACAAGTTATCTCAACAGACAAGTCGAACACAGAACTATCAACTGTCAACTGCTTCCAAATGAGTACCTTGGTAGATGGCGTAGGTTTCTTTTCTACACCAGACGGAGTCTATTCGCTCAATGCCAACGAAACGAACAATGGGCTGACAGAGTTGTTTACCCCTTCCAATGGAAATGAAAGAGTGACCATGATTCGATTGCTCAAATATCAACAGAGCGACGAAGACACACAAGCTGTCAACCCAACCTTTTTTTCACACCTATCCAAGTCGCTCTACATAGCCACATGGGATGGCATCCAAGGCCGCATCTACCGCATCGGCTTGACAGAGGAAGGACAATTGGATTCTGCCGTGGAAATGAATGAGTGGGATGGCTTCGGAGAAATTAAGGACATGTGCTTCCGTTTGCAATAATATCATTAAAAGAATATTCAATATGAAAAAAAGATATATCAAGACTTTCGTGGCAAGCATGATGCTCACCTTGGCAATGAGTTCATGCGTAGATGACAAGGATTACGAACCAAAACTACCACAAGACCCTTCCATTACAGAGCCGAAGGATTATGCACTTCCTATAGATGAGAACAAAACGTTCATCCACCCAGGATGTATGGCTGCACAATCCGACTTCGACCGTGCCAAGCGACATATCAATTCAGGAGATGAACCTTGGAGCACAGCTTTCGCTGCCCTAAAAAATTCTCGTTTTTTCAAGCAAAACTTTCTGAGAATAAACCTCTATAAGGGGTATCTTCTCAGAGGTAGCGCAGACAAAGAGCAATATTTAGAGGAGCTGGATGAGTATTACAAAGGCGCAGGCAACTATGACCAAGAATACCAAGATTGCTCTTCGGCTTATTCCAAGGCTGTATATTGGAAACTGACCGGAGATACCCAAGCTGCCGATTTTGCCGTCAAAGTATTAAACACTTGGGCACAAAATTGCAAAGGTGTAACAGGCGACAACAACAAGTTTCTTGCCATCATGGAAGCAGGCTATGACTTTGCGAGTGTAGCAGAGTTGATGCGTGACTACGAGGGATGGAAAGCCGAAGACCAAGCTACCTTCAAAGAATGGCTCGTCAAGAACTTTGCCGAGAGAAGCATTGAGTACTTGGATTATCATGGTAACTGGCCTGATGGCAGTACTCACTACTGGTCTAACTGGGACTTAGGCAATATGCTCTCACTCATGGCCATCGGTGTGTATTGCGATCGCCCTGATTTCTACAACAAAGTCATCAACTATATCACATACGGTAGTGGCAATGGCAACTGGCGCAGATTCATCGGCTATATTCATCCTGCCATTGCAGGCGAAGATGACATAGACTTAGGACAGACACAGGAAGCAGGACGTGACCAAGGTCATAATCTACTCTCCATACGCTTGGGCGCAGCCATTTGCCGCATAGCTTGGAATCAAGGTGATGACCTCTATGGATACGACAACAACCGTTTCTTGAAGGGTGCCGAATTTGTTGCAAAGTACAATTATGGTCCAATGATAGAGAAGCAACAAGGCATAAAATTGACTTACCCCTTCCAAGCCATGATAGTCGCCCCTGGCATCTATCACAAAGACAATAGCACCGAAGACCGTGGCCAATACTGTTCTGGCTTTGTTTCCATCTTTGAGCACTACAAGAAGTACAAGTATTTGAGCACACGCTACGTTCGCTGGGCAGCAAAAACCCCGGGGCAAAACAACATCACCGCCGATACCACCAAAGTGGTAAACATTGAGCCAGAAACTTACAACCACAACCAAGGTGCGGGTTCTAGCTTTGGCACGCTTCTCTTCACCGAAGACGAAAGTGCCTTACAGAAATAAACGCAGACTTAAGATTCATTTGATAAAAGTATCGTACATAAAGACTAATAATTGTATGAAACCAAACAATAAATTATTCTCTCTCTCAATCCTGTTCTGTTGCGGCTGCCTTGGTGCAGTCGCACAGAACTTTCCTTCCACTACCCTTCGTGGAAGCAGTTCTTCTGATGCAGGAAAGAACATGGAGGTATGGAGTACAAATTCCCTCGCCGACATTTCGCAAGAAGGAAACCTGGTGATACCTGTCAAAGAGAATGGTAGCTTCGACTATTCCTTTTCCTTGTCTCAACCCAGTTATTTCACTATCGGTTACAACACCATCTATGTGAAGCCTGGCGATATGGTGAGCATCGTGATAGACAATGAAGACCCTACAAAGTCAGTTATCGCAGGCACTCATTCTGCCATCAACCAATACCTCAGCGGCAACGCTTCTACCCATAGCGGCTCATACGTAGCCATGATGAATAGAGAAAGATTGACAGATGCAACCTATGCAGACCATTTCATCGACTCTGTGGCAAGCACTCGTTTCACGCAACTGAAAGCCATCAAGGATGCCGACTCCACTTTTGTCCGTGCGGAGAAAGCTCGTATCGATGCCGATGTCATCAACAGTTACCTCAGTATTCCTTTCTATGCAGGGTTCGAGGATGACAGCACCAAGTACCAAGACTTCATGGGTGAAAGAATGAACAAGATTTCCTCTTTGCTCAAAAACATCTGCCATGACGAATACTTGGACATTGAGAACGTGAGATATGTATTGCAAAGTTGCATCCAGTCACCTCTCTTCCACACTTCCATTGTTTGGACACCCCGTTTGGAAGATTATGTCACCTCGCTTTATTGCAGCAATCTCTTGGATAACAAGATTGACGAAACGACACTTAGCCAAGTCAAGAGCATGATAGACTCTATCAAGGTTGCAGAATTTGCCGAAGCTGTGAAAGGCAAGCTTAACAAGGTCATGCAGTTGGCTAAAGGCAAGGATGCCATCGACATACAACTTACCACCTTGGACGGAAAGCAAGTCAAGCTAAGCGACTATCGTGGCAAGACGATTTGCATCGACTTCTGGGCCACTTGGTGTGGACCTTGCATGAGGGAATCTCCATTGTTCCATAAGTTGGCAGAGCAATACAAGCAGAACAAGGATATCGTATTCTTAGCCATTTCCATCGACACAGACTTAAATCAGTGGAAAAAGAGAATGGCTGGAAAGTTACATACGATTCCTGAACTGAACAGCATCGACAACCCGGCGATGACGAAATGGAACATCAATTCTATTCCTCGCTTCATCATCATTGACAAGAACTTCAAAATTGTGAATGCCAACGCTCCAGCTCCTTCTGACGAAGGGTTACTGAAGAAAGAGATTGACGAATTGTTAAAGAACAAGTAAATAAAGGTTATCAAACATCGAAATCATTGTATAAAACATGAGAAGAAATAGATTTCATTATCAAGGGCTTGCCTTGTGCTTTTCACTGTTCTGCATGACTTCCATGCCAAGCCAAGCACAAGATATTCCAACAGATGTAGTTTGCGACAATGACATCATGGATAAGATAGAGGAGGTAATTCCATCCCTGCTGAAAGTCCAACCTGGCAAATATGGTGTGAGCAATCTCAAGCGACACATTTCAAGAGAGATACCCAAAGAGGCAACCCGAAAAATTCTGGAACAGCAGAAGAAATTTGGGACGCCCCAAGAAAACCAGCCACAAAGTGGTGAAGTACTCTATGAAAAATGCTGTAAATCAACACTCATCTTTGGAAATTATTACGATTGTGGAGAGTGCGATGAGATGCATACTGGAGTAGGAACAACAGCCATCGCCCTAACCGAGGACGGCATCTGCATGACCAACTATCACGTGATGGAAGACATCATCCGTAAAGACTCTGCGAGTTTGAAAGGCGATAGCCTCTTCTACGTAGGAACCATCGATGGAAAGGCATATCCCATCACTGCCGTCTTGGGCTATTCCAGAATAGACGACACCGCCATCTTCAAAGTAGATACCCGAGGCGACAAACTCGCTTGCTTTCCTTTGGGAGATGCAGCCAAAGTAGGAAGCCATGTCAACATCATTTCGCATCCCAAGCATGTACTATATTATTACACCGACGGCAAAGTGTCCAAGAACTCCATGTTTAAGGAAGAGAATATGCCCGAGATGTATCGCATGCAGGTAACGGCAGATTTTGCCGTTGGCTCTAGTGGCGGTCCTGTCTTCAACGACTATGGACAGTTAGTCGGAATGGTAGCAAGCACTACAGGTTTCTACTTCGAGGATGACAAAAAGGAAAATTTGCAGATGGTTGTGAAGACAACCATACCTATTTTTAGAATCAAACATTTATTAGGAATCAAATAATACAAACACGAATATGAGAAAGTTTCAAAAGAAAGCCATGGCTCTCTTCATCATGCTGATGATAGCCATGAGTGGATTTGCACAAAAAATCAATTGGATGGATTACAAGAAAGCAACCATGCAGCAAGTCCTCGAACAAGCGAAGAAAGAAAACAAATATGTTTTCGTTGATATCTGGACACCATGGTGTGGGGTCTGCAAAGCCATCGACAAATACATTTTTTCGAGAGCCGACGTATCAGGATTCTTCAATAAGAACACCATCAATCTGACTTTCGATGCTGAATACAATAGCTATTGGCAAGAAGTCGCACGCAAATTTGGTGCTACCGCCTTCCCCACTATCTTGATACTCAACCGACAAGGTGAAATCGTATGGTCTATCGACAACCTCGGCGTTCCTACCGCCCAACAGCAAACCTCAGCAAAATCTGACGTTGGCGAACGCCTGATGGAACAAGCCAAGATGGGTATGCAGTTGGAAAAGATGACAGACGAGGAGTTTACAGACAGCGCAACCTTTGCCTTTATGCAGAAATATAGCATAGGTTTCAATTCCAAAACATTCGACCGTCTTATTGCCAACAAGGAAGTGATGCAACAAAAATTCGGTCATGCCTTCGTTCGACTCTGCGAGGAATCCTTGGGCAGTGCTGCTGCCAATATGTTGACCTATGGCAAGGGAGGTACCCACATATTGAACGCTGACAAGCTGGCTCAATACGAGGAAGCCGTCAAACGTCTCAATTTTCCAAATACTCCAACCTTGTTGATCGACCCAAAGGTTAGCATCTACATCGGACAAGAAAAATGGAAAGATCTCCTCGACTTGATAGAAGCCAACGAGGCAGCCATGACACCCTATATGTATGCCGATGCCATCGGCTCATTTGCAGAAAGCTGCAATGACAAAACCTTAATCAATCGTGCCGCTCCAATCTTCAAGAAAGCAATGACAATCAAAACCAACAATAGAGAGAAATCTGTATTGACAGAAGCATACAATGCTTTTATCAATAAGAAATAAAAAGGTGAGGGTGTGTCATAAGTCTATGACACACCCTCATTTTATCTATTTGCGGCTGCAAAATTACGAAAAAAAGAAGAAACACAAGTTTTGAACGAAAAAGAGTAGCTCATGTCAAAAATAAGCCGTACCTTTGCATAAGATAAGCTGCACTCGGCAATTTGAAAGCAAACTTTCATTGCGCTCGTTTGCATTACCTTTGCAAAAGACAAATAAAAAACAAAC
>DHMR01000104.1 GCA_002405875.1 bacterium UBA4637
CCTTGTTCGCATTATGGCAAGACCCCTCCTTGTGCCGACCTGGTTATCAGAAAAGGCGTTCGCCGATGTGTTTGTGGATGCGTAGATCCCTTTGCCAAGGTACAGGGCAGGGGTATCCAGAAGATACGTGAGGCAGGCATCGAAGTGACGGTGGGCGTATTGGAGGCGGAATGCTTGGAACTCAACAAGCGATTCATCACCTACAACACCCATCAGCGTCCTTACATAATCTTGAAGTGGTGCCAGACGGCGAATGGATTCCTCGATAATGACTATCACGGTATGGCGATTTCCTCGCCTTTCACCAAGATGCTCTCCCATAAGCTTCGTGCCGAGAACGATGCGATTCTTGTAGGAAGAATCACCGATGAGCGAGACCATAGTCAGCTCAACGTGCGAGACTGGAGCGGCAAGGACCCGATGCGCCTTGTCATCGACCGCAACCATCCGTGCTTCGAGGGCTTGGACTTCTCTGTTAGCAAAAAGGATGTCTTGAAGCAAATCATGGAGTACCTATATAATAATAAGGTGCAATCCTTGATAGTGGAGGGTGGTACTATTACCCATCAAACGTTCCTCGACGCTGGCCTTTGGGATGAAATCCGGTTGGAAACCAATTTCTCTACAGCTGTGGAAAAGATCGTAACCATCGGAACAGCAGCGCCTAAGCTTCCGCATAACGTAAGACTTATCCGCCACGAGGCGTATGATGAGAATATCATCGATACATACGAGCGAATATAATTGATAGTTGATAGTTTATAGTTAATAGTTTATAGCAAGATTCGCTACAGAAAAGCCCTATTAACTCTAGACTATTAACTTAAATTCTAAACTAAAATAAGATGAGCAATAGATTTACATCGCGTCTGAGCGACAATGACGATTTCAAGCGAGAGGAACTGATAAGGAAGATAGAGCATTCGGTAGAGCACATGACGCTGTCCGAGCTGGAAGCCTTGTCGTATGATATGTTTACCAAGGGATATATGGAAGATTGCTAAATTGAAGCAAGAATAGGTCAATTATTTTTTGTTGAAAGTAATGAACGATAAGAGAGAATTTGATAGGTTGTTTCTGCAGTGGTATGAACCGCTCTTCCTCTTTGCCATGAAGTTTGTCAAGGATGAAGAAGTGGGCAAGGACATCGTGAATGATGCCTTTGAGTACCTATGGAAGAATTTTGCCGAGGTGGATGCTGCCACGGTGAAAACCTATTTGTTTACCATCGTTCGTACCAAGTGCATTGATTATTTGCGCAAGCAAACCCATCAAAACCAATATATTGCTTTTGTTTCGAAAATGAGCCAGGCTTATATTGATATAGACATGAATGAACCAGACGAACGTTTGCTGAAGATCCGTTTAGCCATGCAGAAACTTACTCCTTATAACAGGATGATATTGCAGGAATGTTTTATTAATAACAAAAAGTACAAGGAGGTGGCAGAGGAATTGAGCGTCAGTGTAGCTGCCATTCATAAGAATATAGTGAAGGCCCTTCGTGTTATCCGAGAATATGTGGGAAATTAGGGTAGCCTATTTGGAAGGTCAAACGTATAATGAAAACAATGGACGAAAATATCACAATACAAGAAGAGGAAAAACTAGCCATGCAACTCATGGAGAGCTTTGACAATCCATCCGATGAAGACATAGCTTCTTTGGATGTGAATGGGTGTGCGCCTATGTGCAAGGATCTTATGGATATAGAAATGGCTATGAAATCAGGTGAGCATCTAGTTGATGCTAAGGAAATGTTGCAAGCTTTCCATGCAAAAAAGAGAAAAGCCTCGATTCGCCGTATGGTGATAGGATGGAGTGCTGTGGCTGCAATTTTAGCCGGAGTATTCTTTTTCTTGTTTGATAGCGGAGAGGAGGTCAAGACAGCGATTCCTTTGGCTAAGGTGGAGTACATCTATAAAGCAAATGAGCCTATATATAATAAGGTGGAAGAGAAGCAGGAAAAAACTGCTCAAGGGAATGTTTGCATAGTGGCGACTCGCCAGGCAGAAACTAAGTCGCTCGTTTTGCCTGATGGAACGGAAGTAACTCTGAATTCCGGCAGCCGCCTTACTTATCCTACTCATTTTGGTGGCGACAAGCGCATCGTCAAATTGTATGGTGAGGCTTTCTTCAAGGTCAAGAAAGATAGGCGACATCCATTTGTTGTTGAAAGTGGAAAACTCAATACGACAGTTCTTGGCACTCAGTTTGATGTGAAAAATTATGGGGCAGGTGCACCTGTCGTACTTTTAGTGGAAGGAAAAGTAATGTTGTCTGATTCCTTGGGGCAAAGTAATGTTGTGATGAAGCCTGGACAACGAGCAACGCTCAATGAACAAGGCGACATTTCGCTTACAGACCATGTAGATACCGAAAACTATTTGAGTTGGAAGGATGGCTATCAATATTATGACAATATTTCGCTCTATGAGATGATGAACGAATTGGGAAGGTGGTATCATGTGGATGTTATCTGCAAGAATGCTTCTGCCATGAGCAACCGTGTCCATTTCTATGTTCCCAATCAACAGCCGCTGGAGAAGACGGTCGAAATGATAAACAAGATGGATATTGCACATGTTACACTTGAGGGGAAACAGCTGGTGGTTCGCTAATGAATTGAAAGTTTTTTAATATAAGGGTAACCATTTTCTCTGAATACACGTATAAGATGTAAATTAATTTAAAAACAAGAGTGTATTTATATGAGAAAGAGATTCTTTTTGCGTCTATGGGTGGCCTTTGTGCTACTTTGGCTTCCTATGGGTGTCGCCTTAGCTCAAACGAGTAAGAGTAAGGCTACCATTACGATGGCTTTTAAGAATGAGCCGTTGCCTTCTGTCTTCAAGCGATTGGAGAAAGTGAGTGACTACAAAGTGCTGTTTTCTTATCAAGATGTAGAACATTACAAGGCTACGGGTAGTGTGAAAAGCGCATCTATTGACAAAACGATGCAAACCATTATTGGGGCAGCCCCTTTGGTATACGAGGTTAATGGCAATTTTGTGAATGTAACCAAAGGCAAGGCTACTAAGGTTAAGCGTATGGTCAAAACAGTCAAGGGAACCGTTGTTTCTTCCAAGGATGGTTATCCTTTGATAGGAGCCGTGATTTATGTAGTTGGCACCAATAATAAGGCGTTTGCTGATGAAAATGGTCATTTCGAACTGGATAATGTAGAAGATGGGCGGATTTTGAGAGTGGCTTATTTGGGATGTAAGTCCAAGACTCTTTCTCCCAAGCCTCAGATGTCTATAGCCTTGGATGATGATGAGACTGCTATAGACGAGGTTGTTGTTACTGGTTATGGCAATACCGTCAAGGGCAATTTTACCGGTGCAGCTAGCAATATCAAGGTGGACGACATCTTGATGGCAGGCGCTTCTACTATAGACCAGATGTTGCAAGGTCAGGTGCCTGGCATGTTGGTGCAGCAAGAGACCGGTATGGTGGGTGCTTCTTCTAAGATTCGAGTTAGAGGAACTTCTTCTCTCTTGGGAAGTCAGAACCCTGTGTGGGTGGTTGATGGCGTAGTTCAGCGTGATCCGCAACCATTTAATTCAGAGGATAATACCACCTTCTCTGTAGATGCCGACGATATTACCAAATTGGCAGGTAATGCCATTTCTTGGCTGAATCCTAATGACATTGAGACCATTACCGTGTTGAAGGATGCTTCTGCTACAGCAATCTATGGCTCTGAGGCTGCCAATGGTGTTATTGTGATTACTACCAAGAAGGCGCAGGCTGGTAAGGTTGCCGTCACTTATAGTGGTGATTTCTCTATTGGGCAGCGTCCGTCGTATGGTTTGTACGACCGCATGAACTCAAATGAGATAATGCAGTTTTCCAAGGAAATGTATGAGGATAGAGTTTCCTACCCTTCCAATATTTTGAATGTAGGATATGCAGGTCTGCTGCATTCTTACTTGAACAAGGAAATCTCCAAAGAAGAGTTTGATGCTGGATATACTCAGATGGCCAATCAGAATACTGACTGGTTTTCCGAGCTCTTCCGCAATTCTTTCAGCCATAAGCATACGGTCAGTGTAAGTGGTGGTTCCGAAAAAGTTCAGAATCGCACATCTATTGGTTACAACAATGAGCAGGGCGATGCCATCGGCAATAGCTCTACCTTGTTTTCTGCCATTTCCAATTCTACCATCAATCTCTTCGACAAGAAGTTGATTGTTAATGTTAACTTGAAGGGCTCTACTCGTAAGGTTAAAGGATTTGCGTATGATGTCGATCCTTTCAAGTATGCTTACAGTACCAGTCGTGTCATCCCGATGTACAATGCAGACGGCTCGCTCTATTATCATGAGAGATGGGCCAATGAGGAAAGTACAGTTACCAAGGGCAAGAAGAGCTATCTATATAATATCAAGAATGAAATAGCAAATACTGGCAGCGAGAGTAATACAAAGATGTGGGGAGCCACTGTAGATTTGAAATGGAAGGTTGTGCCACATTTGGAGTATCAGGGCTTGCTGTCTTATACGTCCACTTCTACAGATACCAAGCAGTATGCCACGGATCAGTCATTCTATGTTGCGGCGCTTAGAGGATATGATTATGGCGAGTTTACTAATTCTGATGCGGAAATAGGGTATTCTCGCTTACCTTTTGGTGGATTGTTGGAGACGGGATTGTCTGACATCTCTTCTTTGACAATACGCAATGCGCTTGTATACGATAATCTGTTTGCAGAGAAACACCGCCTTGTCGCTCAGGTGGGTATTGAGTCCAATGCGGTGAAAACAAAAGGAAATTCTATGGGACGTTATGGCTATCTGTATAATAGAGGCGAGACTTTCGCAAAGCTTCCTTTGACCTATTATGATCCTGTTATGGAAAAAACAGAAGACAATGACTTGGTGTATGGTTCTGCCGAGATTATCAACAAGGTGAGCAACAAACTGAGCGAATATTTCTCTTTGGCTTATACTTTTGATGATAGATATGTGGTCAATTTCAATGGTCGTATGGATGCTTCCAATCGATTTGGCCAAGACCAGAATCATAAGTTTGAGCCTACATGGTCGGCTGGTGTCAAATGGAGAATGGCATCTGAAAAATGGATGCAAAAGCAAGATGTCATCAACAACTTCGACGTCTTTGCCTCCTTTGGTTATCAAGGAAATGCGGTGGAGTCGGTATCCCCTTTCTTGATTGCCAAGGATGGTGGTGTCAACGAATATTACAACGATTATATCTTGACGATCAAGTCGTTGCCATACGCCGACTTGGGTTGGGAAAAGACCAAAACCTATAATATAGGTCTTGACGCTGCATTCTTGAAAGGTCGCTTGAATTTCACATTCAATTATTTCAAGAAGATTTCCGACGTCCTCTCTTCTCGCAATATTCCGATAGAGAATGGTATGGAGAACTCTATTGTGGATGGTGGAGAGATGACCAACTCGGGCTATGATTTTGTAATCACTGTGTTGCCTATCCGTACCAAGGACTTTACATGGCAGGTTTCGCTCAATACGAGTGTTACCAATAATGCGGTAAACAAGAACCAGCGCATCAATACGCTCAGCGATTATCTGAATGGTTCGGCTGTAGTTGACGGCAAGCCTTTTTCTACCTTCTATTCTTATAAGTTTAAGGGATTGAACCCTGAGGATGGTACTCCTATGTTCGAGAACATGGATGTAGAGAATGCTGAGACCCCTTTGGCTTATCTGGTGGAGTCGGGGAAGTATACTCCTGATTTCTCTGGCGGTCTCAATATGATGTTCAAGTATAAGAACTGGTCGCTCTATACTCTCTTCAGTGTGCAGTGGGGCGGACATTCCCGATTGCCAAACTTGTATGATACGGCTTCCAACTATGGTATTCCTACGCCGGAGCAAAATGTATCCAAGGATTTGATGGATAGATGGCGCAAGCCTGGGGATGTGACATCCGTACCTTCAATACCTACCGCCTCTGCATATATCACGTTGCCTAATACGGCCCAAGTGTCGAGCACAGAGGGAAGGCTGTATGAAATGTACAATAATTCGGATGTGAGAGTTGCGAACACAGATTTCATTAGATGTCGTTCCATCTCATTGTCTTATGATTTCGCATCTAAGATTCTCTCAGGCTTGGGCTTGTCGCGTCTCACCCTGAAAGGAAGCATGACCAATCCTTTCTTGTGGGCGAGGGATAAGAAATGGAAAGGTATTGACCCTGAGACTGGCAATTGGCCGACTCGTCGCATTACCTCGCTCTCTATTCAGGCTATGTTCTAACGATTTTTAAAAAGGAAGAAAATGATGTTTAGATATAAATCATATATATATGCATTGGCAGCTTTGCTGACCTTTGCCTCTTGTTCCGATTTCCTCAACGAAACTTCGCAAGACGAGGTTATAGTCAAGGATGTCAACGATTATAGTGAGTTGCTTTTGGGCTCAGGGTATCCTTCGCCAACCGATAAGCTCTATGCGCCATTATATCTGTTGGACGACGACTATATGCTCAATGAAAATAGCATGAGTGACGATGAGGATTATGCGAGTGCTTTGAGTGCTTATCCTTTCCATACATGGCAGTCTGACATGTGGCAGAATGCGAATATAGATAAATCGTATTATGGCGACATGTATGCCAAGACCTACGAGCTTATCATGGGTGTGAATGCTGTCTTGGATGGCATTGATGAAGCCAATGGCGAAGCGAAATCCAAAGAGCTTGTCAAGGCTGAGGCTTTGGCCTTGAGGGGGTACTATTATTATATGCTTGTCAACATCTTTGGCAAACCTTACAATGTTGACAAGGCATCTTTGGGGGTTCCACTGAAACTGACAGCCAACTTGGAGACCAATGGCATTCCGAGAAGCACTGTGGAGCAGGTTTATCAACAGATTTTAGAGGATATGAATGCATCGGCTACGCTCTTTGCAAAATATCCTAAGAAGCGTGGCGATTTCAGGGTGAATCTTCCTTCGGTAGATATCTTGATGACAAGAGCCTATCTGCAGATGGAGGACTGGGATAATGTGGTCAAGGTGGCAAGCAATGCTATCGAGAACGGAAACCCTCTTACCAATTACGTCTCTTTGCCTGCCAAGTACAAGTCTTTCTCTACTTATGATTATTCCGAGGTAGAATGGCTTTACGGCAATGGTTATAGTATGTGCTCTTTGCCGGGCATGCGCCCTTCTACAGATTTGTGGGCGCAATATGCAGACAATGATACTCGCAAGAAACTTTGGTTTAATGCTTCGGGCAAGAACGTGAACGTGTTTAAGAAGCGTCTGTTATCCAAGCGTACTCCTACTAATGCCATCCGTATGTCTGAGGCTTGGTTGGCACGTGCCGAGGCTTATGCGATGAAGGGGGATCTGGAAAAGGCCTCTGCCGATTTGAACCATCTGCGTGAGAATCGTTATACAGATTATTCGCCAGTGGAGTACAACAACCAAGAGGAGCTTGTATCTGAAATCAGAAAAGAGCGTCGCCTGGAACTTTGTTATGATGAAGTGCGCTGGTTTGATCTGCGCCGCTATGGGATGCCAAGTATTCAGCATCTATATAAGGCTCGTAAGTCGGCCAATTGGGTCACTTATACATTGACAAAGAATGACCCACTCTACACGCTTCCGATTCCGAATGCCGACATTTTGCAGAATGGAAAGCTCGAACAGAATGAGTCTGCCAAGGCACCTGTACGCCAAGGAATGTAAAACTATTAAAGTGAAGAAGAAAATGAAAAAGTTAATTTGTTCTTTCGTATATATGGCTCTTGGCATGATGGCGCTCACATCGTGTGTAGACAATGATGATGACCTGGGCGACATCCAAGTACCTGATGTTGACTATGTATTGCCTCAGGGCAAGAACGCAGAGGCCGACCCAATTATCGTGTCGCTCTTTCAGAAGTATAATTCTTATTTCTTGTACGAGTTTACTGAGAAAGATTTCCAGTGGAGCCAAGTGAATACTAGTGCTGTGGGCGATGCTACTTATCGCTACGACCCTATTGCCCCAGAAAAGGTAAGCAAGCTTTTGGAAGCTATTCAGAAAGGATGGTTAGATTTCTATACTGATGATTTCTTGAAGAAGGCCCTGCCTTATAGGGTGTTACTGGCTGAGAATGTGCAAATACAGGAACGGACATTTGACTGGGATACATGGGATTATGTACTTGCTTGGGTCAACAAGCCTTCTCGCCACATTGCCAACCAAATGGCCATCGGGAACATTGAGGAGGCTTGGGCGCAGATGAGTGCATCCGAGAAGCGTGCGTTCAAGTCGTATGTGCAGACCGACTTCTTGCTGCTTTGCATAGAGCAAGGCATCGTTTCCATTCCAGCTTCGTTCTATGCGGTAAGCGATTATCAGGTTAAGCTGGGGTGGAACTCAACTACAGAAAAAGCCAGGGACGCAGGTTTTGTTTACGACCCACAGGCAAAGTTGGAATGGAGCATAGACGGAAACATAACCAAGAGTGCCGACATCAATGCTTTCGTGGCCTCACTGGTCTACCGCACAGACAAGGAGTGGGAGGGTGACCTGGCGTACGACTTTGTGAAGCGCAAGTATGATATACTGGTGTCTGCCTTTGAGTCTGCGGGCATAGATATCAAGCGTATTGGCAATGCAACATTCGAAGAATAGTTACAGGTGCATATTATGTTCTAACAATCTTTTTATGTAGATATTAGTAATGATGAGAAAAATTAAACTTGCATTCTTGCTGCTCACAGCTGCTTTCGCAATGATGGCAGTGCTTCCTGCAGATGCTAAGAAGAAAAAGAAAGAGTCGCCGAAACCTTCTAAGTCGGCTTATCAAAAGTTGATGGACAAAGCTGGGAGAGTCTCTGCAGAAGGAGGCTTCGTAAGCCTTCATAAAATTCAGGGAAAGCTCTATGTAGAGTTGCCATTGAAATATTGTGGTAGAGATTTCTTGATAGCTTCTACCACCTCCAAGTCAAGCAATTCCAAGCTTGCTATGGTAGGATACAAGCAGCACGCTCCGATGTGTGTATGTTTCAACAAGCAGGATAGTGCTGTCGTTTTGCAAAACGTGAACACGAGTACGATGGCCGACCATGACTTGCAGTTGGCTTTCGATAGGAATTATGCCAATCCTATCATCAAGAGTTATAAGATTGCTGCCTATAATGCCGACTCTACAAGTGTTGTGTTCGACATGACGGATATGTTTGTGAGCGACCAAAAGGAACTTTCGCCAGTAGCTACCAATTATAGCGTGTTGGGTATTAAGCCAACCTTTAAGAAAGATTGTTCTTCCTTAGGAACTATCAAGGCTTTCGAAGATAACGCTTCCGTCACGTCTACGCTTTCTTATGATTTTAAACTTACGTTCTTGGGGGCAGAAGTATCTGATGGGCAGATGACTACCGAGGTGACCCGTACGCTTTTGCTTCTGCCCGAAATTCCAATGAAACCGAGAATCGCAGATTCGCGCATAGGAACATTCCTTACCGATAAGACCCGGCTCACAATGAGCAATGACGGTATGGAGGATTTCTCTTATGCCAATCGCTGGCGCTTGGAACCAAAGGATTCTGCGGCTTGGGCGCGTGGTGAACTGGTTGAGCCCAAGAAGCCTATCGTGTGGTATGTAGACGATGCTTTCCCTGAGGCTTGGAAAGAACCTTTGAAACAGTCGGTGCTCATCTGGAACAAGGCTTTCGAGAAGATAGGTTTCAAAAATGTGATGCAGGCGGTGGACTTCCCTAAGAACGATTCGCTCTTCGACCCCGACAACCTGAAGTATTCTTGTATCCGCTATGTGCCTATCCCTGTGAAAAATGCGATGGGCCCATCGTGGGTAGATCCTCGCTCTGGCGAGATTGTCAATGCTTCGGTGATGGTGTATAATGATGTGGTGAAACTCATCAACAACTGGCGATTCGTTCAAACGGCTCAGATAGACCCTCGCGTGAGAAACAAGAAAATGCCTGCCGACATCATAAAAGAGTCGCTCACTTATGTCTTTGCCCACGAGATAGGTCATACGCTGGGCTTGATGCACAATATGGCTGCTTCGTCAGCTTATCCTGTCGATTCTTTGCGGTCGGCCTCCTTTACCCAGAAGTATGGCACCACGCCATCTATCATGGACTATGCTCGTTTCAACTATGTGGCCCAGCCAAGCGACAAGGGCGTGCGTCTTTCGCCTCCCGACATCGGTGTGTACGACCAGTATGTCATCAAGTGGCTTTATTCTCCTATCGCGGGCGATCTCTCGGTCAAGGATGAGGCCAAGGTCTTGGAGAAATGGGTAGACGAGAAGGCTGGCAATCCGTTGTATCGCTATGGACGCCAGCAAGTAGAGGCTAGGTACGACCCTAGCGCCTTGGAGGAGGACTTGGGCGACGACCCGGTAAAGGCTGGCACTTATGGCATCAAGAACTTACAATACAACTTGTCTCATTTGGACGAATGGATAAAGGACGACGAGTCTACGTCGCACAAGCAAGATTTGTATGATGGTATCTCCCAGCAGTTTAGCCGTTACCTGAACAATGCCCTTGCCAATGTGGGTGGCATCTATCTCACGGCGGTGAAGGACGGGACCAAGGGGGATCGCTGGAAACCTGTTGAGGCTAGCCGGCAGCATGAGTCTATGCTCTGGGTGATTCGGCAGTTGAGAAACAGCGATTGGCTCGATGCCCCAAGGCTTACCAAGAAGTTCCCTCTGTCCTTGAAACGTTCTATCTCTCTGAAGGGTGGCATCGGCAAGAAACTTTTGGGATTGAACAACAACGTGTTGATGGCTTCTCATATCAGCAGTAATGGCTATACCCAGAAGGATTATTACAACGACTTATACACGGGCATTTGGGAGCCAACCATCAAGAGCCAAAAGCTATCCGATGGCGATAAACTCCTTCAGCGACTGGTCGTAAAGGAGACCGTAGCTTCAGTGGCAAGGATTTCGGGTGCGTCTACCAAGAAATTGGCTGATGATTTCTCGCCTTATACTCCTTCTGTTTCAGATATAGCCTTGTATGGCTTAGATGCCACAGGATATGTAGCGGAGCATGCGCAGGAGCTGGAGCGCATCGAAGAGAGCAAGGGCAAGGGTTTCGTTGCCTCGCTCTTGGCAGGCAACGGCTTTGGCGACAAGATAGGCTATGGGTTCCAGTATCAAGTCAAGACAGACTTGATAGATGAGTCGGCGGCTTACAATCTCATCATGCTTAATAAAATCAAGGCGTTGGTGAAGAGTCGCATGGCTTCGGCTTCTGCCAATGACAAGCCTCACTATCAGGCATTGATGGTGATGTTGAAGTCGCTCGACAAGTAAAATATAGGATATTTTGAGATTTATACGGGGATATATGGAAGATTGCTAGGCTGTGGCAAAAGTTTGCCTCAGTAGGGGCAAAAAACTGCCACAGTAAGGCAGTCATTTGCCTAAGGCCTTGCAGCCTGCAGTCGAAGCCGTAGCTAGTGGCTGTTCTAGCCTTATAGTCTTCCAACTGTGTGTTCTAGGATTCTCGTGTGGCTTTTCCTCTTCACACTTCACCAATCTCTCGGAATCCCCTGTGTTTATCGGCATTCCGAGAGGTGAAGAGTGCTCCCCGACACTTCACCCACACTACACCACACTACACCTCGCCAATTCCTGTCTTATGCAACAAAAATGTTCCATTTTCCCTCAAATCTTAGGGGCTTATATTCTTTATTTCCTCTCTTAGAGCAAAAATAGAAGATAGACAGGGGTGTAGTGTGGTGTAGTGTGGGTGAAGTGTCAGTGAACACACTTCACCCTGCAAACACGCTGTGTGATAATGAGTTATGGTCGATTAGTGAAGTGTGAAGAGTAAAAGCCGCAGTAGGTTTCTACGAACCAACTATAAGTGTTCTTTTTGTCAAATATAAATAATTTAAGCATTTTCTTAATGAAAAGCGAGGAGAAATCATTTATTTGTATTATCTTTGCACATGCTTACGCTTACTGGCATTTCTTGTTAGTTAGGTTTGCAAATGAATATTAAAACCAATAATAAATGGAAATCGAAAAGGAAATCATTTTGCTCATGTCTCAAGGAGATGAAAATGCTTATGCAACAATGTTTCATAAGTTCTATCCAAAGGTGCATCGTTTTGCTTTCATGTTGTTGAAAAACATGGATGATGCAGATGATGTGTGCCAGATTATCTTTGAGAAAATTTGGATGAAAAGACAAAAGTTTGCTGCGATTAAAAATTTCGATTCTTACCTGTTTGTTTTGACTAAATATACCATTCTCAATTATATCAACACAAAGCGCATCATTCCGCTAAATATAGATTCCTTGCCAGATTGCTGTGCCAACGACGCTTCGCCACATGATAAGGTGGTGGCAAAAGATACTCAATTGCTTATTGATATGGTGGTGGAGAATATGCCGCCACAACGGCAAGCGATTTATCGCATGAGCAGGGAGCAGTATCTCAAGAACGAAGAGATTGCACAAAAGCTGGGCTTGCAAAAGAAAACCGTAGAGAATCATCTAAACCTAGCTCTTAAAGAAATCAAAAAAGTCTTATATTTGGTGATTTTATTTCATCTGACTTGGGGGTAGTCTTTTAAAAGCGAGTCTTCAAACTGATAACGTATTACATTATGGCAACAAAGATAAAGAAGATTATTGATTTTTATTCAGAGCACAAAGTGTCTGATAATATAAGAGATAGAGTGTTGGAAAGAATTTCTGCCTCAAAAGATGATAAGGAGGTTGATGAGGTATTCCGTACTTTATGGGACAAAGCTGATGCAGCATACATGGATGCTGATGAAATCTCTACAGCTTTTGATCGGATGCACCTTTTCCATGAGGACAAGCCAAAAAGTAGAATCCTTCAAATGCTTCCTTGGCAAAGAGTTGTTGCAGTAATAGTTCCTCTTGTCATGCTGGCTATTTTCGGCAAGATATATATGCAAACGCATAACGCACAACAGAATCCACCAGAAATAGCGATGTTGCAACAACATACCATCAATGGCGAATGTAAGACAGTGGCTATGGCTGATGGCACCCAAGTTAGGCTAAGCCAAAGTTCTGTACTGTGTTATCCGTCATCCTTTGAAGGAAAGGAGCGCAAGGTATTCCTTACCGGTGAAGCTTTCTTCGACATCAAACACGATGCTAAAAGACCATTCCATGTTAGTTCTCCTTATTTTGAGATTACGGATTTAGGAACGTCGTTTATGGTTTCTTCGTACACTACCGATGAAGAGGTATCTGCCACACTTAAAACAGGTAAAATAGAGATTCAGATTGCAGGTGAAGGCAAAAAGTATTGCATGAAACCCAACGAACAATTGGTATATAATGTGAGAACTAAGGCAGTAAACATTCGCAAGGTGGCATCGGAAGAAATTGGCACAAGTTGGCGTAACAAGGAAATTGACTTGAATGATGTTACTTTAGCTGAGGCTGCCAACATTTTGAGTAAAACTTATGGTGTAAAGTTTGTCTTCACGTCAAGATGTTATCAGAACACTAAAATCACAGTTCATTTCAATCAAGGTGAAACCTTATCGAGTGCGATGTCTATTATTAAGGATTTGATACCAGGAATGACCTATGAGATAAGGAAAGGTATAGTAATCGTGAAGTAATGGTTAAAAGTAAGCCTGCCTAGAAAGCTCTGTGTTCGTATCAAGAACAGTCTAGCTTTCTTAGGCAGGCAAACTAACATGTGCCGATTTAAACTATTAAAAGAACTTTGTTAATATCCAGGGTTCTGCTTTAGCTTAGGGTTAGTCAAAATCTGACTATTTGGTATAGGATAGAGATTCTTGTTGTTGTCGCTAGCATCATGTGAGAACCATGAGCGAGTGGCAAATACGCCAAACCTTATCATATCCTGACGACGGCGTCCTTCCTGTGAGAATTCCCAACCTAGTTCGTCAAGCATTCTTCCATATTCAATGGTCGCATTGTCATGACTAGTCTTAGTGTTGTCTCTGCGGCCATAGTCATAACAACTGTTTCCTTTGAGCTGGTCTCCCGTAACAATGGCTTTTGCTGGGTTGCTGTTGAAATCACGTTCTCTTACTTGGGTTACAAGTACAGCAGCTTCGTCAGCATGTCCTGTTCTCAAAAGGGCTTCTGCTTTCATAAGGTAAACGTCAGCATAGCGCAAGAGTGGAAAATCATTGCTGAGGCGATTGGTGATGCCCTCTGCATACTCAAACTTACCCCATCTGAGACCTTGGTTTTCATCAGAGTCGTCAATACTATTCACCTTATTGACGTATACAAGAGGTTTCCCCATCATGTTACCCATGGTGCAAAGCAATTCCTCGCCATTCTTGTCATATTGCGGACCAGCGATGAAGTCATCCGTCAAGCGTTGATCGTCAGGGTCGAATGTATCTATGTATTGCGGAATGACACATACACCGCCCCATGGAGTAGCCTTGAAATTGTAGGTGGCTTGATTCTCTGGCTGCAAGCTATACATGTGGAAATCGAACGCATTCCAGTCGGTTACGTAAGTCTCGTCAAATGGCAAGGCAAAGATAATCTCTTTGCTGTTTTCATTATGGGTAATGAAAACATTCTTGCGCACAGATTCCAAGCTGTATTTCCCGCACTCCATAACCTTGTTGCATGCTTCAATACATTTGTCGTAATCCTTGTGGGCACCGTCGCTGAACACTTCTGAGTTGAGGTACATCTTGGCGAGCAAGGTGTATCCAGCCCATTTGTTGAAGCGACCATAATATTCACTGTTTACCTCTTCCGTCAGGTTCGGTATGTTCTCCGTCAATTCTTGTACTATAAACTCGTATAACTCCTTGCGGGTGCTCTGTTCTGGCAAATAGCCTTCTGGTACATCAAATTTCGTAATGATAGGTACATTGCCAAACAAATCATCGAGCACATAATAATAGGAAGCTCTCAAGACCTTCAGCTCAGAAACGACAGCCTTCTCACGAGTACCAAGTTGAATCTGTCCTGATTCTATCTGGTAAAGCACACGGTTGCAGGCATTGATGCCATCGTATGTGCGGACCCATGATTGCAAAGGAATGTCGTCCTCGCTAGTCCACTTATGCTGGTGCATGCGTTTGTAGACACCGCCGTCTACCCATCCGTTTGGACGGGCAGGGATTACGTCTTCGTCGGTGCAAAGCATCTCTGCACGTGCCACGCCATTCCAGAGAAGCATAGTCTTTCGCCATGACACATAAGCAGATGATAGCAAGGAAGCTACGTCTTCATCGGTTGGTTGAAAACCATCAGCAACTACATTTGTGTAATTTGTATCCTTCAAGTCTGTACAAGAAGATACGCCCAAAAGCGCAGCCACGCTTATAAGGCAACTATATAATATATTCGTTTTCATGACTTATTTTTCTATTGTTTATCATTAGAATGTAACATTCACGCCAAATGTGAAGGCACGAGTGTGTGGATAACTGTCACGGTTGTCATAGCCAGGAGCTAAGCCAGAGGTTGATACTTCTGGGTCAATGCCCTTGTAGCCAGTGATGGTGATGGCGTTGTTGACTGAGGCGTAAAGACGTAAAGCCTTTATCCATTTGCTAAATTTATTGAAAGTATAGCCAAATGTGATGTTGTCAATCTTCCAATAATCACCATTCTCCACATAGTAGCTGTTGAATTCCTCAGAGCATAAGCTATTAAGTACAGCTTTGCCAAATACCTTGTCGTATGCAGAGCGCAGACGATTCCAGTCTTGACGACTTCTGTTCTCGTAGAACATTCTCATGCCGTTCATGATTTGGAAGCCAAAAGCACCACGCATGTTGATGGCAAGGTCGAAGTTCTTATAGCGGAACTGGTTGTTGAAACCTAAGTACCATTTTGGCACGCCATTGCCCAAGATTTGCTTGTCTTCGAAAGAATGAGTAAAGTCATCATAATTTACTCGATTTCCATTCTTGTCAAGGTAAATCCATTTGCCACTGTCGTCTACGTCGACAACTTTGAAGCCATAAATATCACCTACTTTATGCCCTATGCGAACGATGTGCGATTCTGTCTTGATAGGTTCTTCTATCCATCCTGTCATGAAATAATCGGATGATGTCTGATATAAATCATTTGACAAACTCTTCAACTTGTTTGAATTGGTTGAGAACGTGATGGTGGTATTCCACTTGAAATCCTTGGTTTGTACAGGGATGGCATTCACCATGATTTCGAGACCATTGTTACTCATCTCGCCTACGTTGGCACGAGTTGTAGTATAAAGGTTTGGAGGAGATGGCACAGAGTAGTCGTAGAGCAATCCTTTGATGAGGCGATAGTACCAATCGATGGACACGTTCAGACGATAATTCAATACACTGAAATCAACACCGACATCATATTCATGTTTCTCTTCCCATTTCAGCTTGTTATTGGAATTTTGGGTTGGTTGCAAGGCGCGAATCCATTGCCCGTTATAGAGATAATAATCTCCATATCCCAACAGTGACACTCCAAGGAAAGATTGGCTAGGTTGAGAACCTGTAACACCATATCCAGCTCTCAGCTTGATGTCATTGAAGAGCTTCTGGTGCTGCATGAACTTTTCCTCTGTGATGCGCCAACCTAAAGATACGCTAGGGAAAGTACCCCATGGCTTGTCCGTACCTGCCAATTGACTGGCTGCCTCATGGCGAACACTGGCCATCAACAAGTAACGGTTCTTGTAGTTATAATTCAAGCGTCCAAAGAAACCTATCAAGTTGGTCTCAAGCCTGTAGCTGTATTCTGTGCCTAAGCCTTCTTTCAAAGCCTGTCCTACGCCAATGTTGTGCCAACTGAACAAGTCGGTTGGGAAATTATAGTTGCGCTCGTATTGATTGCTATATGTGCCTTCCTGATAGCTGTAGCCTACGAGTGCCTGTATGGTATGGTCGCCAAATGTTTTGTGAAATTGACCAGTCAATTCTATCAACTTGGTGACAGTGCTGCTACTACCTGTTGATGCATAGCCGTTCATGCCATCACGAACATTGGAAATATGATTCTTGGTCTCATAATATCCACCTTCTTGATTTATTTTGTCATACGACAACAATGCATTTAATGTAAGTTCCTTGATAGGAGCCAGTGTGATATTGGAACTGAAGCGCATTTGTGAAACTTTCTGCTCTCCATCACACTCATAGATACGTGATACAGGGTTGTCATAGTTGAAGATACCTGTATTCTCATGCCATGAGCCATCTTCATTTTTGATAGGCTCTGTCGGGTTATGTATAAGAGCTTGGCGCCAGCTATATGTATTGAAGCTTCCACCATCACTTGTCGCTGTATATCCTGTCTGGTTGCCCAAAAGCTGGAAATTAAATCTCAGTTTGTTGTCAAACATGGAGTGATTTACTTCGGCACGACCTTGAAATTCTTCCTTGTCAGAACGCTTGAAGATACCTTGTAGGTTGCGGTAATTGATGTTGAATATGTAGTTTGTCTCAGCATTGCCACCCTTGAAAGACACATTGTGTACATGGCTGAGACCTGTTCTCGTGATAGCGCCAATCCAATCTGTGTTCTCTCCCAAGTCCCAAGATGCATCTCTCAATCCATCCTTGATCTGCTGGCGATAATCGTTCGCATCACAGAAGTCTGGTCGCTTGGCTATTGTGGAGAGACTGAGATATCCGCTATATTGTACTTCATTGACGTTGTTGCCCTTTGCCTTTTTTGTTGTAATAAGCACAACGCCATTGGTGCCGCGAGATCCATAAATGGCAGCCGCGGAACCATCTTTAAGTACGTCGATACTTTCGATGTCTTCTGGAGCAACAGTATTGAAATCGCCTGGTACGCCATCAATAAGAATCAGAGGATTGGTCGAAGCACCTAAAATTGTAGTATTACCTCGAAGAGATATTTCTGTGCCTCCTACAGGGTTGCCATTTGGGTTGGTGACAGAAAGTCCTGCTATTTTACCTTGAATCAACTGGCCTGCGTCATTGATGGCTCCAGCCGTAAAGTCTTCGCTCTTGACGCTACCTACAGAGCTAGTAATGTCTCCCTTCTTCTGCGTTCCATATCCAATGACTACTACTTCGTTTAGTATCTTTTTGTCTTCTTCTAGTACCACAGAAATATGCTGTTGCTTATTGATAGCAACATCTTGTGTTTGGTAACCGATATAGGAGATTAGAAGCGAATTGCCACTTGCTACGTCTATTGTGAAATTGCCATCTAAATCTGATATGGTACCATCACTTTGTCCTTTTACCCTGACGGTAGCACCAATAATTGGTTCTCCGGTCTCATCCTTGATGGTTCCGTGAACTTTTATCTTCTTGCCTTTGGATGCTTGTTGTGGCTTGATGATGATGTAATTGCCATCCAATTCATAGGTGCAATTGGTGCCTTTAAGTAATTGTGACAACATGCCAAATACGTCATCACTTTTCTTGTTTAAAATCACAGAACGATTGGCATCCAACTGTGACGAATTGTAGGCAATCTTGTACTTGGAAACTTTCTCAATCTTCTCGAAAGCAGACTTGAGTGTGATTTTGCTCGAGGTAAAACTTACCGTCTGAGCCGAAATTGCCATGTTGCTTGCCAATAGCAAACAAAAGCATGAGGCTGAAATTCGTTTTAAGTTCATACTATACAAGTTTAAAATTGTTATGATATTAAGTTTTGTTGTTTCTATGTTTAAAGACATCTGTTTTGGTCTTTGCCCCCAAATGTTTTTTTAAAAAAAATTTTTCATAATCTCTAATTTTAAGTTGTTATTACTGATTTTACGTGTAGCTTTCGGTTGCAAATATACAGAAAATATTGTTAAAGGGGGGCTTTGATAGAAAAATAAAGCTTTTTGTATGTTTTTCACAATTCAAGATAAAGGATAGGAGTGCCCGATAGTTGGGGCACTCTGTAAGGCTTGCTTATCCCTTCCTTCCGAAGTCGGCGGGAATCTCTCCCCATTTCTTGGTCTCCCACTTAAAGATAGGGGTGGTGATATTGTGGGTGCGGAGCCAATTCTCGGCACGGGCAATAATCTGATAGAGTTGCTCGGTCTGGGCATTGCGTTCCAGCTTGGTCTTGCATTGCTTCTTCTGCACCCAGAGCTGGGCATTCACGCTGTCGCTATAGATTACCTTGTCGGTGATGCCCTTCTGTTGCATCAGTGCCAAGGCATGGACGATGGCAAGGAACTCGCCGATATTGTTGGTGCCATGAATAGGACCATAGTGGAAGATTTGGGCTCCGGTTTGTAGGTCGATGCACTGGTATTCCATCGGACCAGGATTGCCCGAACAGGCTGCATCCACAGCCCAAGCGTTCGCCTTTACCTCGTTGGGCAAAGGTAATACGGTGTCATTTCTCCATGAAGGAGGATTTGCAGGAAGTTTAGTCATGTGTTGATAAAAAAGTAAATGAGCATTCCCCAGAGTCTGGCTCTGGGGCTGCTCATTATTTGTCAATAGTCAATATTCGAAATAAAATTGTAGGTTATTATATCTTATGTATAACTTACATTCTTTCTGGAACCTCGATGCCGAGCAGCGCCATACCGTTCTTCAAGATTTTTGCTACGTTGGCTGCAAGCACCAAACGAGTGATCTTCTCAGCCTCACTCTCAGCATTCAGGATGCTGTAGTCGTGGTAGAACTGGTTGAACTCCTTGGTCAACTCGTAGCAGTAGTTGGCGATGCCTGCAGGGTTGTAGTTGTTGCCAGCGTCGGCTACAGCTGTGGCGAAGTCGTTCATCTT
>DHMR01000109.1 GCA_002405875.1 bacterium UBA4637
GCAGTCGATAAGATTGTCGAGTTGGCTCAGTTGTAATAGACATCAGTTTAGTACCTCGCTTTTGGGTGGGTACTATATATAATAAGGTATAAAGGGCTGCAAGCATTCTTCGGATGAAGAAACTTGCAGCCCTTTTTCTTTTTCCAGTTCACTCTCATCAATTACACCATTATCACTTTATGATTATCATAAAATGATAATAAAACGCCGATTTTTATCTTTTATAGAAGATAAAAACAAATTTTACGCATATTTTATCCATTATAAAAGATAAAAATCATATATGTATTTGCTGAACGCCGGTTATTCCTCCCCATTCCTACACTCTCCATCCTCATAGCTCCTTGTCATATCTTTGAGAATTCCAATCATTTGCTGTCTCAGGCTCTCAGGCTTCAGCACGATGATATTCCTGCCATGCCACAACAATTCCTGCAAGAAATCACGGCTGGGGCGAACGGTCAAAGTATATTCCCGATACATCCCGTCCTTCGACTCTTTCACTTTCTGTTGACTCTCATGCAGCGGCACTTCCTCGATGAGATTGTATTCGGGATAGAAAGCACGGATGCGGATGTTCTCCACAGGAACGTCCTCCATACGATAGATGCCATAGCAATCCTCATAATACCGCTTAGGAGTCAAGAATTTCTTCATCTCCTTCGACAAAGGATGCTTCTCGCAAATCACCTTCAAGAAACTGATGCGATCGAAAGGAAGACAGCGAACGAGTTGCTTTTCATTCACTCCAATCACGTACCACCGCTGCTTGAAATATCTCACGAAAGCAGGCTGAATCACCATGTCGCTTTCCGCCCCAAACGCACTGACGTATTTGAATTTCAGCAAATATTGCTTATCTATTGCCGCAAGAATATCATCTAGATACTCCGTATTATAGGGAGGCGTGTCGAGCATTACCTTGTTGTGATACTTCAGCATATCGCCCAACGATGAAAGACGCATGCTACTAAGCAACCACTCCGTCACCTCATCGTCCTCCACCGGGTCACGCTTTATGTAATACCGATAGCCATCGCTCTTGTCACACTCCACATTGATTCCAAACTGCGACAATATCGCTGCACGATAACGATGAAAGGTACGCAGCTGCAATTCCTCGCCAAAAGGATTGGCATTGGCATCCCGCCACTCGTTCGCAATCTCCTCGAATGTAAGATGCCGCTGTTCCAGCCGAGCTATCAGCCAACAATAGAATTTTACACGATTGTCCATAATCTACAATAACTGTTCACAAGAATAGTCCTAACGACCATTTACTAGAAATGTCTAAAAAAGAAAAGGAGAAAAGATAGCCAACAAAATGGTAATGCTAAATGCCGGTTTACTAACTTCTGTCATATACCGATGCCCAATACGCTTGTGCCCGATGCGTTGAAGATGCCCTGTGAACGAACTCGTTTCTCTGCATGAAACACATGAATTTTTAATAATACTCACACAGACCTTATTGTCTATGTCAGCTTTCTTGCTGCCTCTATCTTTTCTCCGAAAATCCTTCTCTAATATTGATGGGAAAAAATATCCATAACCCTTTATCGGGTTAAGGATATCACTCCACCAAATCGACCGTCCAGTTCAAACTCTGAATCTTCAAGTCGAGCTCTCGATACTGCTTGGCGTAGGTGTCCGCCTCCTTGCGAAGAGCGTTTACGTCGATGGTTCGAACATATTTCAGTTCGTTCCTACCAAAGCGAGTATCATTGGCAGCTACGTGTCTAACCACCTCTTGCAGTGCCTTGACACGCATCGACAAGACATCTCTCTTAGCAATCAACCGAGTCAAGGACACACCATCATGGAGAGTCTGGACATTGGTGATGTTGATGCGATAAATCAGATCCTCCAACTGTACGAGAGCCTCATCCAATTCCTTGTACAATTCCTCCACGTTGTCGCAAGGTTCGTCGCCCTCCTGTACCTTGGCACTGTCCTTGATACGCTCTTTCAGTTGAGCCACTTTCTTCTGCAAGTCGGCTCTGATACTCAATGCTTCTGCTAACTTCATAATCTACTCCTTTTTTATATATGACGTTAAACTTCTTGTTTTATTATATGCTATTTCTTTCTTACCGGATTCAGCGTATGCTTACCACCGAACTCATTTACATCTTCCTCGATGAGTTTCTGAAACCACGAAGGCTCATACTCAAGCGGAACAATCTCAGCATCTCTTGTGTCGCAGACCTCATTCTCATATTGCAAATGAACCTTTACCACGAAATCATCCATGCGAAGGATGTCGGGCAAACAATAATCTTGGTGCGTATGCAAGGCATGCATGGCATAGCAAACACAAATATCTGCAAACTCAGGTTTATGAAGATAACATTCATCCCAGGAATCACCATCATCCAATTCGTTTTTGAATGTTTTATATCCTTTCTCTGTAGCCCCAACAAAATTGCCAAAAGCACCATTCAAGATAGAGTCCATCTTATAACGCCCAGCACTCATCAGCTCATCTTGCAAATGAATCATATATTGGAAATCCGAGCCATAATAATCATCGTTCTCGAATTTCACCACGGCATCATCATC
>DHMR01000089.1 GCA_002405875.1 bacterium UBA4637
TCTTCGAGCAACTTGATGGCATCCACATACTGTGCGATGCCCTGGGCCACCTCCTTGGCAGCTTTCATCGCCAAGACCACGGTCTGAGGACGATGAACCACGTCACCACCTGCGAACACACCTCGACGAGTAGTCATACCATACGGACGCTCCACCACTTTCACATAGCCTTTCTCATCCACCTCGATACCAGCGGTGGTAGAGACGATGCGGTTGGCAGGACGGGAGCCGATGGCGAGATAGATTCTGTCAAACTTCTCTACTCTTTCGCCCTCAGGAGTGTTCAGCACACAACTACCCAAGCGACCATTCTTGCCTTTCAAGAAAGCCTCGACGGTAGTCTTCCACTCAAACTTCACGCCTTCCTTCACAGCCTCCTCATACTCACTCTGGATAGCAGGCATCTCCTCCTGCGTCTTGCGATAGAGTACAGTGACATCTGCGCCAAGACGGATAGCAGTACGAGCGGCATCCATGGCGACGTTTCCACCGCCGATGACACCCACCTTCTCACCATCTTTCAGAGGCACCATCTCGCGAGTCAAGGCACCCTCGTTGTAGGCATTGACATTGTGCAAGAAATAAGTACTCTGGCTCACACCATGCAGCTTGGCACCCGGTGTAGAGTCCATGTTCTGAGGCACGCTGGTTCCCGTACCCATGAAGATGGCATCGTAGCCGGCACGGAAAAGGCTGTCGATGGTGACATTGTTCTCACCCACCATGCAGTTGGTGATAAACTGTACACCGAGCGCCTCTATCTTGCTCACCTCGTCCCTGACTACGCTCTTAGGCAAGCGATACTCCGGGATGCCATACATCAAGACACCACCAGGCTCTGCCTGTCCCTCGAAAATAGTGACATTGAAGCCTTGGCGAGCCAAATCACCCGCCACGGTCAATCCGGCAGGTCCCGAACCGATGACCGCCACACGCCCACGGGTCTTCTGCGGCAACTTCTCACGGGAGAGCTTCATCTTGGTATCGAAGTCGGCGACAAACTGTTCCAGCTTGCCTATCTGCACTGGCTTGCCTTTCTTGCCGAGCACACAGTGTCCCTGGCATTGCTTCTCGTGAGGGCAAACACGACCACAGATGGCAGGCAGGTTGCTCTTGGCATTGATGATGGACATCGCCGAGCCCATGTTACCCATGGAGAGCTCATGCACAAAGTCGGGGATGTCGTTCTCGATAGGGCATCCCTTCTTACACTGCGGTATCTTACAATGCAGACAGCGCTTAGCCTCCTCGATTGCCTCGCGAGTCGTAAAACCCTCGTTGACCACCTGGAAACCAGCCACCTGCTCATTATTTCCAACTTGTTCTGTAGTTGCTTCTTCTATATCTTTCGTTTGTTCTATCTGTTCACTCATAAAAACTACTCTTCGATATAATTACTTTTCCTTGATCTCGATGTCTTCCTTCACATGGTTGCGAATCTTGGTGAGGAAGAGCTTCATGCGATGTGAGTCCTTATTGTCGATGATGTCGATGAGCTCCGCCAGCTCCTTGCGTATCTGCTCCACCTGCCCCGAAGTGTAGGGGTTGAAGAGAATCTCCTGCAAGAGGTAGTCGTCCTCGTTGAGCACACCCTTGGCGATCTGCATGTGACGCTTGAAGGTGGTGCCCGGCGCATCCTGATGCTTCATCACCGCAGCAAAGGCGAAGGTGCTCACGAACGGGATGCTCAGGGAGTAAGCCACCGTCTGGTCGTGCTCGTCGAAGGTATATTCGTGAAGGCTCAAGCCGAGTTTCTGGTACAAGTCCTTGAAGAATATCTTGCCCATGTAGTCGCCCTCCTTGATGATGACCGCATTCTCCTCGGAGAGTTGGTTGAGGTTGGCGAAAGTAGGACCGAACATCGGGTGCGTGCTGACATAGCGGAAGCCACTCTTCTCATAGAATTCCTGTAATCCCGTCTTCACGGACGCAATGTCACTGATGATGCAGTCCTTGCTCAAGTGAGGCAGCAACTCTTCGAAAGCCGGCAAGGTGTATTTCACCGTCACGGCGTTGATGACCAGCTCCGGGCGGAACATCTCTATTTCTTCCATCTTGGTGAAGCGGTAGCAGTTGTAGGTGAAGCGCAGTCGCTTGGCATCCTTCTCGTACACCGCCACCTCGTGGTCGAAACTGAGCAGGTCGATGAAGAAACTTCCCATCTTACCTGCTCCCATGATTAATATTCTCATAATTATCTTTGAAGTTAAGGAGTTAAAGAAGTTTAGGAGTTAAGACAACAGTATTCACCACACCATTATAGAGAAGACATACACTACCAAAACATTTGTCTTAACTTCTTTAACTCCTTAACTTCTTTAACTCCTAAAAATTATTTCTGGTTCAAGATTTCCAACTGCTGGCGAACACTCTCCTCGTGGATGTGCTCGAAGATTTGGGCGGCGAACTCTGGGCTCATGCCACAGAGTGAAGCCTGGGCGCCACGCTTGTCGAGAATCTCGTTGTAGCGATTGGTCTGAACGATGGTCATGTTGTGCTCCTTCTTGTAAGTGCCAATCTCACGGCAGATGCGCATACGCTTGGCGAGCAAGTCCATCAACTGGTTGTCGCACTCGTCAATCTGGCTACGCAACTGGTGCAAGCCCTCGGTGGAGTAATGCTCGTCGCGAACCACCAAGAGGCTCAAGATGTAGTCGAGCACGTCTGGCGTCACCTGCTGCTTGGCGTCGCTCCAAGCATCGTCTGGACAGCAGTGACTCTCCACAATCAATCCATCGAAGCCCAAGTCCATCGCCTGCTGGCAAAGAGGGGCGATAAGGTCGCGGCGACCGCCGATGTGGCTAGGGTCGCAGATGATAGGCAACTGAGGTATGCGGCGATGCAACTCGATAGGAATCTGCCACATAGGCAGGTTGCGGTAAATCTTCTTGTCGTAGCTGGAGAAGCCACGATGGATGGCACCGAGCTTCTTGATGCCAGCCTGGTTGATGCGCTGGAGGGCACCGATCCACAACTCCAAGTCCGGGTTGACCGGGTTCTTCACCAACACAGGCACGTCCACGCCCTTCAAGCTATCAGCCAAGGCCTGCATGGCGAATGGGTTGGCAGAGGTGCGGGCACCGACCCACAGAATGTCGATACCATATTTCAAGGCAAGCTCCACATGCTCAGGAGTGGCCACCTCGGTGGCGGTGAGCATGCCAGTCTCCTCCTTCACCTGCTTCATCCAAGGCAAGGCAGCCTCGCCATTTCCCTCGAAGCCTCCTGGCTTGGTGCGTGGCTTCCACACTCCGGCACGGAACATGTGGCAACCCTTGGCTGCAAGCTGCTTGGCTGTTGTCATAACTTGCTCTTCTGTCTCCGCAGAGCATGGACCTGCGATGACACAAGGGCGTTCCTGATCACTCGGAAAATTCAATGGTTCTAATTCTAATTCCATAGTCGTATATTTTTAATTCCTTATATTTCTATTTATCAATGAGTCCGAAAAGTCTTTTTATTTTTTTACCTTTTTACTTTTCAAATACATTCTTGATTCTCTCCAAGGCTTCCTTCATCTTCTCGTCCTTGGCGCAGAGGCTGATGCGGATGTAGCGCTTGCCGTTGCTGCCGAAGATGAAGCCCGGCGTGATGAACACCCTAGCCTCGTGCAGCACCTTCTCGGTCAAGTCCTCCACGTCGGCGTACTTCTCTGGTATCTTGCCCCAGAGGAACATGCCCACCTGCTTCGGGTCGTAGGTGCAGCCGAGTACCTTCATGATTTGCTCGGCGATGTCACGGCGACGGCGATAGTTCACGATGTTGTTCTCATGATGCCACTCGTCGGTGTTGCCCATCATCGCCTCGGCGGCTGCCAACTGGATGCCACGGAACGATCCGTTGTCGATGTTCGACTTCACCTTCAAGATCCAGGAGACGAAAGTCTTGTTGCTGGCAATCATCGCCACACGCCATCCCGGCATGTTGTGGCTCTTGCTCATGGAGTTGAACTCGATGCAACAGTCCTTGGCGCCCGGCACCTGGAGGATGCTCATCGGATGCTCGTTGAGGATGAGCGAGTATGGGTTGTCGTTGACGACGACGATGTTGTGCTTCTTGGCAAACTCCACCAGTCGCTCGTAAGTCTCTCGCTTCGCCACGCCTCCGGTCGGCATGTTCGGATAGTTGGTCCACATCAGTTTCACGTGCGAGAGGTCCATCTTCTCCAGGGCGTCGAAGTCAGGCTGCCATCCGTTGTCCTCGCGCAGGTCGTAGTAGGTGATCTTGGTGCCGAGGATCTTGTTGATGGCGGTGTAGGTAGGATAGCCCGGATTCGGGATGAGCACCTCGTCGCCCGGGTTGCAGAAGGCGAGCGTCACGTGCAGGATGCCCTCCTTGCTGCCGATCAAGGGCTGGATTTCCGTAGCCCAGTCGAGGTCGACATCGTACCATCTCTTGTAAAAACCCGCCATAGCCTTGCGCAGCTCCGGTATGCCCACCGTAGGCTGATACCCGTGTGCGTTAGGATCATTGGCTACCTCGCAGAGCTTGTCGATGGTCTGCTTAGAAGGCGGCATGTCTGGACTTCCGATGGCGAGGCTGATGATGTCCATGCCCTCGGCATTAAGCTTAGCCACTTCCTTCAGCTTGCAGCTGAAGTAGTATTCCTGTATTTCCGTTACTCTATTGGCTGGTTGTATCATATTTTAATTTATAATTTATAGTTTACTAATGTATAATAGGCTTTCGCCCCAGAAGAACGCGAATTTTTCACTCTTCGTTCTTCACTCTTCGTTCTTCACTCTTCACTCAACTTTACTCCTTCTCCTCGTACTCGCCCAAGACCTTGATTTTCTTCACGAGCGGCGTGATGGCGTCGATGCTCTGGCGGTATCGGGTCAGGTTGTCGAAGGTGAGGTCCACGTAGAAGAGATACTCCCACTCATGGCCCACGATGGGCAGCGACTGGATCTTGGTCAGGTTGATGTCGTAGAAGCTCAGGATGGTGAGCACCTTCGACAGCGACCCCTTGTCGTGAGAGAGGCTGAAGACGATGCTCGCCTTGTTGGCCTTCTCGATCGGACGGAGGAGAGCCGCCTTCTGGGGGTTGCACACCACGAGGAACCTCGTGAAGTTGTGCGGATTGTCGTGGATGCCTTCCTGCAGCACCTTCATGCCATACATCTTGGCTGCGTACGACGAGCAGATGGCCGCCCACCCTCTCACGTGGTGCTTGGCGATATAGGCAGCCGAGCCTGCGGTATCCTCCGCCTCCACCGCCTTGAGGTCGGGATGGTTGGCGAGAAACTTGCCGCACTGCATCAGGGCCACCGGATGAGAATGCACTTCCTGGAGGGTGCTCCAGTCGTCCTCGGGCAGACAGCAGATGCTGTGCTCGATGTGGAGCCTGTGCTCCCCCACCACGGTGGTGCCGCTCTGCCTGAGCAGCTCGTAGTTGTGGAGCAGACTGCCCGCGATGGTGTTCTCGATGGCGGTGATTCCGATGACGGTAGGGTCGCGCTTGATGTTCTCGAACACCTCCTCGAAGGTGGCGCAACAGATCAACTCGATTTGCTCTCCCTCGAAATATTGATGGGCGGTGATGTCATGGAACGACCCCAGCTCTCCTTGTATTGCTATTCTCTTCATTTTGCTTATATGTCTTTTACGAAAAACGGTCCTGTATGTCTGTTACGAAAAACGGTCCTGCTCAATCATGAGCGGGACCGTTTCGATAGATTTCTTAATCTTATATCCTAAGTTGAAATTTACACGCAACTTCCCGCTTTACAATCGCTTGCAAAGTAAAAGTAAAAGCTAAAGTAGTACGCATTCAACTTCATATTCTTGTCTTTTTTATTGTTGTTACTAATGTTGTTACCAACTATCGTTGTTTATTGGCTGCAAAAGTAGTGTTTTTTTCTGATACCACCAAACAATTTGTTAGTTTTTTCATCATTTTGCTTATATTTTTCTCAAAAAGAGGTAAAATAGCGCATAAACAATCACGATTTATTCGATTTTTGCGTCGCACAGGCCCCTTCCCTCCCCACGGCTTGGAATTTTCCGGAGAGTTCGTCGGCACGATGGGGGTTCAGCTCCAACACCTTATTATAATAGTCGAGGGCCTCCTCGTATCTTCCCGCCTCGAAAGCTTCCTGTCCCAGGCGCCAATAGGCTTCCTCCTTCACCTTGTTCAATGTCTCTATATCCATATTTCCTTCCTTTTTACTTCCTTGTTAGAATGTCCTTGTTTCCATTTTTATGACCTCGGGGCGACACCGTTGCGACGGTTTAGCCCCCTTTTCGCCCGCAAAAGTAATGAATTTCGGCAAATCTGCCAAATTTTGGCTACATAACTTTGACATTTTAAATATTATTCATACCTTTGCAGAAAAAAAAGAAAACATATATTTTTATAATTCACAGACAAAACGATATGAGAACGTTATTCTTGATGATGGCCGCCTCACTGGTAAGTACATTCGCCAAGGCGCAGACCAACGCACAGATTTTGTATGACTTCGGTTCCGACCGCAAGTACGTAACCCTCACCCTGGAGATGTTCAAGCAGGACAACTGGGGTAGCACCTATTTCTTCGTCGACCACGACTTCAACTACGACAAGATGGTGGTGGGCAGCAAGAACGTGTCGCAGGGCGGAACGTACACCGAGATTTCCCGCGCGCTCAACTTCTGGCACAACACCCCGCTGAAGAACTGGAGCCTGCATGTGGAGTACAACGGCGGCATCACCAAGAACTATCCGATCAACAACGCCTGGCTCTTCGGTGTCGAGTACCTCATCCATGACAAGAGCTACAAGAACACCCTCACCCTCGAAGCCCTCTACAAGACCATCCGACAGACCCATCAAAACGTGCCGATGCAGTTCACCGCCGTATGGACCTGCAACGACCTCTTCGGCGTGAAGGGATTGAAGTTCGACGGCTTCGCCGACTTCTGGTGGGAGAACCACTCCTCCTTCCTCGACAGCAAGGGACACTCCAAGATGGCGGACACGGGCAAGAAGGACGAAGAAGGCAAGTCCATCTATGCCGTCGACTACAAGCAGGAGCACGTCATCTTCACATCCGAGCCTCAGCTTTGGTACAACGTCGGTCAGCACTTCGGAGTCCAGAACCTCAGCGTCGGCGGCGAGGTGGAACTTGACTACAACTTCGCATCCAACGCCGGATTCATGTGCCGTCCCTGCCTCGGTGTGAAGTGGGACTTCTAGCATCCCCCAAGCCCAAGCAGCGCCTCCTAGGCTTTGTGTGACAAAATATCCCACGCATGCAAACAATAATCTCCCAGATATTTTGTTATTACAAAAGAAAATCGTAACTTTGCGATCAACAATAAATAAGCAACAATATGGAAGCAACAATATCATCATTCAACCCCACACAAATTCAGCTATTAAAAATGTTTGAAGCTGACAAGTCTGAGAAGGGTTTACAAGAGCTCAAAGAGGTCTTGTTCAAATACTATTATCAAAAAATGAACGATTCACTAAACGAGCTATGGGACTCTGGCGTATTAGACCAAAAACGCCTAGACGAAATCAACAAAATGGACTTACACAAAATTTAGCAATGAGCAGACTAGTTTTAGACACGAACTGTCTTATCCAAATCATTTCTCCCAAAAGCAGATACCATTGCATTTGGGAGAATTTTATGAACGGCAAAGACACGTTATGCATTTCAAATGAGATCATAGAAGAATATATTGAAATTTTACAGAAACTTATAGGATATGAAATTGCAGAATATGTCATAAAGACGATTTTGAATAGTGCTTTTACTATACAAATAGACCCATACTATCATTTTGGGCTAATCAAAGCTGACCCAGATGATAACAAGTTTGTTGATTGTGCGATTGCAGCCCATGCCAAGTGTATCGTAACCAACGATCACCATTATGACATTCTTAAGCAGATTGACTTTCCAAAAGTTTACGTTACATCTTTGAAAGAATATATCCGCATATTCCACATTCCAAACAACTAAAACAGCTCATTCTGCTCCAACATTGGAGGCAACAATGGGAGGAGTACTCATAGTGATGCCAAGAGGAATTCTAAAGGTAAGGAGCCACTTTGATTCATGCAATACACGAGATTGACGGAAGCTCAAATCAGGATTTGAAATAACGTTTCATGGGCTTTGCGTGACAAATTTCCCTCATACAAACAATAATCTCCTAAATATTTTGTTATTACAAAAGAAAATCGTAACTTTGCGATGTCATAATAAACTAAAATAACATCACAATAATTCAAAATAAGGAGGAATCCACATGAGACAAATAGAAGAACGATATATCAGCTTGCTCACCGACTTCGGTTTCAAGCGCATTTTCGGCACCAAGCCCAACAAGGACTTGCTCATCAACTTCTTGAACTCCCTGTTCAAGAAAGAACAAGTCATCACTGATGTGAAATACCTCAACAGCGAACATGTCGGAGACATCTACACAGACAGGAAAGCCATCTTCGACGTGTATTGCGAGAACGAGAAGGGCGAAAAGTTCATCGTGGAAATGCAAAATGCCTACCAAAAGTATTTCAAGGACAGGTCGCTGTACTATGCCACCTTCCCTATCAAAGAGCAAGCACCTAAGAGCGCAGACTGGGACTTCAATTTGTCCCATGTCTATGTTGTGGCATTGCTCAACTTTGACATGAAGGAGGAATCCTTCAGCGAGAAGTCCATCTCCCATGACGTAGGATTGCTCGACAAAAAGACCAAGAAAGTGTTCAACGACAAACTCACGTTCAAGTATGTGGAGATCGCAAAGTTTGACAAGCCCCTGAACAAACTCCGCACACTCTACGACAAATGGTTGTTTGCCTTGAAAAATCTACCCCGCCTAGAGAAAAGACCCAAGGAACTGCGAGATAAGATCTTCGACAAGCTCTTCGAGGAGGCAGAGATAGCCAAGTTCACCAAGAAGGAACTCCGTGAGTACGAGGATAGCCTCAAGGCATATCGTGACATCAAGAACTCACTCGACACTGCAATGGAAAAAGGTTTTGAAAAGGGACACGAAAAAGGCAAAGAAGAAGGACGTGCGGAAGGACGTGCGGAAGGACGTGCGGAAGGGCTTGCAGAAGGGCTTGAAAAAGGACGCGAAAAAGGACGTGATGAACTTGCAATCGAGATTGCCCGTGAAATGCTATCCGAAGGTGAAAGCATCGAAAAAATCATGCGCTATACAGGCTTGAAAGAAGTTCAAATCAAGGAGCTGAAATAGCGAAGGTCACCCTTGCAAGCAATAATCTCCCAAATATTTTGTTATTACAAAAGAAAATCGTAACTTTGCAGAAAAATAAACAATATGAATACAGCAACATATACACTAGACATTCCTGCTAGCGATGTCAATATTTTTAAAGCGATAGCAGAGAAGTTTGGGTGGATTGCCAAGAAACAGTCCATCAAGAAAGCATGGAGTGCGTTAAATAAGACTGCGACTCAAAAAGAAGAGTTCCCCCCTCTTGTCAAGCAAATGATTATGGGGCATAGCCTTGACAGCGACTTAGATGAGAAGAAGATACTAGAAGACGAACTTTTAAAGAAATATCTATGAAGAAGGTATTTTGTAGAACTAGCATTCGAATTGTGGGTTGGCTCTCATGATGGCTAGCAAGCCCATAAAAAATTATTTCTCTGTCAGTATACAAAAAAACAAAAGAAAAAGAGGGGTACGTGTGAATGTGGTTATATGTATTAACACTTTGCCGCTCATGGTCGGTAAACAGATACACTGCCAAATACTTATCAAAGCATTGCTTGCGAAGCACTAGAAGAAAAACTTTAAAAGATTTCAACTAGCTTTGTTTTATCATAGCCTAATTAGGTTTGAAAGGGAGCATGGCAAGATCAAGGTAAACTTGTTGTGTCTAAATCAAACAATGTTGTATAAAAACGAATTAATTAACAAAAATTAATAACGAAATGCAAGGGGTCTAGGCTTTAGCTTTTTGCCCATGCGGAAAATAGTGGAACAATTGACATGAATAAAGATACAGAATATATAGACGTTCGATACATATTTAAAGACATTGTTGCTAAAAAGAAAATATACTTTTACGTATTACCTTGCGTATTCATAATTTCATGTATTTATATTTTTAGCAAGCCAAGATACTATAGCGCAGAAACCACTATGGCTCCTGAATTAGGAAGTAGTATGTCTAACGGAACATTAGGTTCTATAGCATCCTCATTTGGCATAGACATCAACGAAATGCAAACAACTGATGCCATAACGCCCTATTTGTATCCAAACTTAATGGATGACAATGGTTTCATATCTAAAATTTTCAAGTTTAAAGTTGAAAGTCAAGATGGTGACATTAAAGTAGATTATTATACTTATCTCAAAAAATATCAAAAACATAGTTGGTATGAAAGTTGCATTGGGGCAATAAAAAAACTAGTAACCCCAAAAGACCAGTTCAAAACTGGTAGAAAAGATTTCAACCCTTATTACCTATCCAAAAATGATGATGCTATCATGGAAGCTGTCAGAGGCAATATATCTATTAGTATTGACAAAAAAAACGGCACTATTTCTATTAGTGCAACAGCACAAGACCCTGTCATCAGCAAGACTTTAGCCGACTCTACAAGAAACTTGCTGCAAAATTACATAATAGAATACAGAACCAACAAAGCACAAGCTGATTACATATATTACAAAAAACTGACAGAAGAAGCAAAACGTGATTATGAGAAACTTCGCCAGCAATATGGTTCTTTTGCAGATGCAAATACGGATGTCATTCTTCAAAGCGTAAAGGCAAAACAGGACGATATGGAAAATGAACTGCAACTTAAATACAATACTTACAATACACTTGTCAACCAAATGCAAGCGGCTCAGGCGAAGGTAAGAGAAAAGACACCAGTTTTTACACTTTTAAAAGGTGCATCTGTCCCAATAAAGCCATCGGGTCCTAAACGCATGATTTTTGTGGTTGCCATGCTATTTATTGCTGTAATATTCACAACCTTATATATAATAAAAGATACATTCATCAAACAATTTAGTTCTGCAGAATAAGAAACATATTATGATTTGGCAAATAAAAAAAAATAGCCTGTATCAAATTTCCAAAAAGAAAATAATATTTGGGATATTATACACTGGGATCCTACTTGCATATTTAGGATCACTATCCCCGTGGTTTCTTTGGCCGATTGCTAAGGTATATATTATTATATGTACACTTTTGCTGGGTACAGCCATTTTTTTGGACAACATATCCAAATCCAAGATATTTGCAAAGAAAGATTGGCTGGTACCTTCTATAATAGCTTTTATACTTTTAATATTTCAACGAATTGTAAATAAAGGAAATATCATTGGCTTCACAGAAGCGATGCTTAATTCGTTTGTTATTTTTTGTTTATTTAAACTTAGCACAGAATTCCTGATAAAGAGTATCAATACTACTTGCATGATTATGGGCGGATTTTTAATTCTGTCTATGGGGGCTTTTTTATTGTATTTTCTAGGTCTTCCATTTCCTTCAGCAGAGGTCAATAGAGAAGACTTGTTGTATGATTTCGACAACTTTTACCTTTTCATGCTTGGCAGAGGAAATGACTTAATCATCCTACCTAGATTTCAATCAGTATTTTTGGAACCAGGACATTTAGGAACAGCGACGTCATTACTTCTTTTCACACAAATTGGCTCATGGAAGAAATGGTACAATTTATCATTATTGACAGCAACCATACTATCATTTTCCCTAGCTGCCTATGTATTACTTATTATCATTGCCATCATGGGGGCTTGGACAAGACATAAGAAGATAGTAGCAAAACTATGCGGCATTGTCATTATTTTAGCCACTATTGCTGTATCGTCATTATTCTACAACAAAGGAGAGAACTTGATCAACGAGCTCATCTTAAGTAGATTGGAAGTCGATAGTGATGGCAAGCTTGTTGGAGACAACCGAGTTACAGGAGCTTTTGAATCAGTATACGATAACTACATAACCAGCTCTGATATATGGTTTGGAAAAGATTATAGCATTGAAGAATTTGGCTTTGGGAACGCAGGTTACAGAGTTTTCATTTACGACTATGGTTTAATCTGTCTGTTGCTCGTCATATTCTTATACTTAACTATGGCATTCAATCCAAATAACAAAAGAGCATGGATCGCAATGTTAATTGTCGCCACAGCAGGTTTTTGGGTAAGAGCAACACCTGTAAGTTTTTACTTTATGATTCCCCTATACTCTGTACCATTCATTAAATTTGGAAACACCAAACCAACAAAAGACTTAACAGATAAAGAAACAGATGTCAGAAATCAATAAAACAGATAGAAATAAAAGAATTGCCAAGAATACATTCTTGCTATATACAAGAATGATATTGGTCACCATAGTATCATTTTTCACAGCAAGGATTACCTTACAGGTATTAGGTGTTGAAGATTTCGGCATCCAAAATGTTGTGATGAGTGTTGTATCATTCATTGGAATTATCACAGGTCCGCTAACAGCAGCCACACAACGTTTTCTTGCTTACGATTTAGGAAAGAATGATATCAAACATTTCCAAACGACCTTTAGTTCTATACTCATACTTTTTTTTATAATAACCATAAGCCTGGCTTCCATAGCTTGGAGTATTGGTCCTTGGCTCATAAAAACTCAATTAGTCATTCCACAAATGCGTATTAATGCCGCTATACATACCTATTTTTTTGTTGTAGTATCTTTAGCAGCATCAATGATGATTGTACCATTTTCATCAGCGATTATTTCCTATGAGAAGATGGGAATATTTGCACGCCTAAGCGTTTTTGAATCTATAATAAAACTACTTGTTGTCTATTTACTTTATATTTGTACAACAGACAAATTAGTAACACTTGCATTTTTAAACTGTTTGATGCAAATTATCCTTCTTTTCATATACATATTTTATTGCAAGCACAAATTGGTAGGATGTAACTTCAAGAAAGTGAAAGATTTCAAACTATATAAAGAGCTTATTAATTTTGTCGGATGGAATCTGTTTGGCTATGGAGCAGGCATGACTTGCACCATTGGCATAAACATTTGCTTAAACATTTTCTTCGGGCCGATAATTAATGCAGCAAAAGGAATTGCAGACAAACTCTATCAAATTGTTTGGCAAATAAGCAACAATTTCTACATGGCAGTTAATCCACAAATCATAAAGTCATATGCCTCAAAAGATACAGAAGATGCCAAAATGTTAGTATGCAAAAGTTCAAAATATGCATACTTTTTAGTTTTCATAATAGCATTGCCTATTATCATAGTCATGAAGGAAGTATTATGTATTTGGTTAGGAAAACAATACGTTACTCCTGAGATGATTGCATTTTCACAATGGATATTTATTTTTTCACTTGTCAACACATTAGAAGCACCTATATCTCAAATTATCAGAGCGACAGGAAATATCAGACGATACCAAATCTGCGTGGGGATCACTTCGATTTTAGTAATTCCTATATGTTATGTGTTTTTTAAATTTGGCTACAAAGCCATTTACTCTATGGTTATTTGGACTATTGTATTTGCTATAATTCATTTTTTAAGAATATATATTGCAAAAGAACAAGTAGGCTTACCCATATACACCTATTTTAAGGAAGTACTCATGCCTATTTTTCTTACAACAATACCATCTGCTATAATCATGTGGAAAATCTCAAAAGAAATACAATCAACACCTCTTCTTAGAATTACAATTATATCTCTATTGTCTGTTGTTATCATATTAACATGCATAATAACTTTAGGAATGAAAAAAAATGAACGACAAATAATAATAAACAAGCTAAAAGCGACGTTATATAAATAAAAAATACAATTATGAATATAGGAGTAGTTGCATACATAAACCCAATAGAGTTTAAAAATTATTTTGACAATACAACCATTTTGCCAAATATTAATAAAGGAGCATCTTCTGTAAACAACATTACCTTAGGTTTTCTTAAGGCAGGTCATCATGTTACAATCATAACAACGACTCCAGAAGGAAAAGTAACCAAGCATTTCTATGGGGAAAATATAGCTATACATATTATTCCAACATATAACCCGATACCAAAATCATACGTATTCGAGAAATATTATATGGTAAATCGTATTAAGAGAGAATTAGCTCTTCATATTAATTCCATGGATGTAATACATACTCATTGGACTTACGATTTTGCATTGGCATGTTGTTTTTTTGCCAATAAGAAACCTGTATTTTGTTCAATTAGAGATTGGGCACCCATCATTAGACATTACGAAAGAAAACACCGAAAAATTTTATGGTGGCTAATACAAGAACAATTGTTTCATAAAGTCATGAGCCATACAAATGTAAATTTCATAGCAAATTCTCCATACATTTTTGAGCTCATGAAAAAGAATTATCCTCAAAATAAATGTACAATAATAGAAAATCCGATAAAAAGGAGCTTTATACTAGAGAAAAGAAACAGATATCCAAAAAATCCGATAGTGATTTCTATCTCACAAGATTTAATTGAGAAGCGCAAAAACTACACCAACCTACTTCTTGCATTTAAACTTTATTTGAAAAATCATAATAAACAAGCAAAGCTGATTCTAATAGGAAATTATAATAAAAACTCCAAATTATATAAAGAATGGTGCAAGAGACAGTTGCTGAAAAATGTAGAAATGCCAGGTTTTGTCGATCATGACAATCTTATAAAACAACTAGACTCTGCATCTGTTCTTATACATCCTTCCCTTGAAGAATCATTTGGGAATACTCTCTTAGAGGGTATGGCTCGGCGTATCCCAGTCATTGGCGGAAATCAGTCTGGAGCTATACCTTACGTTTTAGGACATGGAAAATATGGAATACTCTGTAATGTAAATACGCCTAAAGACATAGAAGAGGCTATTGACAAAGCTACAAGAATAGAACAAAATAAAGAGTGTATAAACAACGCCACAAAGTATTTAATGGATAATTTAAATGAGGAAAATATCTCATCTAAACATATTATACTATTTAAAGAAGCCTTGGGCTATAATAATCAAGAAACAAAAGATATATGAACCCAATTCTAAAATACAAATTAATACACCCTATTATTACCCTAAAAAGTAAATGGTACAAGTTTTATAACATAATCATGTTTCGCTTCTTAGGAGTATCTTTAGGAAACAACTCTGACATGAGAAATAAGATTTTCTTGAGAATATTTCCAGACGCTTCAGTTAAAATTGGCAACAATTTCACAGTAGCAAGCGGAGATAATTTAAATCCAATTTCTTCAAATAAGATTACAAGCATTGCAGTAGAAAACAAGGCCTCATTAGCCATAGGAAACTATTGCGGAATTAGCGGCTCCACAATATGGGCAACAACAAAAATACAAATAGGCAACCATGTAAACATTGGAGCTAATTGTAGCATCATTGATGGAGATATGCATTCAACTGACTGGAAAGAAAGAGAAAAAAACGACATCAATCCCAAAGCAGTATCCAATTATAAGAGCCAGCCAATAATCATTGGAAATAATGTATGGATTGGAGAAAACTGCATAATTCTGAAAGGGGTATCTATTGGAGACAGAAGCATTATAGCAGCAGGAAGCATAGTAACAAAAAATATTCCTGCAGATTGTGTTGCGGGCGGAAATCCATGCTCTTTCATAAAAAAAATATAATTTTTATAACAATATGAAACATTATAAAATCTCTATAATCACAATTTGCTTTAATGCTGAGAATGTAATAGAGCAAACAATCTTGTCCATTATTGGGCAAACATATGGAAACAAAGAATATATCATAATTGATGGACAAAGCACAGATGGAACATTAGAGCTTATAAAAAAATACGATTCTAAGATCTCGAAGTGGATTAGCGAGCCTGACAAAGGTATATTCGATGCCATGAATAAAGGACTAAATTATGCAACAGGAGATTGGGTTATCTTCATGAACGCAGGAGATTGTTTTTATGACAAACAAGTTTTATCTAAAATTTTTAATAATAAAGACTATAGTAACAAATACATCTTATATGGTGACACCCTATATCTTCGCAAAAATTCAAGTAATCTCGAAATTGCCAAAAAGCCATCATATATCTCAAAAAATATGCCGACTTCGCATCAATCTTTCTTTGTAAGACTACAAGAGGCTAAGAATTTAGAGTTTGATACAAATTTAAAATATGTTGCAGACTATAAAATGATATACCATATTTATAAAAAATATGGTAAGAAGTCTGTCGCTCATTTGAATATCAATGTTTCCAAATACGAAGCATACTTAGGTCTTACAATGCAAAAGCCAAATGAAGTTTTTCACGAAACACTCGCTGTGAGAAATTGGTCACCAAACAAACTGTATGGATACGTTAAATATTTCATCAAAAAATATTGCTTAAAAAAGAAATAATTATGAATGTATTGTTAACTTTCGACAATAATTACACACAACATGCCTGTGTCGTAACAACTTCATTTTGCCATAATAATCCTGGAAGACATAACTTCTATATAATCTCTGACAACATCAGTGACAACAATCAAGAGAAAATAGCAAAATTAGTTAAATCTTATAAGGGAAATATTGAATTCTTCTTTATAAAAAAAGAAGAAATTACAGACTTTCCAATCGGAGAAAAAACAGCCAATTCATATGTTTCATTGGCAACATACTTCAGACTTTTCATGTTTGACGTACTTCCTATCTCAATAAATAAAATACTTTATCTTGATTGCGACATCATCGTAAACTGTAGTTTAGAAAAATTGTGGAACTATAATTCAGATTCTTGCATATTAGCCATAGAAGACAATATAACATATACAAAAAATAATTGCAAGAGATTGCAATATAATGAAATGTATAGTTATTTTAATGCTGGCATACTTCTCATCAACCTTCAAGAGGCACGTTTTTTGTTAAACATTAAGATTGCAAGTGAGTACATTAGAACTCATAAAATCATTTATCATGACCAAGACGTTTTAAATGGAATATTCCATGATAAGAAAACCTTTATAGATGTCAAGTATAATTTATTAGATATTTACTTGGTCAAGAATGCTCCTATACCAGATCGATATAAAGACCAGATTAGCGATGCTATAAAGAATCCTTACATCATACACTTTTCTGGTCCTCTCAAACCATGGCATAAGGAATGTAAAAATCCATATAAGAATTTATATTATAAATACCTCAAAATGACTCCATGGCGTGACTACAAACCAGTATACAAGTACAACACAATCAAAGAAAGAACTTTATATTTGACAAAACTAACTCTCAAATATATATTAGAAAAATTACATATCAAATATTACAGTTTTATAGATATCAAAAAAATATAAAACAACTATGAGAATAGCAGTAGATTGCCGTTTAATCGGTCAAAGTGGAATTGGCACATTCATAGAGAACGTACTCGTTCATATGATTGAAAACAAAAATTTTTCATTCACATTAATTGGCAACAAACAAAACTTAAAGGAATATGTCCATGTGGATAATTGTAAAATTATAGAGTGTAACATCAAAAGTTTCACCCTAAAGGAGTTATTTCATTTCCCCATAAAGGCAATAAACGAATGCGATGCTTACTTTACACCCAACTTTAATATCCCTATGGGGATAAATGTGCCTATATATAGCACCATACACGACATCGTGTTTTTTGAGACCGACAACTTTTGTTCTCCTGCCAAACTGTACATCTACAAATGGTATATAAAGAGAGCTCTTCGCATATCCAAAAAAGTATTCACAGTATCGCAGTTCTCAAAAAAAAGAATACAAAAGTACTTTCATACATCTAAAGATATCAAAGTCATATATAATGGCATCAACCAAGAGCTCATAGAATACAACAAAACTCATCAGAATGGGTGGTGTAAGAAAAATGGGATTGTCTTTCTAGGAAATCTAAAAAGACATAAGGGAATACACCTACTGTTGGAAGCTTATAGCAAACTAAAGGAAGTAAAGAGCGATATGCCTCTTACCGTCATAGGGAACTTCAATTTCAGGACAAAAGACACAGAAATCATCTCACTTCTCCAACACGACAAAAGCGACATCAGTTTTGTCTCAAATGCTACCAACCAAGAGGTTTACGATATCATATCAAGGTCAGAAGTATTGGTTTCACCATCCTATTACGAAGGCTTTGGCATTCCTCCATTGGAGGCCATGTATCTTAATACAAATGCCATCATTTCTGATATTGATGTTTATAAAGAAATCTACAATGATTACCCTGTGACATTTTTCAAATGTGGAGATTCAGAAAGTCTTTACCAAGCACTTGTCAATTTTACATACCAACCTATAAATATTACAGGACAGATAGACAAACAATATAACTATATCTACACGGCAAAAGCTATTTTAGGGAGCATAAAATAGAATTGTCATCCTCACGTTCTGATAACAACTTATTATATATTCCAATACACGTTTCAATCATCTTTTCTTTTATGAACAGATGGTTGAAGCGAGTTTTTGCTCCTTGCGATAATCGTTGGTATATTTTTTGGTCACATAAAATCCTTGCAATTGCATCTGCCAATGCCTTACTATCCTTTACTGGCACATTAAAACCAGACTCGCCATCAGCATTCACCCAAGAGACCCCAGACTCTGGAATTTTGGTAGCAACAATAGGTTTGCCACAAGACATAGCTTCTATCTGGACTATAGCAAAAGCCTCCGTCTTCATTATCGAAGGCAAACAATACAAGTCACATGCCCCATAATAAGAAGATAAATCCTCGTCTGAGATCCTACCCAATAGTAGCACCTTATCTTGTAAGCTTTCGTGTTCTATCTGAGATTGCAAAGAAGCCTTCAAAGGCCCTGATCCTCCAATTAAAATGATATAATCATCGGGTAGATACTTTGCAGCCTCAACCAAAAACTTATAGCCCTTATACTCTACCAATCTTCCCAAAGAAAAGATTATTTTTTTGCCAGGATACCGGTTTTTTATCTTCAAGACTTGCTTTGAATCAGGGAGAACAGGATTTATGCCTATTGGCAAATAGGAACATTTATCTTGAAAATTCATCAGATGAGGTGACTGAGCAACATACACTGGTGTAGTTCCTATTACAATATCAGCTCTATTTAGCAACCAATTCTGCAAAGGCATGAAAAATCTTAGCAAGACTTTTTGCTTTAAGATATCACTATGCCAATGAAGGACGACCTTTCCTTCATATCCTGATAGCAAAAGAGCCAAAGCCGCCATAGGGTCTGGATGATGGACATGGATTATGTCATAATTAGAGCCTATTTGACGTAATATTTTTATCATTTGCCATGAGAGCATTGTTGCAAACTTTTTGCCCCAAGCTTTTACACAAAAAATCTGAGCAAACTTATTATACTGGATAATTTTAGTTGCTTCACCTATATGAGTATTAGCACAAAGCATATCGCAGCAAATGCCTTGAGCGGACAACCCATCCACCAAGTCCAACATTACTTTCTCCACACCACCTTGGATTGGATAAAACTTACCTAATTGTAAAACTCTCATTTGAACAAACAAAATTATACAATATCCATTAAATCAAGATACATCGCTCTTGTATGTTTATCATTATCTGCAATAACTAACATTTTGAATTCATTTTTATAATTAACTAAATCCTACCGTTTCGTTAAAGTGTTAATGCACAAACAATACATCTATACTAGCTATCAACTATCGTGGAGGCAAATTTCTTGATTTGATTTTTCCACCCCATACAGATGATTCAACGCTAGTCGAATGTATTCATCATTGTTAAACAAATATTTTTTACGTTCACTCCATTGATTGATATGCTGCACAACAAGAGAAAATACCTTATGAGGTTCCATTTCCAACCAAGCAACCAAATCCGAGCTATTGTGCAAAATAAAATCTACGGTCGACAACAACTCCAACATATAATTAGAATAGTAGCCAGAAAGAAAACTTGCAGTTTTTTTACAAATTTTCTCATAAGGAGTGTTCTCTTCTTTCGAAAAGAAGTCTTTCACATCTTTTATCGTATCAGGAGCTAACCAAATACAATCAAAAGGCTTTTGTTCCATTTGTCCCACTCCTTTCAGATAGCTACCATTCAAATAATGCAAAACAAACCTTACCTTACCAGAATAAGGTCCATAGAAATATTGCTTGAAATGCAATTTCAATATGTCTTTTGCCCCAAACTTCTGTAAGAAATATGCCAGTTTTTCTGCAGCAAACTCAGAAGCGAACTCTCCTTCTGCGACTAAAGCACAGAGCATATATAACAACATGGCTCTAGCTGGGGATAATTTGACTCGTTCAGACTTCATACGCTCGAGGATTGCATCGTTCGGCTCATATAATATAATCTCACAATCAACATCCGCCAACTGTTCCATAATCATCTTTTTAACAACACTCCAATCCAAGCCACCATTATGGCTTCCCAGAGGAGGAATGGCAATAGAAGAAATATGATTTTCTTCGATTTTACGCTTCAAATCAACAAGTCCTTCCTTAATATAAGCATACTCAGAAGGCTTTCTCCAAGTTGTCTTTGTAGGAAAATTAATGATAATTTTGTCATTGCCATAAATATTCTGTTCGTAGGTGACAAACATAGTTCCCACCTTGACTTGTTTTTCTTTACAAGCCTTTTTATACAATGCGAAATTATTAGGATATGCTTCCTTAAATTGCAAAGCTATCCCTTTCCCCATCACTCCTACTGTGTTTACAGTATTGACCAAAGCTTGGGCTTCGCTCTCCAACAAATTACCTTTCACAAATTTAATCATATCTAATAATAATATTCGGGTTTGACAACTACTTTTTCTTTAGGAACACCAAAGGACAACATTCTTTCGAATGCTTTCTCATTATAAACAAGAAATCCTTTTATCATTTGTATCGGAATGTCATCCTTAAACAACAACTCCGCCTCTTTTTAACGCTTTCTATCATCCCATGGATTTTGATTAAACCAAAAGGTTGCATAAACATCTTCTTTTAACACTAGCTCATCGAGCCTTGATAAATCTGACTTTTCATAGAATTTACTCATATTATTCAAAGCATGTCCATCCGTAAAAATGACATTCAAATCACTGCACAAGACATCTTCAATACGAATAACACAATATACAATGTCCTCAGGCTGTTGCTTAGCCAACACTCCATTTCCATTCTGGATATTGTATAACATAGGAGACCTTGGACCGAAATAAAAGGGGATATATTCCGAAAGGAAAGTACCAAAAGGAAGTTGCTTAGAAGTACGTGCGTCCATTACAGTAGTATCGCCAATAGGCACATATTTTGGATTTGCACAAGAAGACTCCTTATGCACCAACCCATATTTCAAGACATGAGGAATGTTATCGATATGGAGTATTCTAAAAGCATATTGAATATGCCTATCCTTGCTTATTTGGTTTTCCAAGACTTTACAATGTTCTTTAATTTTCTGCAAAGATACATATAAATTGGGAAAACACCAAAGTTTTTTAAAAAAAATCACATCTAATGAAAGCGACCTGCCAAATCGTCTTGGACGACCAAGAAACATATTTTGCGCTTAGCCCATAAGAAGGACAACGGCTACACCGAAACCTTGGAAAAGATACTGCGACGACTGGAGCTCGACCTTTACTACCTGGAACACCGCTCGTGGTGGTTCGATTCCATGATCCTTGCCGAGACCTTCTACAACATCGTGCTTGGAAAGAAGTTCTAAGGAAAATTTTCCGAAATAAACAAACTAATCGCCGAATCCCTATTCATCCGCCACTAGGGACTCGGCGAGGGACATTACTTTCTCCACACCACCTTGGATTGGATAAAACTTACCTTTTAGTTGTTATATAAATTACCCTTGTTACGCCGTAAAGATTACATCAACTACTTCAAGTCCTCCTCCACCTTCCACTCATCCACGGTCCCCTTCTCAGTAGAGAAGTTGGCACCCACCAAATGGATATTTCGCTTGTCAGTGGCATACTCCCGGGCATACCCCTTCGACTCTATCTGCGCCAAGGCCTCGTCGGCGCTGCCATTGAGCTTGAACTCGAAGATATACACATCATTCGCCGTCTCCACCACGCAGTCAGCCCTGCCCTGGCTCGTCTCCTTCTCGTGGAAGATGGTGTAGCAGCTCAACATGCGGAGCAAGAGATAGAACGTGTAATGGAAGTATCGCTCATACTCGCGCTCGTCGCTCCTGCGCCTCACCGTGTAAGGCACACTGGCGAGGAAGGCGGTCATGCCATCCATGAACTCCTGCAACTTCCCCTTCTTCAACAGACGGATGGAATCCAAGAGCCAACTCATGGAATCCTCCTTCGTCTTCAGATAGTCGTTCGCCAATATCGTGAGAAGTCCCTCGCGCACCTCGTTGTTAGGAATGTCGAGCAAGAAGGACTCGGTGTCCTGGTCGTAGTCCTTGATGGTGAGGTAGCCACTCTGGTAAATCATTGGCAAAGGTCTCTCCACGTCCGCCTTGTAATCGTCAAACTGAGGTACACCATAATACTTTCCTACCAACTCATCCAAGTTCTCATCGAAATGGGACAACAGACGAACCAAATAAGTAGGGGTGCCACTCTTAAACCAATACCCCAACAACTTTTGTTTAGAGAAGGCATTAAGCAAGCTGAAAGGATTGAATATGTCCTTCATATCCTCGCCGAAATGATAGCCGTCATACTTGACTTTCAACTTGTGCAACATTTCCTCTTCCGTGCAGTGATATTTCTTGGCGAGTTCTGCTATCGGCTCCGCGAAATATCTCACGAGCTCGTCCTTGGTGATGCCGCAGATGGCCTCGTAATCCCTGCTCAGGCTGATGTCGTCGGGCTGGTTGAAGCCACTGAACATGCTGATCTGCGAGAACTTCGTGACACCTGTCAGGAACACAAAGCGCAAGTCGGCGTCAGCGCCCTTGAAGGTCGCATAGAACGACTTCATGATGTTGCGGTGCTTCTCCTCCAGCGTGATCGTCTTGCCCATATGTTCCACCCGATAGTCCTGGTCGAGCACATCCAGTATCGGCTTGTCGTATTCGTCGATCAGCACCACGCAACCCAGTCCCGTCTGCTCATGGGCAGCATGGAGTACACGAGAGAATCGCAAGCCTAGGTCCTTAAAGGAATTATCTATACCATATTGTTGTTCCCAATCTGCGAGCCTAGAATCGAGTACATCCTCCAAGGCTCCATCATTGAGATAGTTGCCCGTGCCGAAATCAAGATGGAACACCGGATATTGCTTCCACTCATGTTCCAACTTTTCGATGGCAAGCCCCAGGAAGAGTTCCTTCTTGCCCAAGAAATAACTCTCCAAGGTAGAGACGAGAAGACTCTTTCCGAATCGACGAGGACGACCCAGGAAATAGACATTTCCCTGTACAAGACGATATATCAAATCCGTCTTGTCCACATAAACAAATCCGCCTTCTATGATTTTTTCAAAGGTCTGTATTCCTATAGGATATTTCATACGACTTGCATTTTTCTGCAAAGATACATTAAAAATAGGAAAACGCCAAATGTTTTCCCAAGAAATCCCATCCGATTTCATCCAATCTCATCCCAAGGGAAAAAATAGGTCATGACGATGCAATATTTGATGGCATCCAGCGTTAATATGATAAAAACATCAAAATAAAAGAAAAGATAATAATTCATATATGTTCTCAAACGCTATCAAGAAACTAAAAGCAAACAATCCTCAGGCCGACCTGCCCGAGATTCCGGCATACGTCAAGATGAACACGGACGTCGGCAGCGACCGTTTCATCCCCGACGGAATGAACGAGGTGGAGAGAAACATCAAGCGCATCGGCGACTTTCTCCTGTCGGGAGTGAGCCTCGTCGTTTTCTCGCCGCTCTTCGCCATCTGCTACTACCTGGTGAAAAGGGAGGACGGCGGACCTGCCATCTTCAAGCAGGAACGCATCGGACGCTTCGGACGGCCTTTCTACATCTATAAGTTCCGCTCCATGAGGGTGGACGCCGAGAAGAACGGGCCGCAGCTCTTCGGCCACAAGAAGGACACCCGCATGACCAAGATAGGCGTGTTCCTGCGCGACCACCACCTCGACGAACTGCCCCAGCTCTGGAATGTATTCATCGGCGACATGGCGTTCATCGGCCCGCGACCGGAGCGCAAGTTCTACATCGACCAGATCATGGAGCACGACAGCCGCTATCCCTTCCTCTACCAGATTCGACCGGGCGTGACCTCCTACGCCACGCTCTACAACGGCTACACCGACACCATGGAGAAGATGCTGCGACGACTGGACCTCGACCTCTACTACCTGGAGCACCGCTCGTGGTGGTTCGACGCCAAGATTCTCGCCCAGACCTTCTGCAACATCGTGTTCGGAAAGAAATTCTAAGAGCGCACGAATTCTAAGAGCGCACGAATTCTAAGAACACCCGAATTCTAAGAACACCCTTCACACAAGTCTTGACTACATCCTTCACACCTTCACATTCCCTTCACGCTTCCAGTGCCGATTGCCACTGGGGTTTCCGAAAATGTGTGAAGGGTGAAGGACGTGAACCTACATCATATATACTTAGGCAAGGAAAATGTAGGTAAATGGTTATATATCAAGTGGAATCGGGGAATGGGGAATGGAATCCCAAGAAAATAGTAATATATAATAAAAAGTAAAAAAACATCCTTCACGTTCACACTTGGACTTTTTTGGATCGATATTTTTCTGAATCGAGTGTCTTTTCTACCAAAAAAAAACGCGCCGACCTGTTAAACAATCGTAATACTTGTTTCCGTTTTTAACACTAGGGATGCATATAGGCATCACCACTACCTCCCCCAAAAATGACGACCTTTGCAGAAAAAGGTAAAAATGAATGACCTATACAATCAACATCAAAACTTGATGGACTTCATCAAGGTAGCACGCCACTGGCAGGAGCTGCTCCTCATGGAAATGGTAGTTTACGGCATTTCGACGAACCAAATCAAAGAGAAATCCGGCTTCGCACATGCCGTCTTCAACCATTTCTGCGATGGAATCGCACAACCCATCAAGATCATACAACTCAAGAACACCATCAAGCATATCCTCAAGGAAAGGGACCTCCAAAATTGCCAGAGCATAGGGAAGCAAAGCGTCACCTATCCCCAAGCGGCGGCTTTTCTTGAAGACATCAAGCGCATGGAACTATACATGCCTTGGGGTGACGAGGAGGACTTCATCCAGGCAGCAGGGCACCTCGACCAGGGGAACAAGATCCAAAAAGCCATCGCCGACATGAAAGAGCTCATGGAGCAAGAGGGCATACCGCCCATAGAGACAAATGTCGGAAAGCGAGAGGCACAGAGGCGCATCGACCAGTTGACGCACCCTGCGGAGTGAGGGATTCCCCCTAGCCCATCCCACATGCCAAGAAAAAGAATAGAAACATAAAATCATTTCAACAATGGACAATCACCAACAAAAACCTAACCAGACATCGCAGGCAGGCATGCCTTCGCTGTTCAATTCGCTGAGGAGCACACAGAGCGCGCCCCTGAAGCACTACATCGACATCGCTTACTACGTCATGTCGGACACCCACACCAAGATACAGACCGAGAAGTACCGGGAGGCCGTCAAGATAGACAGGCAGCAAGCCGCCAACATCAAGCGCAACTGCCACGCCATCTGCCCCGCCATCCAGTTCAAGCCCAAGGGCCGCACGCTCGGCGACTTCGACAAGGAGGCGATGATGGGCATGCTCGACTACGACAACGTGGTGGGGCTCGTATTGACCGAAGCCCTGCAGAAGGTCAAGGACTCGCCCTACGCCATGGGGGCGTACCGCACCATCAGCGGCATGGGGTTCCGCATCCTCTTCAGGTACGAGCGCCCCGTGGGATGCACGCTCACCGCCACCGAACTGCACCGGCTCGCCGTCACCAAGGCGATGAAGTACTACGACGAGCTGACCCGCCTCTGCGCCGACCGCCAGTGCCTGGACATGACTCGCCTCTGCGGCCTCGCCCACGACGAGAGCGCCTACTTCAACTGGAACGCCCCCGCCCTGCCCATCACGCCCGAGGAGGTGCAATACTTCTACCACACCCAGGTGAAGCCAAGGCTCGAAGAAGAGAAGACGAGGGAGAGGCAGTCCGCCGCCAAGGCCAGCCCAGGCAGGAAGGCGAGCAAGGGGGGCGCAACGCAGGAGGGCGGCGGAAAGCCCGCCGCCTTCGACGACATCATCGCCGCCGTCATCCGGCACGCCAGGACCTGGGACTGCAAGTTCGAGCCCGGCTCCCACCATCGCTACGCCCTGCGCTTCGCCAACTTCTGCCACAACTACGGGGCGGACAAGGACGAGCTCCTCACCTGGATGAACGCCGAGATGGGCAGCCAGCACGAGGGCATACCCGACATCGTGGAGTGGACGTACCGGAAGACAGACTCCTTCGGCACCTGGCATCTCTACGCCCCCGGCGAGGGCTACGGCAAGAACCCGGGCATGAAGGCCATCAAGCAGTGGCTCGACAGCCGCGCCGAGATACGCTTCAACACGATGACCCACAAGAACGAGATCAGGTCGTATGAGGCGAAGAGCCAGTTCTTCCGCAACTGGACACAGATAGAGGACCGCGAGGAGGACACCATCTACACCATCATGGACATGAGCGGACTGCACGTGACGCAGCGCAAGCTGCATGCCTTCATCAACAGCCACTTCAGCGAAGACTTCAACCCGCTCGCCACCTACCTCGAGTCGCTCAAGCCATGGGACGAGGAGAAGGACCCCGACTACATCGGCGAGCTGTGCGACTGGTTCCGGGTGAAGGAAATGATGGAATACTACCACACCCAAGAGCTCTTCAAGTATACCTTCAAGAAATGGTTCGTGGCGATGGTGGTGGGGTGGATCGTGAAGAAGGTGGTCAACGAGACCATGCTCCTGCTCGTGGGCAAGGGAGGCATCTTCAAGACCACCATCTTCGAGCACCTGCTGCCCCCCGAGCTGCGCAACTACTTCACCAACGACTCCTCCGCCGACTACAAGAGCAAGGACTTCCTCGAGATCATGTCGAGCAAGGCTCTCATCTGCCTCGACGAGTTCGCCACGCCCAACGGCAGGAACCTCAACTCCTTCAAGAGCTGCATCACCAAGAAGGAGCTCAACGTGAGATACCCCTACGACCGCTACGCCAGCCTGCTGATACACAAGGCGTCGCTGTGCGGCACGAGCAACAACCTCCACATCATCAACGAGTTGGAGTCACGCCGCTATCTGATATGGCACGTGCTCTCCATCAAGAGCCCGTTGGAGAACACCATCAACTACGAGGGCATCTACTCGCAGGCGGTGGCCCTGGCGAAGAAGGTGATGGAGCGCAGGAAAAAGAAGGAGGCGGGCGACGGATGGGTATATTGGCTCACCAAGGAAGACCTGGAGAAGCAGGAGAAGCACAACAAGTTGTTCATGGAGAACAACTACATCGTGGAGCTCATCCTGAAATACTACCGCGTGCCCGCCCTGGGGGACAAGAACAACCCGAACCTCAAGTTCCTCACCGCCTCCGACATCCTCGACCGCATCAGCATGAACCCCGTGTTCCGCCAGTCGTTCTCCAACAGGGACATAGCCGCCATCATGGACAGCCTCGGCTTCAAGAAGCAGCACCGCAGGATCGGCAACGGATGGTGGGTCATCGAGAAGGAAGGCATGGTCATCAACATGGAGGCTGGCTTCGGGTTCGAGCCTGAGGACGCCCTGGAATAGAAATGGCAGGGATGGCTGCCGGAAACGGCTGAGATGGCTGCCGGAAATGGCTGAGATGACTGTCGGAAACGGCAGAGATGGCTGTCGGAAATGGCTGAGATGACTGTCGGAAATGGCTGAGATGGCAGCCGGAAATGGCTGAGATAGATTTTTGAATCAATAAAAACTGATAAGGAGATATGGAATTAAGAAGTTATGACAAAGCAGAGCTCGCACTCCTCTACTTTCCCAAGTCGGACCCCAAGGTGGCGCTCAATCGACTGAACCGCTGGATCAAAAACATTCCCGAGCTGACCGCATCGCTTCGGGAATGCCACGTGGCGAAATGCGCCAAGTATTTCAGCCGTCATCAAGTGGAGTTGATCGTCGATTACTTGGACGAACCGTAATCATCTGGACAAAATACGATTTTTATTTCTCCTTTGGCATCAATCGACACAGAGGACCTCATTGGCCAGAAAAAATGTCGTATCTTTGCAGTGTCATTCAGAGAGAGTGACTTAGCCACGGCAAGGGGGGCGAGCGCGCAGCCCAGGTAGCGTCGGTGGCTAACCTGTAATTAACCACTTTCAAAAAACAGTAAAACAGTATGATTCTTTACAAAGTAACGAAAAACAACAACGAGAAGATTCCAGAGGCCTACGGCAAGTACTACGCACGCCCTGTCATCACTCAGACCGTGAACCTCGACGGACTCGCCGAGCACATGTCCAACCACAACACAGGCTTCTCGCCTGGAGCCGTCAAGGGGTTGCTCACCGACATGGTGAAGTGCATCAAGGAGCTCGTGCTCAACGGCATCGCCGTCAAGATCGACGACCTCGCCATCTTCTCCATCGGCATCCGAACCAAGAAGGGAGCCGACAGCGACAAGGAGTTCACCGTGACCAAGAACATCGAGGGCGTGAAGCTCCGTGCTCGCGCCACAGGCAGTCTGACCAGCAACAAGCTCGACCTCCTCGCCTCTCTCAAGAACGCCGCTTCCATCATCAAGGATGAAGAAGAAGGCAAGGACGGAGACGGCGGAGACGATAACGGCGGAGGTTCCGACAGCGGCGGTGGAAACGGCGGCAATAGCGGCGGCACGCAAACGCCTGACCAAGGCGGTTCGAGCACCAAGCCTAGCGGTTCCGACAGCGGCACCGGTGGCTCCGACGGCAACCAGGAATACTAACGAACATTGTATATCTATCGTATAAGTATCGAAGATGCATTTAATTCTATCAAATTGTTATTATCAAAAGTAAAAAAACATGAAGAAAGAGACATTGAAGACTATCATCAACTTTATCATCACCGTCTTGACCGCCATCGCCGGCGCTTTTTGCGTTACGAGTTGTCAAGGTTAGGACATGAAGACTAACAGTTGAGAACAGAGGGAACGGCGGTTACCCTCGCCCCTTCCTCGCCCATGTGATATAGGCAGGGAGGGGTCCACTTACCACCTAAGACTAAGTTAACCACTCAAAATTCTGAAAATCAAGAATTCAGAAAATCAAGAATTCACAAAACTCAAAATTCACAAAACTCAAAAAAAAATGAAAAATCCACGTCACATTTCGTTGATCGTCGTACATTGCAGTGCGACTAGAGTCAACCAGAACTTCACCATCGAACAGTTGGAGGCCTGCCACAAGGCCCGTGGTTTCCGCACCATCGGTTACCACTACTACATCACCAAGGACGGCACGCTCTATCCCGGTCGCCCCGAAAGCCAGATGGGCGCTCATGCCAAGGGTTACAACGCCCACAGCATCGGCATCTGCTACGAGGGTGGCCTGGACGAGCACGGTCGCTCGAAGGACACCCGAACCGAGGCGCAGAAGGTCACCCTGGAGGAACTTCTGAAGTCGCTCTGCACGGACTATCCCGACGCCGAGATTCTCGGTCATCGAGACCTTCCGGGTGTACACAAGGACTGTCCTTGTTTCGACACTCGCAAGTGGCTCAAGGAAATCAAATTCCATATTTAAGCAAAAATCCCTTGTCGGGTGTGCCGATTCTGATTGAGCCGCACCCAACAAGGGTATTTTTACTATGATAGCATTGGGGTTACAGTAATTGCAATGTCATTCTTCTCCTTTGGAAGCTAGCTCTTTATGCCGTCAAGTTGTCCCTGAGTCAAACCTGTATATTGCAGGATCTGAGCATCCGACATACCGGAGGAAAGAAGTTTGCTAGCGTAGAGGTCACGCATCGCCTTGGTGTCCTCGTCATAATACTCACGCTCCTCGGGGGTGAGCTTTCGGAGGTCACCTATCTCAGCCAGCTTTCGAAAGACTGGGTATTTGTCTATAAAAGGCATTTCTTTCAATTTTTCCATATTCTTGATGATATAAATCCAAGATAAGTACCTATTATTAGTTGATTATCAATATTATACGCTCTAAACGGTAGAAAAGTGGCAATGTGGGTTCTGTTTAGATACGAAAAAGGAATGATTTAGTTTTTTTAACATAAAGCTCTAAAGCAGCCAAAGGAGAATAAGAGAGGTTGGAACGTAAACAGTTGGGAATGAGTAGATTTGCACAAAGTTGCCAAATCGACATAAAGCAAGCGAGTGAGGAATATTGAAGTAGTTCAGTTACTAAATCGTGAGCCATAGTTACCTATGCAAAGCAGGTAACAATACGGAAAGGCAACTTTGTGCATCAACGGATTTTATTGCACTGATTCTCAATGCTTTGCGTATCAAGGAACGCTTACAAAATGATTATATTTGCACACTCAAAATGTAAGCGTTATGAAAATCGAAAAATTCAAGGTGTTGCTCTACCTAAAAAAGAGCGGATTGGACAAGAATGGAAAAGCTCCCATCATGGGACGCATCACGGTGAACAGGACTATGGCGCAGTTCTCCTGCAAGTTGTCTTGCTCTCCATCGCTTTGGAATCCTCGTGCCAGCCGATTGGAAGGCAAGAGCAAGGAAGCCGTGGAGACCAACAAGGACATCGAGCAGTTGTTGCTTTCCATCCAAAAGGCTTTCGATGTGCTTGTGGAAAAGAGAACGGGCTTCGAGGCTAAGGATGTCAAGGAGGCCTTGCAGGGCAGCGTCAAGACACAGACCACCCTTCTCTCCTTCGTGGACGAGCATATCAGTGAACTCTGCACCCATGAGGGCATCGATATGTCGAAGAGCAGTGTCTGGACTTACAGAAAGATTCGCAAGAATCTAGCTGAGTTCATCGGGGAGAAGTATAGGTTGACTGATTTGGCTTTCGGACAGCTGACCGAGCCTTTCATCAGTGACTTTCACCATTACTTGCTTGACGAGAAAGGCTTTTCATCAGGAACCATCACCATCTATGTGTCGCTCTTCAAGAAGATGTGCCGCATCGCCTTTGAGCGAGGCTTGTGCAAGAACCTGCTGTTCGCCCATTATCGGGTTGGCACTCCAAAGGTTACTACACCCAAGGCTCTCAGCATGTCTGATTTCATAAAAATCCGTGATGTGGAACTACCCGAAGACAAGCCGAGACTATCCGTTAGCCGTGACCTGTTTCTTTTCGCCTGCTATGCAGGAACAGCCTTCATAGACACCGTTTCCATCACGAAAGCCAATGTCAAGGTGTTGGAGGATGGAGACAAATGGCTCATCTATAACCGCAAGAAGACCGGAACACTTGCCAGGGTGAAACTCCTGCCCGAGGCGTTGGAGCTGATGGCGAAATACGAGGACGGGGCAAGAGATACCCTTTTCCCATTGCTGAGCACGAATCGTGTTCGTATCGATCTCATCACCATCTGCAAGTTGGCGGAAACGAGCAAGACCTATTCCTACCATTCTGGACGACACTCGTTTGCCAGCCTCATTACGCTGGAGGCAGGTGTGCCGATGGAGACCATCTGCAAGATGCTCGGTCACAAGGATGTGAAGATGACGCAGCGGTATGCGAGAGTAACCCAAAAGAAGCTGTTTGAGGACATGGACAAGTTCATCGCTGCAACCGAGAAGGACTTTATTCTCGCATTATGAACAAGGCTTTCAACTTTTCTTTTTACAGTTTCAACTACATTATTATATTATAAGGACAACAACTATGAGCAGAAGTACATTTTCAATTTTGCCTTACATCAACAGACAGAAGGTGAAGGCAGACGGAACAGCCAACATACTTTGCCGCATCACCGTTGACGGCAAAAGCGCAGCCATTTCCACAGGCATATCCTGTACCCCACAGGAGTGGAACGCCAAGAAGGGAGAGGTACGGAACGCAAGGGACAACGGACGATTGGCAAGTTTCCTTGCTGAGGTCAAGGATAAATACAACTCACTTCTTTCCACCAATGGCATCATCACCGTGGAAATGCTGAAGGCTGTGTTGAAGGACAAGGACACGACAGGAAGGTTCTTGCTGAACTTTGGTGATACCATCGTGGAATGGTATCGAACCTCAAAAGCCAGACAAACCTTTCTGCACAAGCGGACATGGCAGAAGAACCTGAGAGCCTTTGTCCATACAATGGGCAAGGAGGACATCGCCTTTGAGGACATAGACGAGAATTTCGGGGAGGAATACAAGCTATTCTTGAAACGAGACCAGGGACGTATTGACAGCTACGTGAACCATTGCCTTCTCTGGCTGAACATGTTGATGTACAAGGCTGTGGACAGGAGCATTATCCGCTTCAATCCCATAGCCAAGATTGGGTATGAGAAGAAGGTAGCCCCGAAGATGACCCATATCAGCAAGGCAGACTTCATCAAGATGCTCTCTACCCCGATGGCTGACGAGCGAACGGAGCTTGCACGCAGATGCTTCATCTTTGCCTCGCTCACCTCCTTGTCCTATATAGATGTAAAGAAACTGTATCCTCATCATATCAGTGAGAACTCCGAGGGCAGGAAGTTCATCCGCAAGGAAAGGGAGAAGACAGGCGTGGAGTTCTT
>DHMR01000042.1 GCA_002405875.1 bacterium UBA4637
TGTGGCTCGTAGAATCCCCAACGATGGCGGTAGCCTAGGAAACTGCCCCAGTTCCAGCAATGGTCGGTGTTGACCCAGGTAAGGACATTCATCAGTGGGTTGTTGGCGTTCGGCTCAATGATGCTGGTGATATAATTCTTCACGTAGGTGTAGCTCGCTTGTAGGAAGAGGTCGCCGTAGCTAGCCTGATATTGCAACTCGTGGCGCTTGGAAGGCTCCAGCTCGTTGTTGCCCACTTGGCGCAAGTAGCGATTTGCATAAACCGTACCTGTGTTCAACTCCTCGAAGGAAGGGCGAGTCTCCGATGAGCGATAACTCAACGATTGGGAGAATCTGCCTACCTGATGGCTCAGGGAGAAGGAAGGGTAGAGGTTGTTGTACGTGCGACGAATCGGCTCACCATCTGTTGTTGGCAAATAATCGAGACGGCTATTCACGTGTTCGTATCTCAGGCCTACTCTCAGAGAGAAAGGCTTGAAGTCGAGGGAATATTCGGCGAAAGCGGCCACATGGTCTTCCTTGGTTACGCTGTGCAGGGAAACACCTTTGTCGGATGGTGTATAGGTGGTGCGAGATTCGCTCTTCACATCATTGTATTCACCTCCGAGCTTCAGGTTCTGCTTGTCGTTAATGGTGTAATTGGTGCGGACTTTTGCTCCCCATACAGTTCCATCGCTCTGAGGCAGAAGATAGAACTTGTTGCTTTCTGCTCGTTCCGACTTCTCATCCACGCTCTGACCTTTCTCTGTGTGCAGCTTTACGAAGTCGCCAAAGAAGTTGAGTTTCCATTTCTCCCCGAACTTTCCTTGGTAGAAGGCGTTGACGTGGTGTTGCCAGTCGTAATGGAAGAACTTGTTGTTGCCCGTCACGTGGTCATCCACATGGTCGTCGGTCATCGAATAACTTGTCATCGTGAAAGGCATAGGCTGCTTGATGTTGTAGCCGTCGTACTTTACGCCTATGGTCTGTCTAGGCGACAAGGCAAGGTCGGCACCTGCGCTCCAATAGAAATGGTCGTTGTAATTGTGCTTGCAGTCGAGGGTGGAGGATGCGAGATAGGTGCTGGCTCCGTTCGTCAGGGTATTCGAAGAGCCATTGCTACTGAAAGAGCCATTGCTACCATTTATATAATGTGTAGTAACGTCCTCCTCCGTCCATTTGCCCTGCCAGTTGGCGTAGCCCAACTTGCCGTAGTACGTCATCTTTCCCTGGGTGTAAGTCAGGTCGAGGTCGTGGTTGTTGCTCACGAAGGAATCAAAGATAGCGCCCGAATTCTCCACGATGGCGAGACCTTCAAGGTTCTTCTTGGTGGTGATGAGGAGTACGCAGCCCACGTTGTTGCCATACTCTGCCCCTGGGTGGTGGATCACTTTTACCTCCTTGATTTGAGTGACGGGTAGGTTCTCCACCGTGCTGTAGTCTTGCACCTTGCGGTCATTGATGTAGATTTCGGGAGCTCCACCCACGAAAGCCACAGGTTTTCCATCCTTGTCCTTGATCATTCCCGGCAGTTTGCATAGCACGTCGGTGGTTGTGGGTTCTTTCTCCAGAGAAGTTCCAGAGATACGAGCCACGATGCCGCCGTTCTTCTGTCGAAACTGCGAGCGAGTGCCCTTGATGGTGACGGAGGCGAGTTGCTTCTCCCACAGGATGCTGTCTTGAGTGGTTTGTGCAACCATCGGAGAAGTCATCGCCAATAATAATGTAGAGGCTAGAAGAATCTTGCCACTTCTTTCGTTATGAGTTCTATCATCATTCATATAAGTTCTAAAATCTATTTATCCGTTATTTCGTTTGATTAGACTGCAAATTTACCGAATCGTGGCAAAAGAGATTTTAATATAACGGAATAATTTGATAAATTACGCCTTCTGAAGTTTCTGCTTGATGAGTGGAGTGTAGGTTATTCGAAATAGCCAAGCTTTTGATTCTGTTATTGAACAATTCATCCCTCATTATCAGGCTTTTGGGACGAAATGTAGGGACTAGGGACGAACGACAAACCATCTATCCCATTTTCTTGGACATCTGTCCCCGCCTATTGCACTATTCAAAATATCTTCCTACCTTTGCCAGCGAAAAAACATACTCGGCATTTTAGGTTATTCCGTAAGGTTAAAATCTGTGTCGTTTTCGTTTGCTACCTTTGCATTCGAATTAAAAAATGGATTTTTAAGTTTAAGTTAGTTTAGATAAATGAAATTTCAAATTTTGCGGAGACGAGACTCAGAATTATTTTAGGTTCGAAAGGCAATTGCCCGATGTGGATTGTCGGGCATTGCCTTTCTTTATTATTTAAATGGTTAAACGATTAAACAAAATAAGAAAATGGAAAAGAAAGAAAACAAAACATCAGAAAAGAATGATAAGAAAATGGATGAGAAAGAGAATGTGGTAATTGATGATTTCGACTTTTCTCTGATTGCTGACTTCTTCAAACGAGTGGATAGACAAGGTCCTGGTGGCGAATGGGAGACACGACTCGCCACCAGTCTGATTCCCGACTTCAAACGGAAGGTACGTATTGCCGACATCGGTTGTGGAATGGGCAGCCAGACGATGGTGCTTGCCGATGAGTACGATGCTGAGATAGAGGCGGTCGATTTATTGCCAGAGATGATGGAAGGCATTGGCAAGAAAATCAAGGAGAAGGGATTGGAAGATAGCATTCATCCTGTTCAAGCCTCGATGGATTCCTTGCCATTCGCCAAGGAATCGTATGACTTGATTTGGGCTGAAGGCTCCATCTTCATCATCGGTTATGAGAAAGGTTTGAAGTATTGGCGTCAGTTTTTGAAGCCTGGCGGTTTTGTTGCCGTGACGGAATGTTCTTGGTTGGGGCAGAAACGTCCTCATGATATGGGTTGGATAGAAGATAACCTTCCTGAGATGGACTCCATCGAGCATAAGATTGCCCAGATGGCAGAGGCGGGTTATGAGCCATACGCTCACTTCATCCTTCCCGAAACCTGTTGGACGAAGAATTATTACGAGCCGATGAAACCTGCTATAGATGCTTTCTTGCGAGACCATCCCGACAATGCTAATGCTCGGGGCTTCATCGACCGAATGAAGGAGGAAATCGCTTATTACGAAGAGAATAAGGATAGCTTCGGCTATGTGTTTTATATCGGAAGAAAAGTTTAATTAATATTTATAGAAAGTTTCGTTCCAAGTCTTGGAATGTGTATTCCAAGTCTCGGAACGCACATTCCAAGACACGGAACGTACATTCCGTGACACGGAACGAAAATTTTGTTTAAGGAGAAGATAATATGAAGAAGATTGCATTGACAACATTTATGGTGTTGGCTTCGGCAACACTTTATGCCCAAACTAGCACTGATAGCACCAAGCTTTCCAAGTTGGAGGAAACCCAACATTTGGGCGAGGTCGTAGTAAAAAGCACTTTGCCCAAGATTCGCAACAACGCCAATGGTATGATGTGCGTCATTGCGGGTAGTGAATTGGAAAAGGTGGGTAACACCAAAGACTTGCTGCGTCGCTTGCCCAGTATTCAAAAGGCTGACGATGCCATCGAGGTGTTTGGAAGAGGAGCGGCAGAGGTGTATGTGAACAATCGCAAGGTCTATGACTTGAAGGAACTCGACCGTATCCCTTCCGACCAAATAGTCAACGTGGAAATCATCAGCAATCCTGGTACTCGCTATGCGGCTTCTACGAGAGCGGTGATTCGTATCAAAACCAAGCATCCGCAGGGCGAGGGCTGGGGATTCCGTGAGGAAGCCAAAGGCTATCATGATGTGGGTTGGGGAGCCAGAGTGCAATTTGACGTAAACTATCGCCAAGGTGGGCTCGACCTCTCTGCCTCTCTTACGGGCGAGACCAAGAATACTGGAGGAAGTGCCTACGAACGCATTGAGACTTATTCGGATGGCAAACTCTTACAGCAAGTCATCGACCGAATGCAGAACCGTTCGCATGAGCGCAGCTTCAGCCCAGGTCTGAGAGTGAACTATACCTTTGGCGATGACCAGTCGGTGGGAGCACAGTATTATTATTTCCGTGAGCCATACGCCAAGACGAATACCGAGTTGCCGTCGCTCTTCGCCTACGATGGAGCATTTTTGCAAAATACAATGTCGTATCTCCATTTCCGTACACCTTATTATAATCATCAGTCTAATGCTTATTATAGTGGTAAAGTGAAAGAGTGGCAGATAGACTTGAATTTGGATGGCTTCTGGAGCGATTCGAAGAGCACGACCGTGACGGAGGAAGAAAACATTCTTGAGAAAGCTTTGAATGGGAAAGCCTCTGATGTGAATGCTTCTTCCCACAAGATAAATACTGCCTTCAACCAAAGCACTAACCGCCTTTATACTGCCAAGTTGGTATTGGAACATCCGCTTTTTGGTGGAACAGTAGGTTTCGGTGGTGAATACAGTAATACCCATCGCAAGGAGTTGAATGTTAATCCAGCCACGAAGAATGGTGACACCAAGGTGAAGGAAACAATATGGAGTGCTTTCGTGGAGTATCGTCGTTTGTTCTTCGAGAAGCTTAGGTTGCAAGCTGGATTGAGATACGAGAATGTGGTGAGTGACTTCTATGAGGAGGGTAAGCACTCGATGGACAGGGATTATGCCGATTGGTTTCCATCGCTCGGATTGAGCCTGCCTGTTGGCAAGGTGCAGTTGAGTGCCAACTATGGCATTGACATCACCCGTCCGTCGTTTGCCAATCTCTCGGACAACATAGTTTACATCAATAGCTACTCTTATCAGGGCGGAAACTCAAAGTTGAAGCCTACTTATAGTCATAATATTTCGCTTAATGCTTCCTGGAAATGGATTTGGGGACAAGCCATCTACAGCCGTATTGTGGATGATATTGCCTTTGAGAACATCAGTTACTCGGAAGATGACAAACTGGTTACGCTCATCCATCCGAACAATATCTCGACCTTCCATCGCTATGTGTTTCAGGCTTTTGCGCAACCTATGCTCTTCAAGATTTGGCATCCTTCATGGGGTATGGTCTTCTGCTTGCAAGATTATGAAGGGTTGAGCGCGGATGGCAACAAGTTGAAGATGGATCGCCCTTTGCTCAATTTCATCTGGAACAATCTCCTTATCTTGCCTCATAGCTGGCGAATTGGGCTCGATTTCCATAGTCAGACGGGGGGCGATTACTCCACGTATCGCATCCACAACATGATTTACTCAGTGAATGCTCTCGTGCAGAAATCGCTTCTCAAGGATCGTCTAGACCTTTCGCTTCAGACTGGCAACTTGTTGCATTCGCATCATCAGGCTGTTACTATCTTCAGTACCAGAAATCTCTATCAAGAGAATAAGTACTACACTCAATTGGAACTGAAGGTGGCTTACAAGTTTAATGTCGCCAACAATAAGTACAAGGGAGGTAATGCAGATAGTAAACAGAGACAGAGAGTGAAGTAAAAAAGCAGAATAAAAAAATCAATATTTTGAGTCAACTTGAAAAAGGGCCATCAAAACAGAGGGGTACCTCAAAATGCTTACAGTTTAAAACTAAAAAGCATTTAAAAGGCTATTCTGTATGAATTTTATAGCGCGAAAGAAGCCTATTTAGGCTATTTCTTGTAGCTCAACTTTCAGATTGATAGTGCTCTGACTTTTTCAAGTGGACTCATATTTTCCATCTTTTTTCGTTTTTCTTGTAGCAAACTTTAGTGTGGTTGCGTCTAAAGGTCAAAATAAAATTCAAAACAATGGAAAAGAATAAACAAATATCCATAGGAGATTCCTCGGAAACTTTCGCAGGAAATCCTGCAAATAAGGGCAAATCCTCGGAGAATGACTTGCAAGAGAAATTCGCCCGACTCGTAAGGGAGCATCAATCGACGATTTATACCGTCTGCTACATGTTCTCCAAAGACAACGACGAGGTGAACGACCTCTTTCAGGAAATACTTGTCAACCTATGGCGAGGTTTCCCGAAGTTTGAGGGACGCAGCGACATTCGTACATGGTTCTATCGAGTGAGCCTGAACACTTGCATTACCATCGATCGCAAGAAAAAGCGCAACAAGTCGCTTCCCCTCTCGATGAACATCAACCTCTATGAGGACAATGATGCCGACACCAAGCAAGTGAAGATGCTCTACGACCGCATCAACAAGTTGGGACCTTTCGACCGTGCCATTGTATTGCTTTGGCTCGAAGGTATTCCATACGATGAGATAGGAGAAATCGTGGGAATCTCTGCTAAGAACGTTTCGGTGAAGTTGGTTAGAATCAGAGAACAATTGAAGAAAATGTGAAATAATACAGTTTATTTGCTAGCGATAGACTCTTAAAATTTGAAAACTATGATGGAAAAATATTTTAATAACGAAGAAATCGTGCAGTCGAAGGCTGATGGGTTGGACTTGGAGCAGATGCGTGAGCAACTCGGCATCTTGAAACAGAAACTCGACAAGCAGACGATAGTGACCGACAAGTTGATTCATCAGGCGATGAAGCAGAAGATGTCATGGATTACCAAGTACTGTTGGTTTGCATTCTTGGTGATGTTTCCTACCATCTGTGCTTTGGGGTGGGAGGTCAAGAATATGTTGGGCTTCTCTATCATCAGTTATATTCTGTTAATTATCTTGATGGGTGGAGGTGCCATTGCTGACATTATCGTCAATAAAATGAAACCAACAGATTGGGAGAATGGAAACTTGCTTCAGACGGGATTCAAGTTGGCGAAGATGAAGCAAACTCGCAAGAGTCAGGTTCGGATTCAAATGGCGTTGCTTGTCATCGTATTGCTCGTTTTGGGATTTGATACTTACGCAGCCGGTGTCATTCCACAGGAACGAATGATTGTATTTGGCATTAGTTGCTTGGTTGGTTTGGTGGTAGGTGGGTTCGTCGGTCTTCGCGTCCTCGCCAAGATGCAACGCACCAATGACGACATTATCCAGCAGATAGAAGAACTGACGAAAGAAATTAATAATTCTATGTGGTGATAAATAACGACATTACTTACTGTAAAAACAGTATGAATCTCTCTCGATATGAGCCCCCATTTTGCGTAGTGTAAAAACGCAAATGGAGGCTTCTTTCTATCAATAGATGATAATTGTTTATTAGAATAGTTGGTCTAACTCTTGCTGGCTTAAGCCTGTGGCTTCCATAATTTGCTTTGCGGAAATGCCTATTCTCTTAAGATTTTTTGCAATATCTGTCGTTTTCTTGTTCATATTCTTGCTAGTTTAAAAAGTTCATTGTATCTTTGCAGCGGAAAGAAGCAATGTAAGAAGCCACTCTCATGTCGGCCCGAAAGGGCGCAGGTCTACGGGTGTGTTCGTTTGCTTCTTTCTGTGCTTTTATTCTACTATTCTCATTGTATAGAGTATTTCTCCGTTTGTCATCTTGCATTTAAACTCGATCGTCTGCCCTTGATAGCGCACACGATAAACGCTGAACTGCTCGAGCGTCATCTTCTCGGAGTACTGTGCCACTCCGTAGGCTTTCTTGGGGTCTTCCTGCTTGGCAGGGTTGCC
>DHMR01000093.1 GCA_002405875.1 bacterium UBA4637
GTTGCGCCGAAAGCCACGAAGAGGAATTGCACTCCCACGATGGTCTTCTTGGCGAGAGATAGTTGTTCTGTATCCATATTGATTGATTTAGATGAGATATCCATATTTCTTGAGCGCATCTTCCACCTTATTTTTATAGGTGGTTTCCACCAAGAGGATGAAACCCTCTGCCTTCAGTGTGTATTTGCGGATGGTAGGGTCGGTGAGGATGATGTGCTGCAAGTCCTTGTCGTCGCTTGGAATTTGGAGCAATGAATATTTCTTCCTCGGAGCTTTCATCGGCTTGCAACGCTTCTTGATGTCCTTGAAGAATTGCGTCCAGTTGTCGGACAAATCCTGACAGATGTATTCCTTGAAGAAGTCTATCTTGCTATTGATGTCCTGCAACTTCTCGCAACCATTGAGGAAACTCTCGTAACTCACCTTGTACATCTTCTTGGAGATGGCTCTTGCCATGTTGCCCAGAAGCGACTCGTAAGGATTGTTGTCTACCAGCGACTTGACGATGAGACGCTCAGTATCCAACTCGAAGTATTTGATGTCGGCTTGCTTGGTGCGCACATATTTCTTCTTGATGCCCAAGGCGTACAACCCCAGGTTGGTGAGTCGCACATACGCCAACGTATCATAATAAGAGGTGGCTCCTTCGTCAGGCTTCTCCTTGTAGGCAATTTCCACGAAGCCGAATGCCGCCATCATGAAGAGCACTGCCTTGATGTACGGGCGGGTAATCTCATGCAAGATGTCGGTGCAATAGAGATCTTTACCTTCATATTCATTTGAAATATAGAGTTTGTCGAAGCTATACCCCTCGAATAGCAGCCATTGAGCTTCAGTGTTTATAGGACTGATTCGGCAATGGAATAAGAGCTTGTCTATCGGCAACCATTCTTCTTTGTGGAAATATTTCATTACCGACTGGAGAACCTTTATCACATAGCCACAACTGCAATAATCAAAAAGGGTCTTTCTGAATCCTGTGATATGAGGCATGAGGATTGGCATCAGATACTCTTGCATGTCGTCCATCTTCTTGAAGAAGTCCTTCAATAAGTCTTGTGTCTCCGTCAAGTTTTTATCGTACCAGTCCATGCAATAGATGGTGTAGAAATTGAGCACAAACGAAGCACATATATTGGAGAAATACTTGTTGCCATCATCAAAGAACTCTGGCAAGTTAAGAAGCTTGGTTGCCTTTTTCAGTTCAGCGGCAGGAAGTTTGTTTCTGCCAATATTTAACTGTCCGCTGTCGAAGAGTGAAGATAAAATGGGCATAATGGTGAAAATTGTACTCTCACCACTATAGGTCTTGTATTCCGCTTCATGGGGCAACTTCTCGCATTTCTCAATATTCATCAACTCGGGGAAGAGCGATGGCAATATTTTGACATAATAGGAACTATCTGCCAATTCCAGGAAGTAGTTGTCACGTCCGTATGTATTCTTGTTGGGAACTGGTGATTTCGCCTCTATTACGTCATACCAGTTGCCAAGTTTCTCGTTGACAACTGGATCATCCCAAAAATAGTCGCTCTCTTTGATACTCGGCTCGCCAAGAATCTTGGTCGCATCTTCATGTAAAATATAATGGTTTACGACCGTTTGCTTGAGGAGCTTTTTGGCTGGTTCAGACCATCCTTCATAATATAGAGAGAAGTTTTGGGTATGCTTCATAATAGCCAGAAATGATGCATAGTCCTTCTTCAGTTTCTTCTTGTTGGAGTACATCAAGGTAATGGGAGCAGGTTCGTATTTCTTGCCATCTTTATCCAATGCCACCAATTTGTATTTCTTGAAGGATTCACGCACGCTGTAGGCATCTTCCTGTAGCTGATTGAGGTCGTATCTGCGCATCAAGCTATCTACTATCAGTTCCCTTTCTTTCCCTTCGGGATTGTATATGATTTTCTCTGGTCGCTTGTCACTCATGTCCCAGATTGTTTTTTCTATTGCCATTCTTGTTTCTTAATTTTTTATGATGATTATATCCCAGGGTTAAAATGGTTCGTCCTAGGATAATCTGATTATCCCAGGATGAAGTTGATGTCGTCTTCTGACAGATGCTTGGATGAGGAACTGTCGGCACCTATCAATCCCTCGAAGAGTTCTGCCTTTTGCTGCTGCAAGAGCTGAATCTTCTCCTCGATGGTCTGCTGGGTGATGAGCGAGTAGCTGAGTACCTTTGCTTTCTGACCGAAGCGATGCAATCGGTTGATGGCTTGCTCCTCAGCTGCCTTGTTCCACCATGGCTCGAAGATAAACACGGTGTCGGCGGCGGTCAGGTTCAAGCCCACGCCTCCTGTCTTCAGCGTCATCAGCATCACACGGCATTGTGGGTCGTTCTGGAATCGTTCCACGATGCTCTTGCGGTCTCTCGTAGAACCGGTCATGCAGGCGTAGTCCACGCCGTTGTCATCCAGTCGCTCGCTAAGCTCTTCAATGCCAGCGATGAAGTTGAAGAACACCACTACCTTGTGCCCATTGGCTACGGCTTCCAAGAGGGTGTCGGTCAGCAGGTCGAGCTTAGGCGACTTGATGTGTCCGTCGCTGAGGCTCTCTGGGATGGAGGCGATGCGGCGAAGCTCGTTGAGCGCCTGGAACATCACGAACTGTGACTTCTGTATGCCCTCGGCGGCTATCGTCTGGCGCACCTGGTTGTAGTAGTACTGTCTTCTTCGCTCATAGAAGTCGTGTTGCTCGGGACTCATCTCTACGAAAAGCGTTTGCTCGATGCGGTCAGGCAGGTCTTTGAGTACGTCTTTTTTCAAGCGACGAAGCATGAATGGGAAAATCTTCTTGCGAAGGCTCAACAAGGTGTCCTTGTCGTTGTCTCGCTGGATAGGACCCGTGTAACGGCTGTTAAAGTCGTCCAAGGTGCCAAACATCGTAGGGTTGAGGAAGCGGAAGAGTGAATAAAGTTCCGTCAGATTGTTTTCCACCGGTGTGCCACTCAACGCCAGTCGATGTTCGGCATGGAGCATGAGGGCGGCTTGGGTAGTCTGCGTGGTCGTATTCTTGATGTTTTGGCTCTCATCGAGAATCACATAGTGGAACTTTTGCTTCGAGTATTCCTCGATGTCGTTTCGCACGATGGCGTAGGTGGTCAGTATCACCTGGCGCTTCATCGCCTCCTTCATGTCTCGGTCGCTGGCATAATAGGTGTAAACCGAAAGTTGTGGGGCGAATTTCTTCAACTCGTTCTGCCAGTTGAAGAGCAAGCTGCGAGGCATCACGATGAGCGTAGGCTTCTTCACCTTCGGATAGATGAGGGTGAGGATGCCGATGGTCTGCACGGTCTTGCCGAGACCCATGTCGTCGGCGAGGCAACCTCCCAGGTTGTTGTCGTAGAGATACTTGATCCACTTGATGCCCTCGGTTTGGTAAGGACGCAACTGGGCATGGAGATTCGGAGTCTTCAAGGTTTCCTCTGCCAGGTGGTTGAAACCCTCATACACCTCACGATGGTGCTTGAACGCCTCGCCCTCCAAAGGTTCGTTGATGAGATCTTCTATCTCCGGCAGGTCGAAGAAGGAAACCTTCACCTTGCCGTCCTTGTCCTTCTTTTTGAAGATGCGTTCCAGTCGGCGCATGTATCCATCCTCGATGATGGCACGGTTGCCGTCGGAGAGCTGGATGTATTTCTTCTTGTTGTATTGGGAGAGAATCTGCTGGAGCGAGAACTGCTCGTCTTCGAGCGTGATGCTGGCGTCGCCCTCCAAGAAGTCTATGCCCGACGAGAGGCTGATATTCAACTTCGGCATCATTGGCTTCACCTTATACTCACGTAGTTTTTCCGCTCCGATGAGCTGGTAGGTTCTCAGGAGCGAAGGCAATGCTTGGAGCAAGAACGGACCTGCCGTCTCCTCTGGTATGATGAAGAGGTTGTCCTCCACATATACTTCCTTCTGTGCCGCCTTGTTAGGGGCATATTGGATGATTTCCTTTCTGAGGTTGCTGGTGATTTCATCGATGGGCATGTGGGCCAATCGCTTCACCACAATCTTTTGGTCGAGCGAGAGAGAGGCTACTCGGCTCAGGTCGAATTGCTGCACGAAGTCGAGCGGCAATCCCTTGTATGATTCTACGAGGCGAAGGAAAAGGGTCTTGTCGGCATCAATCTTCTCGAAGGAAAGTGAGGGAGTAGGGATGATGTCAGTGTCGGAGAATTCCACAGTGTAGTCCTCGTAAGCCACCTGTATGTTTTCGATAAAGGAGAAGAAGACGGAGAGATACTCTTCCAGCATGTCTTCTGTGAATCGAGTGGCGAAATAGTTGAGTTGGTGATAGTTGTCGCCGATAGGAGCGATGGGGTAGATGATGCCGTCAGCCAAGGCAAAACTATCCGATAAGAGGCAGAAGTTCAGCTTCTCTGCCTCATAGTTCTTGGATACGTCGTATTCTTCGCTGGACTCCTTGGCGGCGATGATAAAGTGGGGTTCGATGTTCCTGCCATATTTCTTCAATACCAGTTGGAGCACGGTGGTGTCGGGGTGTACGGAGATAGTTTTGCCCGTCTCATCGATGAGGTCCTTGCATCTGATGAGTTGGTAGAGCAAGTGAGGGTTCTGATTGAGGCTCACGTCGTTGGCCTCATTCTCGTCATCCCAAGAAATCTGGAAAGCCATCTCCTCCTTGATGGTGTCGATGCTGCGCAATAGTTGTGCCGTATCGCCCGAATAGTAATGGTAGTCGGCGTCCACAGGTTTCAATTTCTTATCTACAGGAATGATAAAAGTATCGTTTTCGCCAGTCTTGATCATGAAGAAAATCTCCTTGCCCGTCATCGTCTTGCCGCCCTTGGCTGAGGTGATGGGTTGGAGTTTCTTGAGTTGTGGCAGGAATTCATTCATTGTCTTTACGTTTTATTTTATATTTTTCTGCAAATTTACGACTAATATTTGGAATATGCAAACATTTGTAGCCAAAACTTTGGCGGCCTCGGATAAATGTCGTAATTTTGTCATCGTGTACCAATCATGGCACATGCAACTTTTAAAAATTTAATAACTATGCCAAGAGCTACAGGATAGTCAAAAGACTTCAAAAGAACTACTTCTGTCCTTTTCAAGTCCTATTTCAGTCCCGCAAAACATGACTAATTCTCCCTCTTCTACAGTTCTCTAGAAAAACTATACACAGTCGGTGTTTCTTTTCTGAAACACTGTACACTTCTATCTTTCCTCCAAAAATATTTATTGACAAAAGTTCCTTCAGTAAAACTTGATGAAACTCAGGTGCTTATCAAAAATGCTGAAGGAACTTTTGAAAGAAAAGACAATTTTATGCATGAATTCGTTTCTTTTTTCAACCTTTTCTTTTGCAGTTTCGAAAAAAATGATTAGCTTTGCAGTGGCAATCAAGAATGATGGCTTACAATCGTAATAAAAATTAAAAGGTAGAACAATGGCAGACTTGAAATTATATCCAGTAGGAATCCAAACGTTCGAGGATATTATAGCTCGAAATCTCCTCTATGTAGATAAGACGGAATATGTTTATCGCATGACTCATAGCGGTGGCAAGAATTTCTTCTTAAGTCGTCCGCGTCGTTTTGGCAAGTAGTTGCTCACCTCTACTTTGCATAGTTATTTTTCGGGCAAAAAGGAACTTTTCAAGGGGCTTGCCATCGAAAAGCTCGAAAAGGAGTGGACGGAATATCCCGTGCTCCATTTCGACATGTCGGG
>DHMR01000116.1 GCA_002405875.1 bacterium UBA4637
GTTTGCTGGCAGCACTGGTTGTCAGCGTCGGTATCGTTCACACTGTTGCGAGCCGTCCACTTATGGTAGTCAGCCCACTGGTCGGTGTAGTCGAGGTAACGTTGCTGAGGGTCAATCTCGTAGAGCGCCATCAGTCCCTCGTAATAAACGGCACGAGTCCAGAGGTTGCTCGTGCGTTTCTTCTTCACATAGGTGTCGATGGTAGGGTCGCTGTACTTCGTCATGAAGTAGTTGTTGGTGCGATGCGCTACCTCTAGGATTTCCTGCTGTAAGGCATTCTCTGCCTTTGCGGCATTCTGCACTTTTGGAGTATTTGGGGTGCTCTGCGCAGAGATGGCTGTCATGCCCACGAATGCGCAGAGGGTTGTAAAGATAAGTTTCTTCATTGCTGAATGATATTTGATGAATTACACCTTATTATATATAATCTGTTACTTCAATTCTATGAGTTTTACGCTACTGTTGAGACCGCTAGGCACTGGTTTCCAGTTGGCATAGGAGGTCTTCTTGTAGTTGATGTTCACCACGTTGATTTCCTTCATCTTGCGCCACTTCACGCCTTGTCGGTCGAGTTCGGCGATGCGGTTGGCTGGCAGGTTGGTAACCTCGATGCGGAGGGTGTTCTTTCCCTTGACAAGCGCATCCTTGCTGTCGAGGATGTAAGGTACAGCCCAGGCGCATCCGATATACTTGCCATTGATGTATACACGGGCACTCTCCCTGACATCGCCCAGGTCGATTGCCCACTGCTTCTTGGCATCGTCCTTACTCATCTTGAAGGTGGTCTCGTAAACGCCCGTTCCCATGGTCGCCTTTGTCTTCTCGTCGAGGTTTTCCCAAGACTTCAATCCCTGCAACTGATAGGTCTTACCCACCTGTGGCTGCTCCTCGGTAAAGGAGAGCGTCCAGTTGTTGGCGGTGAGGTCGATGCTCTTGCCATCGGCAGCTTGTTGAGCCTCAGGGGTGATGGAAGCCAGGGCATTTTCTGCATTCCAATCGCTTACAGGCTTGTTGGAAACCAGGAGGATGCGGCTCTCGCCACTCTTCAGCTGGATGTCCAAGCCCTTGTCTGAGATGTTGGCTGCGTGGTATTCGCCTGTCATTGGGTTGTACCATACGCCATATTTTTCTCCTGTGCCCAAGACAACAGACGATGCAACATCGTCCTTGGTAAGGTTGGCGATGAAGTAATGATGTCCCAAGACATTGCTTCGGCGAATCATCTTCAGTCCGAGTTGCTTCTTGAGCATCTCAGGCTTGGCAGCTTGTGCCATCGCCTCGGTGTTATCGCCCTTGATAATCTTGGCACCTTGTGACTTGAGGTCGGAGATGTGCTGGATTACGTCACTAGGCATGATGTTGCTGCCAGGGATGATGAGTCCCTTGTAGCGAGTGCCAGCAGCTGTCTCAATCATGCCATTTTTAAAGGTACACGTGCGCAGGTAGTTGTCGCTGATGTAGTCGCAGTCAAAACCAGCCTTGTCGATGTCGAGGATGGTCTTGATAAACTCCGGTGCCTTCTTCGCCATGGAGTGGATGTCAAACTGCATCAACCAGTTCTTGGTGTCCTTGCGCCACATGTCTCTTACCGGCAGATAAACCAAGAAGTCGTTGTCTGGCTGTCCCCACTGTAAGTAAGTCTGGCAGTTGGTGATGTATTTCATCAGCTCTGGGGCATCGCGCCAAATGCTGTTGGTAGGGCTCATGTCGACGGAGGCATAGAACTTCCAACCTGGCCATGGGTCGTTCTTAGGCGAATAAGCCGTGCCATGGAAGAACATGTGGTTCACTCCGGCGCAGAACATCAAGTCCATATCCGGTTTCATCTGGCTCAATGAGGTGCGGAAATGCTCGGTGAGCCAGGTGAAGGTCTCGCTCGAAGTATACTTCTTGCCTGTGATATGGGCGGCAGATGGAGCATACTTCAACATGCTGAGGTCGCTGTAGTTAGGACGAGTCATTCCTGGATCCTTGCGCAAGCCCTTGATGCCGAAGTCGGTGAGACCGAAGCCTTCAATCTCCGGAATGTCTACGGCAGCATAGCAGTCGATGAGGTTGGCTGGTGAGCCATGTGCCTGGTTGCGGGTGATGGCGCCACGGTCGTGCGCCCACTTGGTCCATTGCTCGGTGAAGTTATGGAGAAGCATGTCGCCCAGAGTCTCACGATAGTCGCTTACCACCTCGGCATCGCCATCCAAGAACTCAGGGAACTTGTCCTGCAACTTGTATCCGTGCATCTTCTCAAACTCGGTGAGAAGAGTCGGTGTCCAGTTGGCACCATATACCTCGTAGCTGTCATTGAAGAAAGTATGAGGATAAGGAGTCTTCGAAGCCACAAAGGCACTGTCGATGTGGGCTAGATAGTGAGCCACGGCAGTAGAGTCGAAGTGGTCGATGACATAGCCCTCGCCGCCAGGAGCCGCACGTTTCACCTTTTGGCGGGTACGGCTCTCATAAAGGGCGATGACACGTTTCTTCTTCTTGTCGCCTTCCACAGGATAAGCCTTGATGACCTTCAGCTTGGCGAAAGCACGCTCTTTCTCAGGCACGTTGAACTGTATGTCCATCAGTTTTTGCTTGACACCTACGATGGTATCCACGAATACCGCCTTGCAAGCTGCCTCGTTGATAGGCACCCAAGGACCGCCGAATGGCCAGCCTGTGCCTGTCGCCATATCGGTCTCGATGCCCACTTGCTTGTTCTCTTTCTCCACGAACTGGAGCATGTCCATCCATTTCGGAGAGAGATAAGGAATGTCGTTCTTGTCGTTGCCTAGCACACCATAGAGCGGTGTGATTTCCACGGCACCGATGCCAGCCTTGGCATATTCGTCGAGGTTCCACTTCAAGTTTTCCTTGTCCACGGCAGACCCCATCCACCACCATCTCACTCCAGGCTTGGCTTCCTGGGCAGGGGTAGGGAGGTACTGCGCCTGACAGTTGAGCGATGCCATCATTGCCAGGGCAAAAGAAAAAACTACAAACTTATTTCTTTGTGACTTATTCATTATATTGTTGGTTTTTAAGTAATGTTATTATTCAGAGATTGTTTCATCTTGTGAGAGACAGCGTTTCTATCTTTCGAAGATATCATGTTGTCTTCGTTTGCAAAGATAAATAAAAAAAATGGAGTACGTTGCTTTTATAGTTCGGAAATCTATAAAATAGTACAAATATAAATGATATTTGCCAAAAAGTAGGGGTGTTAGCCTAGAAATGATAGTACTTTATGCCATAAAGATGAGAGGAAAATTTGCAGCATTGAAAAAATATCTGTATCTTTGCCAAAAAATAAGATTATGGCTTCAAAGAGATAACCTTTAGGAATACAGACATTCTCCGAAATCGTGAAGGGGAACTACTTCTATGCTGACAAGACGGCTATCGTCTATCAGTTGGCTCATTATGCCAAGTTTCCTTTAATTTCTCGGAAGACCAAAGAAGCATTGAGAATTGGACAATAGAATAAAAAATAGATTTAGTATTTTGTTGACGGTAATAAACTAATAAGAGGATGTGCCAAATATTAACGGTACATCCTTTTGTTTTTCTGTATAATAACCCTATAGTGCGTACAATTCTCCCCCTTGCATTTGTACGTTTCTCGCTACTTTTGCAGAAAAATAACGAAATAAACGAATATTTTGTAGAAGTAACACAACTAACAAGGAGAATATCGTATGATAAAAATCAAAAAGACAATGATGGGATTGGTAGCTTTGGGACTCTTCTCATGGCAATCGACCCTTGCTCGTGAAAAAAAGAGCATCAACCTGGGATGGAAATACCAGCCGGGCATCATCGAGAATGCGCAGGCGGTGGATTTCAATGACAAGGGGTGGCAGGTGGTCAATCTGCCTCACGATGCACAGGTGGTAGGACCTTTTGTCAAGAAAGGCAATGGAGCCAGCAATCGCAATGGTTATCGTCCGTTGGGACGTGGGTGGTATCGAAAGACCATCAAGTACGACAAGGCTTGGGAGGGCAAGCGCATTGTTCTGGAGTTTGAGGGCGTGTATCGTGATGCCAAGGTGTATGTCAATGGCAAGCTCTGCGAGGGAAAGAATCCGAATGGCTATCTAGACTTCGAGTTCGACATTACCGATAAATTGCAGCAGGGGGCGAACGTTATCGCCGTAAGTTACGACAATGCTTATCCGAAGAGCAGCCGATGGTATAATGGCGAGGGCATCAACAGGGATGTTTGGTTACATGTGCTCGAAGATGTGCATGTGGCAAGATATGGCACGTATGTTACCACACCGAAGATTACTCCATCGCAAGCCAAGGTGAATGTGAAGACCGACATCAAGAATGAGCGCACCGACTCCGTGCTTTGTCGATTGGTGACGGAAATCCAAGCTCCCGATGGCAAGACGGTGGCTACAGCCGAGGCGGTAGCTCCTTTTGGAGGTGGCGAGACCTATCAGTTTAATCAAGACATCTTGGTTGACAACCCTCAACTTTGGAACGTGGGCGATGGCAAAATGTATAAGGCGGTGAGCCATGTGTATGTGGCGAAACAGAAGTATAATGGAAACGTCAGAATGCCTTTGGAATGGAATACAACAGAAGTTGGTGCATCGGATGTGGCTTCTCTGAAAATCCCGGATGGAGCGATTGATACCTACGAGACGCCTTTCGGTATCCGTGAGATAGAGCTTTCTCCTGACCAAGGTCTCTTGGTGAATGGCAAGAAGGTATATGTGAATGGTGTTTGCCTGCATACCGACCTTGGTCCTCTTGGTACGGCTTCCTTCGAGGAGGGATGGAACCAGCGACTCATGGCTCTTACACGAGACTTGAAATGCAACGGTCTTCGTCTCTCTCACAATGCTTATCCTAAGTATGTGCTCGACTGGGCTGACCGCCATGGCATCCTTGTGGTGGATGAGTTCTTCGATAAGTGGGACGATAGTTATTATGGACAGGGGGCGAAGTTTGGTGCCTTGCATCTGCGTGATGTCCGTGTTCAGATGCAGCGTGACCGCAACCATCCTTCCGTATTCATCTGGAGTGTGGGCAACGAGGTGTATCAGCAGATTCAAGCCGAGCAAACTCGCAAGAATGGTATTAAACAATTGAAGACGCTCTTGGACTTGGCACATCAGATAGACCCTACCCGCAAGGCTACTTGCAGCCAGTATCCTAATCGCTATAACAGCATCACCCGAAAGCGAGACGAAAAACGTTTCTTGAATGCTGAACCTCATCAGTTCGAATTCTATACAGATGTGGTTTGCACCAACTATTTGGAAAGTTTTTGGGACGAAGACCACAAGCGATTCCCACAATTGGTATTCATGGAGGGAGAGATGGCTGTGGGCGACTTAGGTTACAACTATTTCAACTTCGACCACTCTTATCCTGTGGGACAGTTCTATTGGGGCGGAACCGATTACATCGGCGAGTCCTTCGGTTGGCCATCCAAGGGATGGGTTCGTGGACTGGTGAGCTTCACCAATCATCTGAAGCCACTGGGCTGGAGCGTGAAGAGCTTCTATGATACAGAAAAGCCAATGGTGAAAATCATCACTCGTCCTAACAAGGGACAGGGTGGTTTGGTATGGAACGACTTGAAGATGACTTGGATAGCCCTCGATGAGCATTGGAACTATGCGGAAGGCGACAAGCTGAAGGTGCAAGTGATGAGCAACTGCGACGAGACCGAGCTCTTCCTCAATGGCAAGAGCTTGGGCAAGAAGCAGTTGCCTCCTAAGAACCAAGCCCCAGAGTTGGTATGGGATGTGGCTTATCAGAAAGGTGAGTTGAAAGCCATCGGATATAACAAGGGCATCAAGGTTGGCGAGGATATTCTTGCCACGGCAGGCAAGCCAGCCAAGATACTCGTGGATGTGACCAAGTCGCAACTGAAGGGCGACGGTATGGACTTGGCCTATCTCAACTACACCGTAGTGGATGCCCAGGGAAATGTTTGTCCTGATGCAGTCAAACTCGACTTCGATGTAAAGGGACAAGGTGTGAACGCTGGTGTTGCCAACGATGACATGATGAGCGATGAGCCATGGCAAGGCAATAGCCGCAGTACTTATCGTGGCAAGTGCCAGTTAATAATTCGTGGCAATGCCCTTGCGTCTGGTAAGTCGGGTAAGATTGTTGTCAAGGCAAAATCGAATGGATTGAAGACTTTGACCACTGTCATTGCAGTCAAATAAGTCATCCGTTTCTTATATTTAGAATAAATCATGTTCAGAATGAAATCATATTCTATTCTGAATGTAATCAGAATAAAAGTTGAACGATAAAATGATGAAAACAAATTTCAACTATCATAACTTCAAGCAGGCGATGAGCATCATCGCCTTGCTTTTGATGGGACATGTCGTCGGTTTCGCCAAACTGGCGACATCTCCTGTCATTTCTTCCAATATGGTTCTACAGCGTGAGAAGCCTGTGCATATTTGGGGCACTGCGGATGTTGGCGAACGAGTAACTGTATGCTTTGGCAAGCAAAAGGTAAAGGTGAAGGCGGATGCCGAGGGCAAATGGCTTGCCACCTTGCAACCAATGAAGGCTACTGCCACTCCTCAGAATTTGGTTGTCAAGGGCAAGAAAGAGTGCTTGATATATAATAATGTGGTAGTTGGCGAGGTATGGATAGCAGCAGGACAGTCAAACATGCAGTATTCCATGAAGCGCCATAAGGCATTCAAGGCTCCTGCCAAGGGCAAGGATTGGAGCATCGAGGAGATGAAGAAGCCTCAGAATCCAAATATCCGAGTGTTTGTCTCGCTTCGTGAAAATCAGAAGACTTGGGCGGAGGCGAGTGGCGAGAGTTTGCCCGATGTCTCTACCGTGGGCTATTACTTCATCAAGAACATCCAGGACAGCCTGAAGATTCCTGTGGGCATCATCACTGTGGCTTTGGGTGGAACTCGCATCGAGACATGGACTCCTCGTGAGGCTTACGAGCAGAGTGCCGCTTTCTGTAAGGAACTGAAAGAGACTGGTAAAATCAGTGGTTGGGAAGTAGGCGAGTGGTATAAACGTCTGTTGGTACCTGTTATCCCATACACCATCCGTGGTTTCCTTTGGTATCAGGGAGAGAACAATTGTGGTGTCGAGGACGGACGATATGCCCAAAAGTTTAAGGTGATGACCGATTGGTGGAAGTCACAATTCAAGGACAAGAGTCTGCCGTTCTATTATGTCATCTTGGCTCCTCACATCTATTCCGACCGCCTCCACAAGGGTGGACATCCGCTTACCGCCGAGGCTTTGCCTCAATTCCGTGAGCAGCAGAAGCAGGCTCGCAACTTGGTGGAAAACTCTGAATACATCACGATATTCGACTTAGTGGATAATCTTCGAGACATCCACCCATCCTATAAGTGGTTCGTGGGGCAGCGCTTGGCTCGCATTGCCTTGCATAAGAATTATGGCTATGACAAGATTCTGTATCGTGGTCCAGAGTTGGAGCGAGTAACGAAGAGCAGCGATGGCAAGAAACTCGAATTGCAGTTTGCCAATGCTGGAGATGGTTTGCGAAAGAGCAATGGCAATCGCCGCTTGGAATGGTTTGAAGTGGCAGGAAAAGATGGTGTCTTCCATCCAGCCCTAGCCGACATTCACGACAAGAATAAGGTTTCTGTCTATTGCCGAGAGGTGAAAGAACCTGTGTTTGTAAGATTGGCTTGGCATGAGGTGGCACAGCCAAACCTTGTGAATAGCGAAGGCTTGACTGTGATACCTTTCGGAAGTACGAAGGCGGAATAACAAGGTAGAAGAATCAATGCCGGATAAAGGTAGAATCGTACAAAAAACGTACGCTTAGGACAATTGTCCACTCCATGAAATGGTGCAAAATACTAATTTTGCTATCGAAAATAAAAATAATCGAATTACTTGGCCGTTATGGGGTTAAGTGAAGATGATGGTAACTGAAAACAAGAAACAATAATAACATAACAATCTAAAAGCTTATGGTACGAAATAAGTTTATCAAGTCATCGACTTTGCCAGTCTGCTTGCTTTCCGCAACCTTGGCATTCGGCGTATCGCCTATATATAATAAGGTGTATGCCGCAGAGATGGCAACTCAGCAAACCAATACCATTAAAGGTAAGGTTATCGATTCAAATGGTGAGCCTGTCATCGGCGCTACCGTTCTCATTGTGGGTCAGAGTACTAACAGTGGTACTGTTTCAGACATGGATGGTAACTTCCAAATTGCAGCTAAAACAGGTCAGAAACTCAAAATCACTTTCTTGGGATATGAGCAGAGCATCGTTCCTGCCAAGCAGGGTATGACTGTTACTTTAAAGGAAGAGGCTACTGCACTGAAGGGTGTCGAGGTTGTGGCTTACGGCGTGCAGAAGAAGGTGACCGTAACGGGTGCCATTTCCAGCATCAAGGGAGAGGCATTGACCCAGACACCTGTCAGCTCCGTTTCTCAGGTGTTGGCAGGTCAGGTGACGGGTGTCAGCTCCGTTCAGTATTCTGGTGAGCCTGGCAATGACGATGCGCAAATCTTCGTGCGTGGTAAGGCTTCATGGACAGATTCACAACCATTGATTCAGGTGGATGGTATCACGGTGGATGCCGCTTATATGAACGATATCGACCCGGAGGAAATCGAGAGCGTCACCGTATTGAAGGATGCCTCTGCTACCGCCGTGTTTGGTGTGGAAGGTGCAAATGGTGTCGTATTGATCACTACCAAGCGTGGACAAGACAGCAAGGCTAAGATTACGGCTTCCGTATCTGGTACATTGCTTTTCCCTAACCGTCCTGTGGAGCAAGCCAACTCTGTAGAGTATGCCAACTATCATAATATGATGCGTCGTTATGATGCTGATGGCGATGCTTCTAAGCAAGAGTTCAGCCAGGAAGTTATAGACAAGTTTGCTTCAGGCAGTGACCCGATTCGTTTCCCAAATATGCGTTGGACAGATTATCTGATGAAGAAGAGTTCTATGCAGACCAAGGCGAATGTCAATATATCGGGTGGTAATAAAAAGGTGAAGTATTTTATCTCCGCAGGTATGTATAGTCAGGGTGGTCTGTTCAAGACTTTCGCACAGGATTATGATGCCGATTACAACTACAAGCGTTTCAATTATCGTGCGAATGTAGATATCAATGTGACACCTACTACCAAGATTTCAGCGAATATCGCAGGTAGCGTCGATAACGTGAGCCGTCCGTTGATTGGTTCTACCGATGCCTTGATGAAAGCAATCTATCTGGCCACACCGTTCTCAAGTCCTGGTGTGGTGGGTGATAAGTTTATCAAGACTGCGACAGACTATTCTGATATCCAGTTGCCATTTACGGGTAGTGACCCAATGAGTGCATGGTATGGCAAGGGTTATTACAAGAATGGTTCCAACCGCATGGCTGTGAACCTCGCCTTGACCCAGAAACTAGACTTCATCACCAAGGGATTGACTTTCTCCATCAAGGGTGCTTATAACAGCAATTTCACGGTAACTAAGCAGGGTAGTGCGTCCATCGCCACCTATTCGCCTGTGGCACAGTATGGTGAGGATGGAAATATGGTCATTGGTGCAGATGGCTATCCTGTATTAAACTACAAGCAGAGTGGTTCTTTTAGTCGTGCCAAGGTGAGCACATCGGCAGGTAGAGCTCGAAATTGGTATTTCGATGCCCGATTCAATTGGAGTCGTAAGTTTGGTTTGCATTCAGTTTCTGCCCTCTTGCTCTATAACCAGAAAAAGAATTATTACCCTGGTGGTGACTACAACTTGGTACCTAGTGGGGTAGTTGGTTTGGTAGGTCGTGTCACCTACGATTGGAACAACCGCTATATGGCGGAGTTCAATGTAGGTCGCAATGGTTCTGAGAATTTCCACAAGAGTCATCGTTATGGTACTTTCCCTGCATTCTCTGCAGGTTGGAACGTCAGCGAGGAAAAATGGTTTGAGGCATTGAAGCCTACTGTTTCATTCTTGAAACTTCGTGCTTCATGGGGTCTTGTTGGTAATGGTAAGTTGGGTGGTTCTTATCGTTTCTATTATACTCCAGACCTCTATAGTATCAATGGCTCGGGCTATTATTTTGGTGTCAATAGTAATAACAGAGTATTGGCTTCCAGCGAAGGTCTCAAACATAATGCGGATGTTACTTGGGAAAAGGCATTCAAGCAAGACTATGGTGTGGATATTCATTTCTTCAATGATAAGTTGAGTGCTACCTTCGATTACTACCACGAGCGTCGTACCGATTTGTTTTGTACCGATTATACCGCTCCAGCCCTGCTTGGTTTTACGGTTCCTAAGGCCAATCTTGGTGAGACGAAGAGTTGGGGATGGGAATTGGCTTTGAAATGGCAAGACAAGATAGGTAAGAATTTCCGCTATTGGGCAGGCATCAACCTCTCTTATAACCAGAACGAGATTGTGGAGATGAAGGAAGAGCCTCAGAGCAATGCTTACCGTATGAAGAAAGGACATCGTATCGGTGCCGACAAGACTGCTGGATATAAGTTCTTTGAATATTACAATGAAAATACGCCAGCCCACTACAAGGAGGTATATGGGGTTGATTTCCCTGTGCAGATTCTGAAGGATGCCATTCGTCCTGGCGACTGTACTTATGTAGATCTGAACGGTGATGGTGTGATAGATTCTAAGGATATGACCATGGAATTGGGCTATACCGAAGATCCTGAATACACCATAGGTGTCAATCTCGGATTCTCTTGGAAACGTCTTTCCGTCAATACTCAATGGACAGGAGCCTGGAACGTGAGTCGTGTGCTGGATGGTAGTTTCCGTTATCCGTTCTATGATGGTAGTGCTTATGGCAAAGGTGGATTGCTCAAGTACATGGTGGACAATTCCTGGACTGAAGAAAATCCTGACCCTAATGCCAAGTACCCACGTGTGACAACGGATCATGGCAAGGTAAACAACTATGCCTCTTCCGACCTCTATATGGTGGATGCGAAATATATTCGTCTGAAGACCGTCTCTATCACTTACGACTTCAAGTTCGTGTGACTAGAAAGTT
>DHMR01000040.1 GCA_002405875.1 bacterium UBA4637
CCAACTGAACTAACGCACCAAAATGAGTTATCATTTAACTCGCTTGAGGTTCATTTCTCATTTGCGGTTGCAAAGGTACTACAAAAATTTGAATCCACCAATTTTTTCTGCAACTTTTTTACAAAAATATTTGAAAAACTTTTGCCGAGCGGTATCTATCCCCATCAAAAAGCCAGTCTCTCAGCACGGTATTCGTCTGAAATCCAAAGCTTTCCATCATTTTCAAGCAATTTTTGTTATTTTCGGGTACAATAGCAAAAATTTGATGTAAATGGAGGATATTCTTGCTATACTCTAATATTTTTCGCAAAGCAAGCGAAGCATACCCTTGGTGTCGGTAGGCTTTTTGGATAACAATGCCGAGTTCCGCCCTTCGATGGACGGGAGAAAAATTGACCAAGTCAACAATGCCTATGGTCATCCTATCCTCGTTTTCAAGCATCAGACGAACCTGTTTGTCTGCAAAGATGTCGCCCGAAGAACTCGTAATGTAATCCAACAAGAGATTTCTGGAATAAGGAACATTGGTCGTACCCACGCCCCATATCTGCTCATCGTTCTCGATGTCGTACAGAAATTCCAAGTCCTCAGGCTCCAAAGCCCGAAGAAAAACCCTCGAATTTTGTTTCTTCATCATGCTATCCATCATAAATTTCATTTTCTGTTATCATCTTTCCGCTATCCCAATGATAGAAAGCCATCCTTACCATCGGGTTCGTGTTCGTCACAAAAAGGGAGAATATTTGCTCGTAGCCAAACTCTCGGGTGTCGAAAACCCAATACTGAACCAACTGGCTGTCTTCTTCCTGTTGTCGAGAATGCTCCCTGAAAAAATCTATCGTTAGACGCTCCTTGTCACAAACGAAACACTTCGCCAGCAAACCTTTTTGGGAAGCTAGTTTTTTCCCCGTCTCTACCATCGCCTCACTTCCGACGAAGACAAACAGCGGATTCTTCCATTCTTCGGTGACAAATCCCAAACTTTTACGTGCCTTTGCCACTTGCATGTGAAGCAAGGCCATGCACGCCTTTGCATAAATAGCCATCTTGATAGGTAAACTGACGATGAGCGACAACCCCGAGTAATGCTTTTGGAAGAATATCAACATGGCTTCGTAAAAGACATGTACATAACGGAAGCTGGACTTCTGGGTACTTTCCCCTTTGTAATGCAAGATCAAAGAAGGGAGGTAATAATTGGTGAAACTACCTTTCATGATACGGTAAGAAAGGTCAATGTCCTCCCCATACATGAAGAAGTCCTCATCCAAGCAACCAACTTGCCTCAAGGCCTCACGCCTCAGCATGCAAAAGGCGCCACTCACGACTTCGATTGGAGCCGGAGCGTCCCACGGCAACCCACTCATATAATAATGTCCGAATCGCCTGCTCTTCGGATAGCGAGCACACAATCCTACCATCTTATAAAAAGCGACCATCGGCGTAGGCAATCCTCTCCTACTCTCCAAGGCGGAGGCTCCCGAAACATCCAGCATCCTGACACCCAACGAACCGGCATCAGGATGAGCATCCATAAAAGACAGAGCGTCCGAAACGGTATGCTCACCAACGATTGTGTCCGGATTCAGCAAAAGCACATAGTCGGAGGAAGTCCCGCGAATCGCCAAGTTATTGGCTCTGGCAAAGCCCAAATTATGAGAGCTAGCAATGAAGTGAACTTGTGGAAAGGTGTCCGAAAGATACTCCACCGTTCCATCCTTGGAGTGATTGTCCACCACATAAACCTCAGCGTCCAAGCCGCACAAAGCTTGATCCAGCGCAGAGAGGCACTGCTCCAGATAATACTTGACATTGTAACTGACAATAACTACAGTAAGTTTCACTTGGCAACAGACTCTACATCCTCCGTCTCGGAATAACACCTAGACATGGAAGGATAGATAAAGAAAAGACATAAAAAAAGGATAATGGCCATATAGCCAAAAGCCGGAGACATGGTCTGATAATACATAAATGTATTGATCAACATGGGCACACAGAGCATATTCAAGCGTGCCGTCCCCCAGGGAAGCAAAGAAGAGCCCTTGCCCTGAACAAGCTTTCTACGGATGACTTTGATCGAGAAAAGCTTCAATGCGACAGGTATGCACAGAATGGTTACGATCTCCATCAATATCTGCATCAAGAATTCCCCTTGAACATCACAGGCTATCGGTTCCAGCAGCTCCAGTTCATAGAGCAAGACCAACAGGATGGCAATGGCCAGCATCAACCAAAAGTTGACCATCAAGATCCGTTGTGTAAATTTCAAATCCAATTCTTTCATTTTAAACGTTTTACATTTACCCCAAGTCATGCCACAATCATTGGCCAAATGGAGTACGGTTTAGGATAGAGCGACCGAGCGTCACCTCATCCGTGTATTCCAATTCATTGCCGACCGATATTCCTCGGGCGATAACGGAGAGTTTGACTGGATAGTCTGCCAACTTACGGGACAGGTAGAAGTTGGTGGTGTCCCCCTCCATCGTGCTGCTAAGAGCCAAGATTACCTCCTCCACATTCCCTTGGGCCACTCGTTCTACGAGAGAATCAATCTCCAAGTCAGCAGGTCCGATACCATCCATCGGAGAAATGATTCCCCCCAGCACATGGTACAATCCATGGTATTGCTGTGTGTTCTCGATGGCCATCACATCCTGAATATTCTCAACGACACAGATGAGCGATCTATCACGACGAGGGTCGCTGCATATCGGACAGACATCGGTATCGCTGATGTTATGGCAGACCTTGCAGTATTTCACGTTGGCCTTCATCTGGGCTATCGAATTGACAAACTGCGATACGGATTCGTCGCTCTGCCGAAGGGTATGCAGGACAAGGCGCAAGGCAGTCTTGCGCCCTATCCCTGGCAATTTGGCAAATTCACTCACGGCTTTTTCCAACAAAGCCGAAGGATACTGTTGAACCATTACAAATACACTCCTACACCGATACGCAGACCAATGGTAGAATAGTCTGAGTGATTCTTGAAACTTTGGTCATAATAGAGAGCCGGCTCGATGGTCACGGTCTTGCTGACAAAGAAGGCATATCCCACTTCCACGCCAGGCATCACGTCATTGTAACTTCCCGTATGTATAAACTTTGCGCCAGCACCCAGGTACAAACCATTCTGGATGATATAGTATCTACCTTGCGCCCCTACACTCACATAGTCTTTCACGCCATCCTTACCTGTATGCTGATACGAGAGTTGCCCCACTCCCATCAAGTTGTCGGCAAAGAGATAACCAGCCTGACCTTGTATTCCGAGATTCAAGTCACTTGTGCCATTATAGCTCAAGTTGAGCCCCGAAAGAGAAGCACCACAATATACCTTACCCTGCTCAAACTGTGCATGGGCAGCCAATGCTACCATGAAAGACGCACACAACAAAGCGATTTTTTTCATACGCATAATCTTCAATGTGTATTAGTTAATAAATATATGTAGAGAGCATCCTCTATCGAGTGACGCTCTTCTGATACTTGAGATACCAAGAGAAGAACCAAACCAAGGCTACCACCAAGACCACGACACTTCCCGTGTAGGAGATGCCACTGCTCAATGCCAACGCCTCAGGCGACACGAGCAAGAAGGTGGAGCAGACTACCGTCATGAACACGGCAGGTATCAAGGTCAAGACAAATGGCTTCTTCTGCTGAACCATGTATACCGTCAAAGTCCACAAAGTAAATACGGACAAGGTTTGGTTGGCCCATCCGAAATATTGCCAGATGACATTGAATCCATCCGGATTCTCCATCTGCCAGACCAAGATGCCAACGGTGGCGGCAAACAGAGGGATGCAGACATACAGGCGCTTACGCATGGAGCGCTGTTCGAGTCCGATGAACTCAGCGATAATCAGTCGCGCACTTCTCAACGCGGTATCACCACTGGTGATAGGAGCTGCGACGACACCGAGCAAGGCGAGGATGCCACCAGCCACGCCCAGCCAGCTAGAGCAAACTATCTTGACCACCGTCGGAGCCTTGAAATATTGCACCAATGTCTTTCCGCCATCAGCCTGGGCTATAAAGTCCTGTGCTGCCTGAGCGTCGATGCACTCACGCCATCCACCGTAATAGAAGAAGTACATCGACACCGTAGCCCAAATCAAGGCGACGACACCTTCCGTAATCATGGCGCCATAGAAAATAGGACGTCCCATTTTCTCGTTCTTCATACAGCGAGCCATCAAAGGGCTCTGGGTGGCATGGAATCCACTGATGGCACCACAGGCAATCGTAATGAACAGGCATGGGAAGAGCGGACTTCTCTGCATGAAAGACTCCGTGCCCAACCAAGAAGGATTATCATTCAAGTTGCAGCTGGAGAGATTGCTCCAAAGTTCAGGCAGCGAAGGCCATTTCACGAACAAGCCCACCATCAAGGCGGCGGCCATGAAGAGAAGCGAGAAGGCAAAGAGTGGATAGACCTTGCCAATGATCTTGTCGATAGGCAACAAAGTTGCTATGATGTAGTAAACAAAGATGGCAATAATCCAGAACATCTGGCTTCCCCAGATATCCTTTAAGATGACGGCAGGACTATACACAAACACGGCTCCCACCATCATCAGAAGCAAGACGGAGAACACAAGCATCACTTTCTTGGTTCTTCCGCCCAAGTACTTACCAACTAGCTCCGGCAAGCCCGCGCCTCCATTTCGCAAACTAAGCATGCCACTCATATAGTCGTGCATGGCACCTGCGAAAATGCAGCCAAAAATGATCCAAAGATAAGCCACCGGACCATACCAGGCTCCCATGATGGCACCGAATATAGGTCCCGTGCCCGCAATATTCAGAAATTGAATCATAAAAATCTTCCAGGAAGGAAGTACCATGAAGTCGACCCCGTCAGCCTTTGTCACTGCAGGAGTCGGACGGTCGTCAGGACCAAACGTATGTGCTATAAACTTTCCGTAGAGCATATAGCCAAGCACTAAAGCTATAAGACTCAGAATAAAACTAACCATTTTTACTATTTCTTTTATATTGACTTGATAGACAAAAAGTAAATTTCCGAATTGTCTTACAAATTTCGCACAAAGGTACGATTTATATTTTAAATAACAAAGTTATTCGGCATTTTTTTATCAAAAAGAAAGAAAAATGGATTCTGCATCGCACTCCGACAAGGCACAGGACAAACACATACAAAAAAAGAGGAAATCCATAACGAATTTCCTCTTTTTTGTACACCCTTAGGGATTCGAACCCTAGACCCACTGATTAAGAGTCAGTTGCTCTACCAACTGAGCTA
>DHMR01000020.1 GCA_002405875.1 bacterium UBA4637
GGCTGCAAAGGAAACACTTTTTGATGAAATAAGAGAAAAGTGTTCCAATAAATGCAAACATTGCGTCATTTTGTACAAAACACGTTTCGCATATATATAAGGGATATTCCCAAATGTGTAAAAAGCATTGTCATCCAATAGACACTTTACTTCTTCCGATATTCCGAAGGAGTGACGTTCTTCATCTTCTTGAAAAACTTGGTGAGATGGGCTTGCGACGAGAAGCCGAAAGTATTGGCGATTTCTTGCACCGTATGGGTCGTTGTGGAGAGTTCTCGCTCTATCTCCTTCACGATATATTCATCGATGATGGCCTTCGGGGTCTTGCCAGAGATGCGGCGAGTCACCTGGGCAAGGTAACGACCACTCACGTTGAGTTGGTCGGCATAGAAATGCACATCGCTATAGGTACGGCAGAAGTTATTCACTTGCGAGATAAACTGGTTATATAGTTCTGAACTTCTGCCTTGCAGGTTGCCCTCACGAGAGAGTTCCACATTGATGAAATCCTGCGCCATTGCCAAGGCATCCTCCATCTTCTTGCCTTGGTTGAGATACACGGCAAGGGCGGAGGAAAAGCGGTTGATGAGACCATGCGAGTTGGCATTGTCGAGCAAGAAGACATTCAATCCCTTGTCTTCCGCCATACGAAGCAGCCTGGTGTCCTGCAAGATGATGTCGTTCTCCTTCTTTCTCGCCACGACCACCGAACAGAGCGGCAAGAGGCGATACTTGATTTGGCTCACCACATCCTCCGTCATCAACGCATCGCCATTGCTCGACCAGATGGCAGGGGCATAGATGATATAGTCAGGGCGGTACTTGGTCAAGGTATCGATGACCACTTCCAGCGTCTCCACCTTTCTAATCATACCTACCTTCACGATATTGGGCTGAATATCGTTCATGATGGCCTCTATCTGTCCCGACACGATTTCCGCCGGGATGTCAAAGAACTCCTGGATACCCAAGGTGTTCTGTACGGTGATGCTGGTTATCGCCGACACGGCATAGCCGCCCAACTCAGATATCGTCTTGATGTCTGCCTGCACGCCCGATCCACCTGTGCTATCGGAACCAGTTATGGTCAATATCGGATTTTTCATCAGTCTCTATTTTATCAATAACAGTCTTTATCTTACAAATGAATTCTTCACTCTTCGTTCTTCACTCTTCACTTAAATTCTTCACTTTCTCATGTATTCAGTCGGTGTCATGCCAAAAGCCTTGGAGAAGCACTTCGAGAAGTAGCTGCTATTGGAGAAGCCCACCGTGTACATCACCTCCGACACACTAAACTTGCCCTCGTTGAGCATCAACGCAGCCTTCTTCATCCTCATGTCACGGATATATTCCACAGGAGTCATGCCCGTCATCGCCTTCAACTTACGATACAACTGCTTGCCACCGATGCCTATCGTCTCCTGCAAGGTGGTGACATTGAAGTCGGAATCTATCATGTGCTGCTCGATTGCCTCAGTTATCTCCTTCAACAAGCGCTGGTCAGCCTCACTCAACACAGGAGAGACAGGACTTTCCTGTTTTTGGGATTCTTCTGTGTCCTTTGATTCGATAGTTCCATCATTGTTTTCTGTAGTAGCCATCTTGTCCTGACGAGCTAACGAGATGTTTCCTGTGCCCATCTCCAACGAATGATTGACCAAGTCCGTGATTTCATCAAACGAGCGATGAGCCACGGCAGCCTTCAGTCTCTTGGCCAAACTAGCAAAGAAGTTCATACGAGCCTCCACTTGTTCGAGAATCTCTGCCTTTTGGCGGCGTTCCTCCGCCAAGCGTTCTCTCGTAAGATAAAACTTCATGATGCCCCAAGCCAAGCCTATCGCCAGCAAGAGATACACCATCTTTGCCCAAGCAGAAAGATACCAAGGAGGCAAGATGCAGATGTCGAGCGCATAGACCTCATCACCGATGTTCCCCTCGCCATCCACGACATGCACCGTGAGATGGTAATCGCCATGTGGCAAACCATTATAGGTAATGTCGATATTTCCATCCGACTTATACTGCCAGTCGTGGTCGCTTCCCTCCAGGCGATAAGCATAAACACAGGAAGGATGGTTAGCAAACGGAAGGTCGGTCAACTGGAGCGTGAAGTTATTCTCATCACTTGCCAAGGTGAGCTGCCTCAGTTCACGTGGAGCCACCTTGAGCGATAGCGCATCTCCATCGCTATTCTGCATTTGCTTACCATTCACGATGATGCCTGCCAACATCAGAGATGCCTGACTGACAGGTGTTTTGGCGATAGCTTCATCTATTGCCACGAAACCATCATTGCCACCCATGACCACGCAATGGGAATTGGCATCATCAAATATCGTCAAAGGAATAATCGACGGAACGACAAATCGAAAGCTCTCTCCATTCATGTCGAGCACACTGCACTCCTTGCCACACACAACCCAGATCTTGCCCTTCACATCGCACATCGTACTGACCTTTCCACCGACATTCCATTCCTGGGTCGCATAAGTCGTTCCTTGTCTCGGTGAGTTGACCTTGTAGCATCTTACCTTGCCATTGCAGCCTGCCCATACATTCCCCTGCTTATCTGCCAACAAATAGTTGATGGCACTCGTCTGCCCTACGTGGCTAACCTTCATGCTGACAGGGTCAATACAGTCTAGGCAATCGTAAGTAGAAGCCCATATTTGTCCTTTTCCATCCATCACAATCTGTCCGATGTGTAGTCCCGACAAAGCATTCTTACCCCGGTCTGAAAAATGATAATCGGCGATATGCCCCGTGGTCGTTGTGACAGTTTCTTTCTTTCGGCTGACTATCTCGCTTAACAAGCGTTGTTTGTCGATGACGAAGACACCGCCCATATACGATGCCATCCAAAGTCTGCCTTTCGAGTCTTCCAATATATCGTAAGCCCAGGCGGTAGAATATTTGCCCGTCTTATCATATACAATGAAGTTGCGCATTTGCTTCATCTTCCGGTCATAAAGATTGATGCCATGGTCGGTGCATATCCACACATCTCCTTCCCTATCCTCATAGATTTTGCGCACACGATTATGCGTCAATCGACTCGCTTCACTGTTTTGTTTATACCAAGCCACATCATTGTAAGTAGCACCACCCTGGGCGAAACCAGCCGTAGAGACAAAATGTATCAAACCATTGGTACCGCCCATCCACCACTCACCCTGGCGGGTTTGGAGCATGGCATGTAGGCAATTGCCCTCCCCCGAAGAGGTAACCTTGTCAAGCGAAGTATATTGAAAATAAGTATGAGTTGCAAACCGAGAAAGTCCATTGTCGGTACCTATCCACACGTTTTGCCATCGATCCACATAGCAAGCCCACACGATATTGTTGGGGATGGTAGAGGCATCCCTGGAATCATGCACAAAGTGAGTAACCGTATTGTCCATTGCCATGCGATAGAGACCATTGTCGGTACCGATGTAGAGATTGCCATTCGCTTCCTCCGCCAAGCACTTGATGGAATTGCCTTCCAAGGAAGCTATTTGGGAAAAGTT
>DHMR01000039.1 GCA_002405875.1 bacterium UBA4637
ATCGGTGCCTCCATCAAGGTTGCTGGTACCAACACCGGTACCGTTACCGACGTTGACGGTAACTTCTCATTGAACGCTCCAGCCGGTGCCAAGTTGGAGATTACTTACATTGGCATGAATGCCAAGACCGTTAAGGCTTCTTCTAACATGAAGGTGGTTCTCGACCCAGACGAGCATAGTCTCGACGAGGTGATGGTCGTTGCCTTCGGTACACAGAAGCGTTCTGCTTTCACTGGATCTGCTGCGGTAGTAGGTTCTAGCGAGATTGGCAAGACTCAGGTTTCTAACCCTGTAGAGTCTTTGAAAGGTAAGGTAGCTGGTGTGCAGATGACTCAGGTTTCTGGTCGTCCAGGTGAAAGCTCTAAGATTCGTATCCGTGGTATCGGTACCATCAATGCCAGCACAGACCCATTGATCGTTGTTGATGGTGTGCCTTACGATGGCGACTTGAACACAATCAACCCTGATGATGTTGAGAGTCTTACTATCTTGAAGGATGCTGCTTCTTCTGCTCTTTATGGTGCTCGTGGTGCCAACGGTGTCGTGATGATTACCACCAAGGGTGGAAAGACTGGTTCTTCTTCTATCACATTCGACGCTAAGTGGGGTTCTAACTCTCGTTCTATGCCAGACTACAAGTATATCGACAAGGCTTCTGGCTACTACGAGACTTGGTACACTGCATTGAATAATTATGCTTTGAACACATTGAAGTATGATGCCAACAACGCTAATCGTTGGGCTAACCAGAACTTGACAGCCGACAACAATTATGGTTTGGGCATGAGCGTGTTCCAGGCTCCTAAGGGCGAGCTCCTGATTGGTACCAATGGCAAGATGAACCCTAACGCTACCATGGGTCGCTTGGTTTCTAACAATGGTCAGCAATATTATGTTACAGCCGACGACTGGGTAGATGCCATGTTCCGCAACAGCCTCCGCCAGGAGTACAATATCTCTGCGCAGGGTGCCAGCGACAAGGGTAGCTTCATGGCTTCCTTCAACTATTTGAACAACGATGGTATCACCTTCGGCTCTGGTTTCGAGCGTTACTCTGGTCGTTTGAAGTCAGACTATAAGATCAAGGATTGGTTGAAGGTTGGCGCCAACGTTAACTTCTCTCACTATGCCAACAATCAGTCTGGTATTTCTGACGAGGGTTCGTCTGGCGGCTCTGGCAACGTGTTCGCATTCGTAGCCATGGCTCCTATCTATCCTCTCTATATCCGTGATGCCCAGGGCAACGTGATGATGCATCAGGCAAGCGGCACCAAGATGTACGACTATGGTGATGGCACAGTAAATGGTCAGAAGCGTGCTTATCTTGCACAGGCCAACCCATTGGCTGCCAATCAGCTTGATGAGTATAAGGTTGTGGGCAACAACTTCAATATGCAGGGTACCATCGAGGTACGCTTGCCTTTGGACATCACCTTCACTTCCATCAACAATGCATACGTAGATGAATATCGCACCACATCTACCACCAACCCTTACTTCGGTCAGTACGCATCTTCTAACGGTATGGTTTCTAAGTATCACGAGAGATACTTCAACTATAACTTGCAGCAGCGTTTGAACTGGGCTCACGAGTTCGGTCAGCACTCTGTGGCTGTGATGCTCGGTCATGAGTACTACAACCAGAGCTACGCTTACCTCTATGGTAACAAGACTAATCAGTATAGCCCTGCTAACGACGAGTTGGCAAGTGCCGTGTTGGTAGGTGGTACCAACTCTTATACCCGCGAGTATAACAACGAGGGTTACTTCGGTCGCGTACAGTATGATTACAACGACACCTACTTCTTCGATGCTTCTTTGCGTCGTGATGCTTCTTCACGTTTCGCCAAGGAGAACCGCTGGGGTACCTTCTACTCTCTCGGTGCATCTTGGGTTATCAACAAGGAGAAGTTCTTCAAGGCCGACTGGGTAGATGACTTGAAGCTCAAGGTGAGCTATGGTCAGGTAGGTAATGACAATATAGAAAGTGCTACTTTGGGATATTACCATTACTCTACAAACTACGATATCGTAAACTCTAATGGTTCTGTGTCATTGGTACCAACAGGTCGCTATGGTAACAAGAACATCACTTGGGAGACCACAGGCGAGTTTAACGTAGGTGTTGACTTCGGACTCTTCAAGAATCGCTTGAACGGTACCGTAGAGTTCTACTCTCGCAAGACCACCGATATGCTCTTCAACTTCTCATTGCCAAAGTCGTTCGGTTACAGCGGTTACTATGACAACGTAGGTGACATGATCAACAATGGTCTTGAGGTTACTTTGAACGGTGACATCATCCGCACCCGCGACTTCACTTGGAGTGCCAACATGAACATCACTTACAACCACAACTACGTAAGCTATTTGCCAGAGGCAAAGAAGACTACTACCGTGGATGGCGTGAAGGGTTACACCAATAATGACTACTTCATCGGCGAGGGTGAGCCTATGTACACATACTACCTCCATAAGTATGCAGGTGTAGATCACGAGACTGGTGAGGCTCTCTACTACAAGAATGTAAAGGACAAGGATGGTAATGTAACGGGTACAACAACTACCAAGAACTCTTCTGAGGCAGACTACTACTTGTGTGGCACAGCCTTGGCTGATGTATTTGGTGGTTTCGGAACAAGCGTAGCTTACAAGGGCTTCGACTTCTCTATCGACTTCATGTATCAGATTGGTGGTCAAATCTATGACAACGACTACCAGAGTGCAATGGACGCCAGTGGTAAGTCTATCCGTGGTATGGCCCTGCATGAGGATCTCTTGAAGGCTTGGACCCCAGAGAATAAGAACAGCAACATCCCACGTTTGCAGTATGGTGACACTTACATGGCTTCTACATCAGACCGCTGGTTGACCAACGCTTCTTACTTGAGCCTCCAGAACATCAACTTGGGTTACACATTCCCTAAGGCATTGGTAGGCAAGATCGGTTTGAGCAACTTGCGCATCTACGCTCAGGCAAACAACGTTTGGGTATGGTCAAAGCGCCAGGGTCTCGACCCACGCACCAGCCTGACATCAGGCAACGCTTCTTACTATCCAGGCGTTCGCACCATCACGGGTGGTATCACACTTACATTCTAAACTCATATAATATTTAGAAATACAATTATGATTAAGATAAAGAATTCAATATTAGGTGTAGGTCTGGCCTTTGCGAGTCTTTCCACATTCACAGGATGTATCGACGAGACCCAGCCTACCGATATGGCAACATCTGACCAAGTAAGTCAGTCTGCATCTGCAGTAGAGGGGTTGGTGATGGCAATGCCAGCGTTCTTCAACAACTTGAACATGGATTTCTATAGCCCAACGAGATACGACTTCAACTTCGGCTATGGCTCTATGATTCGTATCCGCGCCACACTGACCGAGCCTTTCGTAACAGGAGGATCTGGTTACGACTGGTACTCTCCATGGGCACAGTGCGAAGCTCTTAGCCAAGATGCTGCTCGCTCTAACTATGTTTGGACTTACTACTACAAGTTTATCCAGACTGCCAACAATGTAATCTCTACCATCAACGAGGAGACTGCCACCGACGAGCAGAAGGGTTACATTGCAGCAGCCAAGGCTTTCCGTGCGCTCGCTTACCTCGACCTCGGTCGTATGTACGAGTACTTGCCTACAGATGTTACCTCTGGCGTTAATGCAGATGGCAACGACGTTACTGGTTTGACCGTGCCTATCGTAAAAGAAGGCATGAGCGAGACAGAAGCACGTAACAACCCACGTGTGAAAAAGGAAGATTTGATTGCCTTCATCAAGAGCGACTTGGAGTATGCTGAGCAGAACATCGGCAAGTTGACCTTGGACGAGAAGACTCTTCCACACTTAGACTGTGTATATGGTTTGGAGGCCCGCCTCTATATGTGGGAGGGCGACTATGCCAAGGCTCAGACTGCGGCAGAGAATGCCATCAAGAACTCTTCGGTGCAGCCTATGACCCAGGCACAGTGCTTGAATGCCACAACAGGTTTCAATACATTGTCTGACTTTATGTGGGGTTCTCAGCAGACCTCCGAGGATGATGCGGTTATCACTGGTATCATCAACTGGGAGTCTTGGATGTGCAACGAGCAATCCTTTGGTTACTGCGGTGGTGGTACTGGCGACTTCATCAAGATTGATACCTTGGCTTACAACCGCTTGAACGATACCGACTTCCGTAAGTTGGAGTGGGTAGCTCCTGCTGGTTCTCCTATCGCCGACAAGGTGTCTTTCGTCAACAAGACTTATGGTGCATCCATGCCAGCCTTGGCATCCGTGAAGTTCCGTCCTAACAAGGGCGATATGACTACTCCTTCTATCGCTGCCGCAACAGCATTCCCTATCATGCGTGTAGAGGAGATGTACTACATCCGTATGGAGGCTGCCGCACAGCAGGATCCTGCCAAGGGCAAGGAACTCTTGGAGATGTTTATGAGAACTCGTGACCCTAAATATACTTGTGACGCAACAAGCAAGGACGACATCATCAAGGAAATCTACTTCCAGAAGTGTATCGACCTTTGGGGTGAGGGTATCACATTCTTCGATATGAAGCGTTTGGGCTATTCTTTGACTCGTGGTTACAAGGGCACTAACCATGCTGTGGGTTGCCGCATCAATACGAACGGTCGTCCTGCATTTACCAACTTTGTAATCTATCGTACAGAGGCAGAGAACAATACAGCTCTCAAGGGATGGAACAACCCAGATCCATCTGGTAAATATACCCCTTGGACAGAGTAATAACACTTTATAGTAATATAAAAGATTAAAAAAGTTATGAACAAGTTTTTTAAATATACATTTATAGCGCTGCTCGGTGTTCTTACCCTCGGTTTGAGCTCTTGTACAGACGAATACGACTATACACCAGCTTCTAAGACAGAGTTGGGTGGCAATGCGTTCTTGGTAAGCGAGGGTTCAACAACCCTTTCTTACTTGCCTACGGCAGAGCAGAGCTTCACCTTCCAGGTATCTCGTGTAGATTCTACAGAGGCACAGACTGTAACTTTGTCTAGCAGCAACGATAAGTTCACAGTGCCTGCAAGCGTTTCTTTCGCAGCTGGTCAGAAGACAGCAGAGGTAAAGGTAACCTTCAACATCGCAACTGGTACCTCTGAAAGCACTCGCATTGCGATTGCGGATGCCGAGAAGTACTATTACGCAGCTACCGTGCTCGACTATTCCATCACTCGCTACCAGGCTTATAGTGGTACCTACATATCACAGGGTGTGGGATTCGAGATTCAAACTCCTTGCTATCAGATTGGCGCTGGCAAGTTTATGATTCCTGCTGATCCAGAGAATGGATATGAGTACGACATCGTATTCTCTATCAGTGAAAAGAATGTGGTGACAGTTGCTCCTCAGGCAGCATGGTCTCATCCTTCTTATGGCGACGTTTATGTAATAGGTAACGCCGACGGTGATGCAGCAGCAGATGGCTCAGGTTCTGGTGTCGCTGGTACATACGACCCAAAGACAGGTTTGGTCAAGATGCAATTGTATCACTTTGTTCCTGGAACAGGTTCATTTGGTACATTCGAAGATGACTTCGTATTCGATGAGAAGCCAAATCTCTAATTTAAAATAAATTATCAAGCCAGATGGACTATGCCCATCTGGCTTTTTTCATTTCTTAGCCTATGAAAAGATTCTTTACTTTAACGTTGGCCGTAGCTTTCTTCCTCAACGGGGTTGAGGCGAAGGAGCGTACTATGGACGAGAAGCAGGCTATCGCTGCTTCGGTGTTGAACAATGTTCAGCTACAGACTCGTGGCGTGACAGCGCAACCACTCCATTTGTTGCAGTCATCAGACACTTATACGGTGCTGGGCGATGACAGCCGTTTCGTCGTATTGAGCAATGATGATGCTTTTGACGCAGTTATTGGCTATGCAGATTCTCCTTTTGATGCAGCAACCAACAGTTCTTTGGCTTGGTATCTTCAAGCAGCATCAGAAGCGATGAAGACAAATGTGCAGAAGGGCTCTGCCGTGACAAGAGCCTTGGTTATTCCGAAGGGAGACTTCAAGGAGGCTGTCGCACCTCTGTGCAAGACCTTTTGGGCACAAGACAAGCCTTATAATAATCTTTGCCCTACTACTTCCAAGGGCAAGGCTTATCCTTCTGGATGTGTGGCTACGGCATTGTCGCAGATTATGTATTATCACAAGTATCCTGTAAAGGGTAAGGGAAGCCATCAGTACAGTTTTACTCCAGCAGTGGGAGATGGTAGATTGCTGAGTTGCGACTTCGAGAACACCACCTTCGATTGGGATAATATGCTGCTGGATTATGGTTCTCAGAAAGATTACACAGATGTCCAGGCTAACGCCGTAGCACAGTTGATGGCAGCCGTTGGTGTTTCCGTGGATATGCAATACACTGAGTCCGGCTCTGGTGCAATGTCCAGGGAAGCTCGCTATGGTTTAATCAATTATTTCTGCTACAATGAGAACATCAATTGGTTGAATCGTTCTTTCTATTCAGCCGAGGAATGGATGAAGTACATCTATACGGAGTTGAATAATGAGCGTCCTATCTATTATACTGGAGATGATGAGAAAAACGGCGGTCATGCTTTCGTGCTTGATGGGTATGATGCAGAAGGCATGGTACACATCAATTGGGGATGGGGACCTAAAGGTGGCAATGGCTACTTCGACATTGCCTTGCTGAACCCATCCGGCTTCCAGTTTAGTGAAGGGCAAGATATGCTGATTGGTATTTCTCCTAAGGCATGCTTGCAATACGAGTCTCGTCTTTACTCAGAGAAAGAGCTGAAGGTGAGCAAGGTCGCTACATTGCTGAGTGTTCAGCCTGGTAAGATTTACAACCAGACGGGTGACGACTTCACGGGTGATATTGCCGTGGTCATGGAATCTGCTGATGGAACAAAATACCCAGTGCAGACCACTCATATCAATAAGGCTATCACTTATTATTATGTGAATGATGCCAGTTCAGGAGTAACCATCGGTGGTGTATTCAAACTGCCAACGACATTGGCTGATGGTGAATATCGAACTTATGTAGCCTCAAAATGCGATAAAGAATCCGATTGGAGATTGATACGTACACCTGAGGGTACAGCTAATAGCTATATGGTTACGATAAAAGATGGAAAGCTGGCTTCCGTAGGAGAAGGTATTGCCGACGATACTTGGACCACAGGCATTTCTTCCGTCATTTCCGCTCCAGCCAAGTCTAAATCTGCAAAGGTTTATAATATCAACGGTCAGCAGGTAGATGCCTCTTACCATGGCATTGTCGTCAAGAATGGCAAGAAGGTTGTGCAGTAAGCATTTGCTTGTATATATAATAAGGTGTACCCACTTGCATCGCCCCAATCATCGGGCAGCGCAAGTGGGTACACCTTTATCTAAATTTTTCATTCTATCTTAATTTAGAAGCTTTTTTATTTCATCTAGGCTGAGTTTCTGTAATCATTCATTTTTGAAACAAGT
>DHMR01000017.1 GCA_002405875.1 bacterium UBA4637
ACGAAGTCGAAGACATCGAGCTTCTGGTGTCCGAACCAGTCCTCCCAACCTTCGTTCCAACCTTCCACCAATACTTCCTGCAAGCCATTCTTGGCTGCGAAGTCGATGTATCGCTTCACCTCCTCGTTGGTAGCACCATGGGTACCACTAGGCTTGCACTTGCTGTAGTCGGTAACACCGAGGCGAACCGATGGATAATCATTGGTATAGCTCCAAGTCTTGGTACCCACAATCATGTTCCACCATACACCGCAGTACTTGGTAGGGTGAATCCAAGAGGTATCCTTGATTTTGCAAGGCTCGTTGAGGTTGAGCGTCAACTTGCAAGAGAGCATGTCGCGGGCATCGTCGCTCACGAGGATGGTACGCCAAGGAGTATTGAATGGTGTCTGGATGAATCCCTTTCTACCTACGGCATCAGGAGTCAACCAAGACTCGAATGTCAGAGTTTTCTCATCGAGATTGAGGTGCATGGTAGGATAGTCCAAGCAGGCAGCCTCGTGGATGTTGATATAGAGACCATCCTTTGTCTTCATCTGAAGGGAAGTCTGTACACCGGTATCAGAGAATACGGTGGTAGAGGAATTGCTCTTGTAAGCCTCACGATTCTTGGCGATAACAGGACGAATGCTAGTCAAAGGAGTGATGTTGTACTCATACTCCTGGGTATCATAGTCGCCTGGAATCCAATAGGCGGTATGGTCGCCAGCCATGGCAAACTGGGTATGTTCCTCCTGAATCACGAAATAGTTCAGGCTTTCCTGCTGAGGGAACTCATAGCGCAAGCCCATACCATAGTCATACACACGGAAGCGAATCTTGATGTTGCGCTTAGAGGATGCTTGGTTCAAATCCACCTCCATCTCGTTGTAGTGGTTGCGGATGGTGGCAGTCTCGCCCCATACTGGTTTCCAAGTTTCATCGAAGGTCGAGGTCTTCGAACCTGTCTCGGTGAAACCATCCATCAGGCTGGTCTCATCCATACCTTTGGAAGCATGTTTATCCTTCGCCAACTCCAATCCGAGATGAGAAGGCTTACAAACAGTCTTGCCCTTGTAGCTCATCTCGTAAGTAGGCTGTCCGCTCCCAGAGAGCGAGAACTTCACTACCACGTTGCCGTTAGGCGACTTGACGGTCTGGGCTGCTGCCAGCATCGGGAGCAAAAGGCCCATCACTAAAACATTCAGTTTCTTCATATTGCTAGTTATTCTATTTTTTGTAGCTTTGTTAGTATCTATTGTTTATTCTAATCTTTTGCAAAGATACTGAAAAAAACGAATCTCTAGTCAACATTTCAACCAAAATACTGAGCATCAGGATGCAAACGTTTGCACAAAACAATTACTGGAGAAAATTTTATCAAAGAAAATGAGCCCATATAAAATAAAAGTCGTATCTTTGCAGAAAGAAACTTTAAAAGAGCGAGAATATGGCAGAAATCGTAAATAAATATCCTGTTGGAATACAGTCATTCGAGACCATTAGAGAGGAAGGCTATCTGATTCCTTACTCAGCCGATGGCAAACGACTATTCAAGGTTGGTATCAATTACGACAGCAACCAGCGCACGATTGGCAACTGGATTATCAAGGAAGGATAAAGACAAAATTCCACCATGGTTATACATCTCTAACAGATGTGCCACGGTGGATTTTTGTTTTAATTATATAATTGAAAGTTAATGTAAACTCTTAGTTGCGATTCGCCTGACTTATTAGGTCGGTCACTTCCTTCATGAATTCCTTGTCGGCAGCCAGTTCCTCGATGCTGATGTGCATGCGATAGCGCCAATAGTGCTTAGGATTTGCCGGAATGTTGATGCGCTCGCCGTTAGGGTCGATGAGGCGCAGGCGCTCGTCGATGGCAAGCCAGTCCTGGATGCTCAAGATGCAGAGCATGGATGGCGACATCAAATGGCGGGAGATGATGTCGCTGGCTAGCCAGCCTGGCAGCGGATGGGGCGCAGGTCCCTGATGGAAGAGCATCGTGTTGTAATACTCCTGCGTGCGCTGGATGTTCTCGTCCCACCACTGACGAAGCGTAGGCATGTCGTGGCTGGAGATGGTGCATACCGAGCGGTATGGGTTGCGACTCAGATGACCAAACTTCACCGATGGGTCCTTCGGCATGCTCTGGAGCTCCAAGCTCAATATCTTCAACTCATTCATCACCCATGGCACGCAGTCGGGCACCATACCGAGGTCTTCGGCACATACCAACATACGGGTGGCCTGAACCAACTTAGGCAACTTCTTCATCGCCTCATTATACCAGAACTGGTTGTTGCGACGATAGAAATAGTCGTTGTAGAGACGGTTGAACGCAGCCTTGTCGTTGTCGTAGAGCGACTCGTAGATGAAGTCGAGCTGGGCTGAGATGCGTGGATGGTAAAGACCAGAATTGCGATGGTCGCGCACGAAGAGCACATCGCTGATGAGGGCATAGAGCCCGTCACGCAGCCAGAGCTCCTTCTCGTCGGTGACGCCCTCGAAGAGAGCCTCCACCTTGCGCTGTGTATCCACCGACGCCTTCATCTGGTAACGCTCGTCGTCCAAGCGGTCGAGGTATTTATCCTTCACCTCGTCGGCACGCTCGTGGAAGATGCGATCCAACACCCAGTCGGTGATGAATGGACGCAGGAATCTATCCTCCTGGAAATGCAGACCATACCCCTCTATCTCATCGCGGCTCATGCCGAGAGCCGGGGCAAACTGTCCAAGCAATCCATGCACGCTGTCGATAGGAATCTCCCAGATGCGGAAGAAACCGAGCACATGGTCGATGCGATAGGCATCAAAGTATTTCGCCATGTTCTGGAAACGGCGCACCCACCACTGGCAACCGTCCTTCAACATCTCATACCAGTTGTAGGTCGGGAATCCCCAGTTCTGTCCGTTCACCGAAAAATCATCCGGTGGAGCACCCGCCTGACCATTGAGGTTGAAGTACTTAGGCTCCATCCACACGTCGCAGCCATAGCGGTTCACGCCGATAGGGATGTCACCCTTCAAGATGACGCCCTTCGCCTTGGCATGCTCATGCGCCTCCTGCATCTGCTGGTTGAGAACATACTGGAGGAAATAGAAGAATTCCACCTCCTTGTATGCCTTGCTCTTAGGGTCGGAGAGCTGCTTGCGCTCAGCCTCGTCCCAGATGTTGTGGTCGGGCCACTTGCTGAAATCGGCAGTGCCGTTCTTATCTCGCAGGTAGCTATACTGTGCATATGGCACGAGCCACTGCTGTGTTTCCTGGAAGAATGCCTTGAAATCGGCACTCTTCATCATCTTTTCACCTTCCTGATTGAAGATTTGGCGCAAATAGTTTATCTTGAAATCATTTACTTTCTCATAGTCTATCTGGCGCAGCGCATTGAGCTGTCGGCGTGTCTTCTCAGCCTCCTCTCGCGCCTTGGCATCCTTCAATGCCGGCAGGGCATGGAGGTTGGCATACTGTGGATGGAGGGCAAAGATGCTGATGCAGCTGTATGGATAGCTGTCGGTCCAGGTGTGCGTGATGGTGGTGTCGTTGATAGGCAAGAGCTGGAGCACTTTCTGTCCGGTCTTAGCCACGAGGTCTATCATGCTCACCAGGTCGCCAAAGTCGCCCACACCCGCACTCTTCTCGCTGCGAAGGGAGAACACTGGCACCAAGGTACCTGCCAAGTGACGGTCGTAGAGGGTGAAGAACGACTGGTCGAGGTCGTAGCACACCACCTCGCCTGGCTTCATCTTAGGCAAGTCGATGGTACGGTTCTGACAGGTTTCCCAGAGCACTTGCTTCCGATGGTGGTCTTGCGCCACAAACTTAAACTCCATGTGGCTGCCGCCCAACTGATTGGCATCTATATCCACAACCCATTCATTGTAAGTATGCTGAGCCATCGCCAGCACATTTTCTTCCTTCCAAGCGCCCAACGCTTTGTCTGCTCCCAGCACGCCCAGACGTTCGCCATCTCGCAACTGCGGGGCACGCACAATAAGACGCACCACCTTGTCGTAGCTTTCAGCCTTCATCTCCTGAGGAGTCTGATGGTTGATACAGTCGGTAAAGGCGCTGCTGTAGAGGTAAGCATCCTCTGGCATCACCTTCCAATGGTCGTAGATGGTATATTCGCTAGCCTTCTTGGCTGTCACATCCATCTGGTGCTTCACCAAGAGCCATTCGGTCTTCACCACACGGCCCTCACGCTCCACACTGTAATAATAGGTGTAACTCTTCTGTGCTGGTTCCACACACCATTCGTATGACCACTGCTCGCCATTGAGGGTGGTCAGTGGGAACTTTAGTTCCTCGCCATCTTTCTGAATGTTCAAGACGAGCTGCTCGCCGAACATTGCCTTATACGTTATATGAAAATGAAATATCATAAGACACTATATAACTGGGTTAGTTGTTTGTATTTATGGTGCGAAATTAAGAAAAATATCCGAATGCAGGACATTTTCTTTTGCACAAACGAACGAAAATCGAGTGCAAACGTTTGCACTTATCGCTCCTTGATGATGCTCACCGACAAGGCTCCTGCGATGAGCAACACACCAGATACAATCATCATGTCGCTCTGATGAGAGCCCACGATGCTCAGGATGCCACCGCCACAGATGGCTGCCACAATCTGAGGGATGCAGATGGTGCCATTAAACAAGCCCAGGTATGCACCCATGTGACCATAGCCCTGCAAGGCGTTGGTGACGAAGGTGAAAGGCATAGCCAACATGGCTGCCCAACCGGCGCCAATCATCAGGAATGGGATGAACTGCAAGTACTGGTCGTGCAAGAACGGTATCAGGGCAAAGCCCACGCCACCGATAATCAAGCTCACGGAATAAGCCATCTTGGTATTCTTGAACTGAGGCAGCACCACAGCCCAGAGCACAGAGCCTATCGCCTGAATGGCGAAGAGGATGCCCACCCAGTTGCCAGCCTCCTGGAATGCCTCCGACTGCGGGTCGGTAGTGTTCCAAACGGTCTCGGCGATGGCTCCCGTAGAGTAATTCCAAAGATAGAGGAAGCCAGCCCAGCAGAAGAACTGCACCAGTCCTACCTTCCAGAAGGTGACAGGAGCATTCTTCAAGAGGGTTATCCAACTTGCCTTGCCTTCGGTTTTAGGGGATTTGCAATCCCCGTTCTCCACATCATCGTCAACTCCATTATACGCTGCATAATCCACAGGATTCCACTCCTTCACCTTCGTCGTGGTATAGATGACGCAGAGGATGAGGATGGCGGCACCGATATAGAACGACCAAATGACCGAATCTGGCACCACGCCCTTGTCGGCTACATTCTTGATACCCAGGAAGGTAAAGAGGAACGGAAAGATATATCCAGCCACAGAACCTGCATTGCAGAGGAAACTTTGGATGGAGTAAGCCTTCGCCTTCTGCTTCTCGTTCACCATGTCGCCCACGAGCATCTTAAAAGGCTGCATCGCCATGTTGATGCTGGTATCAAGGAACATGAGGGCGATGAGTCCGAACACCATCGCACCGCTCACGGTCAAGCCGAGCGAACCGGCGTTAGGCAACAAGCACATCACGAGCACGGCTATCGTGGCACCCACGAAGAGATAAGGGATGCGGCGACCGAATCGGCACCAAGTCTTGTCGCTCAAGGTGCCGACGATAGGCTGCACGAGGATTCCCATCAGCGGAGGGAGAATCCAGAAGTAACTCAAGTTGTGTGGGTCTGCGCCCAACGTTGCAAAGATTCGGGAGATGTTGGCGCTCTGAAGGGCGTAGGCAATCTGTACCCCGAAGAATCCGAAGCTCAAGTTCCAGAGCTTCCAGAAACTCAAATTAGGTTTTTGCTTCATTGTTATATTGTTATTTTGTTTATTATCTCGTTGTTCCACGAACCACCAAGCGAGTTCTTACCACTCTCTTCTCCACCTCGTCTCTCGGGATGGAGCCCTCCACCTGTCCGATGAGGATGTTGGCAGCCTCCTCGCCTACCGCCACGCCTCGCTGCTCCACGGTGGTGAGCATCGGGTCGGAAGCCTTGGCACGGTCTCCATTGGTAAACCCGCAGACACTGATGTCATCGGGAATAGAGAAGCCCATGCGCTTGGCGGTATAGAGGATGCCGATGGCGGTATCGTCGTTGATGGCGAAGAAAGCGTCTGGATGGTCTTCCGCCTCCAGTATCTCCGGGGTGAGAGCCTCAGCCTGGGCACGGTTGTCGCAAATCTTCACCCAGTCGGGATTCTCCTTCAGCCCATGCTTCACCAAGGCATCGTGGTAACCATTGTATCTATTCTTCGAAATCTCCATGTTCATCGGCGATCCGTAGAAACCAATCTTCTTGCAACCAGTGTCGATGAGATGGGTCACGGCGGTGAAGGCACCCATGTAGTCGTCTACCACCACACGGGAGCAGTTCACCCCCGTACAGATTCTATCATAGAAGACGAGCGGCACGCCATTGTCCATCAACTTCTGGAAGTGGGCATACTGCTTGGTGTCCTTCGCCTGCGAGACGATGATGCCGCACACCTTGTTCTTATAGAAGTCGTCGCAGATGGCAACCTCCTTGTCGTATCGCTCATTGCTCTGAGCCACCATCACACGATAGCCTCTCGCCCTCGCCTCCTCCTCGATGCCCGAGAGCACCGACATGAAGTAGTAGTGCACGAACTCAGGGATGATGACGCCAATCACCTTCATCGGCTGCACCTTGCTGTGGCGCAAAGCCTCGCCGATGACGTTAGGATAGAAGTTATGTTCACGGGCATAAGCCTGTATACGCTCCTTCTGGACAGCACTGATACGAGGGCTGTCCTTCAACGCTCTGCTCACCGTGGCGATGCTTACGCCCAGGTCGCGAGCAATATCTTTCATTGTTATAATAGTATTCTCACTCATCGCTGTCTTTAGTTACGCTGCAAAATTAGACAAATATCCTCGAAGTAGAGTCATTTTCGTTGACATAAATCAAGCAAAAGCCGTGCAAACGTTTGCACTAAAGAAATAACGAATTTAACCGAAAAAAAGTACATTGAACCATAAAAGAAATTAATTTTGCAGCAGAAACAGGAAGTTTACGGGCTAACGCCCACTTTCCTACCTTATTAAATATAAGGAGCCTAATCGACCGAAGAAAAAAGCCAAGCAGGCAAAGGTAAGCGTAGGAATGACAACAACTTAAACCGTAAGAATCGAGAAATAATAAATTAATAATAATAACATTAACTTAAAAATCAAAGCAAATGATGAAGCAGGTAAAATTTAAATTGCCTCTCAGAGCGTTGACCCTAGCAAGTGGTCTGCTCTTGACAGCGAGTTCCTTTGCGCAAAGCAACGCGATAAAGGGACAAGTGAAAGATGCTTCTGGTGAGCCTGTCATGGGCGCTACCATTACAGTGAACGGTAAGGCAGTGGGCATTACCGACATGGATGGTAACTTCTCCGTCGACGCCGCTCCAGGCACTAACCTTACTTTCACTTACCTGGGAATGACTCCACAGACCGTGAAGGCAGCCAACAACATGAACATCACCTTGAAAGATGACTCCAAGGCCCTGAACGAGGTCGTGGTCATCGGTTATGGTGCCGTTAAGAAATCAGACCTCACTGGTTCTGTCACAGCATTAACACCTGACTCAAAAAATAAAGGTCTTGTCGTAAATGCACAGGATATGATTTCTGGTAAGATTGCCGGTGTAAATGTAACAAGCAACTCTGGTGAGCCAGGCGTTGGTACACAAATTAGAATTCGTGGTGGTTCGTCATTGAATGCATCCAACGATCCATTGATCGTTATCGATGGCGTGCCTATGGACAACAATAAGGTAGGTACCACTGGCTCAAACATCCTCTCTACCATCAACCCACAGGATATTGAGTCGTTCAATGTCTTGAAGGACGCTTCTGCGACAGCCATCTACGGTTCTCGTGGTTCCAATGGTGTCATCATCATTACCACCAAGAAAGGTAGCAAAGGACAAAAGCCACAAATAAGCTATTCAGGTTCAGTGTCTCTTTCTAATAAGAAGAAGACTTATGAGATGATGAATGGCGATCAATATCGCGAGTATGTAAAGTCGCTCTTCAATGAAGATGATGACGCTGTAAAGGCATTGGGTACCGCCAATACCGACTGGCAGGACTTGATTTATCGCACAGCCGTGAGCCACGACCACAACATCAGCGTAGCAGGTTCTGCCGGTAAGTATCTTCCATACCGTGTTTCACTCGGTTACACTGGTCAGGAAGGTATTCTCAAGAACTCTGACTACAAGCGTTATACAGCTGCCATCAACCTCAACCCTTCGCTACTTGACGACCACTTGACATTGAATCTCAATGCCAAGGGCATGCACTCCAATGCAAAGAAGGCAAACAAAGATGCCATTGGCGCAGCCATCAGCTACGATCCTACACAGAGTCCATACGACTTCACTTCTCAAAGAGACTTGGCTTTGCTTGGTAGCAATAAGAACCAAACACTCAAGAACTTCGGAGGTTATTTCAACTGGCTCACATCTGCCAGTGGATACAACGACTCACAGTGGCCATTCACTCGTTTCAAGGATGCGCCTAGCAACCCATTGGCTCTCCTCGACCTTGGTGGTGATGTAGAGAAAGTAAATTCATTCATCGGTAGTGCCGATATCGACTATAAGGTTCATGGCTTCGAGAACTTGCGCCTCCACATGACCCTTGGCGCAGAGGTAGCAAAGGGTACAGAGACTGAGGAACAACCGACATCCTACCCAGCCAATATCTACTATGGTGGAACTACCGACAACAGCAACTTGAAACGCAACCTCTTATTTAGCGCTTACGCACAGTACTATAAGGATTTCAGTAAGGTTCACCATTTCGACATTATGGGAGGTTATGAATATCAGCACTTCTTCTTCCGCTACAACAATAGCTGGATTCAGTACTATCCTGAGACAAGCCCAACAGCAGGTGAGGTATTCAAGGATTCTCCAGACCAAGACAAATACGAGAACTTCCTCGTATCATTCTTCGGCCGTGCCAACTATACATTGATGAACCGCTATTATTTCACAGCCACCTTGCGTGACGATGGTTCTTCTCGTTTTGCAGACCACTGGGGCTTGTTCCCTTCGTTCGCCTTCGCATGGCGCATCAATGAGGAAAGTTTCTTGAAGAACGTTAGTTGGCTAAGCAGCTTGAAACTCCGTCTTGGCTATGGTAAGACTGGTCAGCAGGAAGGTATCGACAACTACATCTGGTTCAAGCAATACAAGAAAGGTCAGAACTTCGGTATGTACCCTGCCATCGGCGATGGTAGCATCTACACACCTCTTTACTACAACGACAAATTGAAGTGGGAAACCACAGAGACTTATAACGTAGGTCTCGACTTTGGCTTCTTCGGCAACAAACTCAATGGTACCGTTGATGTATATAAGCGCAAGACCAAGGATTTGATTAACTCAGCTCCTGTAGCAGCCCTCGCTGGCTCTGCCGACAAGGGTTTGCAGAACATCGGTTCGTTAGAAAACAAGGGTGTCGAAGTTTCCTTGAACTGGGTTCCTGTTAGCGCCAAGGATTGGTACTGGACAATGAGCTACAACTTCACATACAACAAGAACGAGATTACCGACTTGAACGGAGTAAGCGACAATGGCGACCCTGTACTCACTGGCGACAACATCGACAAAGCCAACAAGGTATTGGCTTACCAAACAGGCTACGCAGCCAACTCATTCTATGTATATCAGCAGCTCTACGACCAGAATGGCAAACCTATTGAGGGAGCAGTGGTAGACCGCAATGGTGATGGTGTCATCACAGAAGCTGACCGCTATCTTTACAAGAGCGTAATGGCCCCTGTTACCATGGGCTTCTCTACCCGTGTAGAATACAAGAACTTCGACCTCGGCTTCTCTCTCCGTGCAAGCCTTGGCAACTATGTATACAACAAGTTTGAGCAAGGTCAGCGTATGAAGACTACAAGTTCTATCTGGAGTCAAAGTGCATACCTTTCAAACCGCTCTACAAGTTCACTAGGCTGGACATCAGATGCCAACACATCTAAGCTCAGCGACTATTTCGTACAGAATGCCTCATTCCTGAAGATGGACAACATCACATTGGGTTATTCATTCAAAGATCTCTTCAAGGCAGGTTCTTGGAAGGGCTTATCTGGTCGAGTATATGGTTCTGTAAGCAACGTATTCACTATCACCAAGTACAAAGGTATCGACCCAGAGGTTTACAATGGTATCGATGGTGACGTTTATCCACGTCCTATCACCTTCCTCCTCGGTGTGAACTTGAATTTCTAAACATTTTAAAGATTACGACAATGAAAAGATATATAAAGACTGTTATTGCACCTGCCGCAGCCCTGCTCTTGGGTTTGGCTTCGACATCGTGCGTAAACGACCTTGACAAAGCACCAATCAGCCCAAAGATTGACCTTGAGGTTAACAACGACGGACTTTTGAACAAGTGCTACGCAAACTTCGGTATCAACGGAAATGGTAGTGGTAGCAACAGTGACGATGATCCAGATGTAAAAGGATTTACCGATAATGGTATGACCGGTTTGGTACGTGCCATGTGGAATATGAACGAGCTTCCTACCGATGAGGCTACTTGTTCTTGGGGTGATGGTCTGCAAGAATTGAATTTTGCTAAGTTCGAGCCTTCACATGCTTGGGTTAAGTTGTATTTCACTCGCCTCACATTGGGTATCACATTCTGCAATCAGTATCTTGAGGTAGCTGGCAATGAAGACCCTACCAAGAATGCAGAGTGCCGTTTCTTGCGTGCCATGCAGTATTACTTGCTGATGGACACATACGGAAACGTTCCTTTCGGCGAGACTTTGGAAAAGCCTGTACAGAAATCTCGTCAGGAGATGTACGACTGGCTGATCCAAGAGTTGACCGAGATAGAACCTAACCTCTCTGAGCCTACAGTGAAGAGCGGTAGCGATGCCAACTACGGCCGTGTAGACAAAGCTGCTTGCTGGTTGTTGCTCTCTCGCATCTACCTCAACGCTGAGGTCTATACAGGCAAGGCTGAGTGGCAAAAGGCCAAGGACTATGCCAAGAAGGTACTGGATTCTCCATACGACATCAACGAGACTTCCGTTGGTAAGTGGAGTGCTTACCAGCTCGTCTTCATGGGCGATAACGACAAGAGTGCTGCTAGAAAGGAAATCATCTTCCCTATCATCAACATCTCCGGCAAAACTGCTAGTTATGGTAACTCTCTCTTCCTTATCGCTGGTACATTTGACGGAGCAATGCACGCTAACATCGACGACCCTGAAGGTTCAAATGGTTGTGTAGGTCAGAACTGGATTGGTCTGCATCCACGTACTGCCCTCTTGAAGAAGTTCTTCCCTAACACTGTAGCTCCAGAAGTTCCTTCTTACGAGATGCCAGCCAAGGCTAATGATGACCGTGCCCTGTTCTGGGGTAAGGATCGTACTTATGAGATTAGCAATATTACAAAGTCGGCAGAAGGCTATGGCGTATGCAAATTCCTCAACTACAACAGTGACGGTTCTTCACATGCCGACCCAGCTTTTGCTGATATGGACTGGCCTTTCATGCGTGCCGCAGAGGCTTATCTCAACTATGCAGAGGCAGATGCTCGCCTAAACGGTGGCAATACAACAGTTGAAGGCACAAAGATTCTCAACAAGCTTCGTGCTCGTGCCAATGCAACTACTCGTCCTGAGACTTCAAGTTATTCATTGAATGAGATTTGTGATGAATGGGCTCGTGAATTCTACTTCGAAGGCATCCGCCGTACTACTCTTATTCGTTTCAACCTCTTTGGTGGCAACACTGGCTACAATTGGGACTGGAAAGGTGGTGAGAAGGCTGGCGTAAACTTTGAAGCCTACAAGAACATCTATCCTATTCCATTGACTCAGATTCAGAGCAACGGTAATCTGAAACAGAATCCAGGATACGTCAACTAACATATATTAATGTAAAAATACATAGATATGAAAAAGATATTAAAATCAGCATTGCTGCTGATGATGGCTATGGTTATGTTCGCCGCTTGTTCCGACGACCGCGACGACAACCCTACAGTTACGGCTCCTACTGAGTTTGTACTCAACACCCCAGCCATCGCAGCTACCAATATAGACTTAGCACACTCTAGTTCTTTGGTATTCACCTGCTCACAACCAAACTATGGTTTCCCTGCAGCAACCAAATATACTGTGCAAGTATCGCTCAACCAAGACATGAGTGATTTCGTAGAGCTTGATCAAAGTTTCACCTCAGCAAAAGCTAATGTTGACCCAGCCTTATTGGCAACAGCACTTACCAATCTAGAGCTTAATGCGGGCAAGGCTGAAACAGATTTTCCTATGGACATTCCAGTTTATGTACGTATGCGTGCCGTTATGACAACAGAGACAGGTGACCCAATAGAAGGAACAGAAATTCTTTCCAATACCATCACCTTAAGCAATGTTCATTTGCTTTATTCTTTGTCACCTGTTACCGTACCTGAGCATCTCTATGTAACTGGTGGCTTCTGTAACTGGGATTGGGGCAACTGCTTCGACTTCATCCCTGTTTACGAACATCCAGAAATGTACTGGCGCATGGTTTGGATTGACGAAGCTGGTGTAAAAATCAATACAGCCAAGGAATGGGATGGCAACCAAAAGGGTTACAATGATGTAACTATCGACGGTGACCTCAAGGCCAATATCTCAACCAACGATGATGGCAACATGTGCTCAGCTACTCCAGGCTGGTACTTAATGGTAGTAACTGCTACTGTAGAAGGTAGAGACATCAAGTACAATGTACAATTCAATGAGCCTAATGTATGGTTGATGGGACCATGTATTGGCGATGCTTCTTGGGGCGAACTCAATGAAGCTGGTAAATTCACAGTTCCAACGACTAAGGATGACGACTTCATTTCTCCTGCATTTACAGGTGCTGTACCGGGAGGTGATGGCGACGGAATTCGTGCTTACGTCAAGATTCCTGGCAACGATTGGTGGCATTCAGAGTTCATTGTATTGAACGATAAGATCGAATATCGTGGTGCAGGTGGTGACCAAGACCGTGTAGCAGGTGCTGTAGGTCAGAAACTCTACTTAAACTTCTCAACAGGCAAGGGTAGCGTGAAATAAACAAGAAACGTCGGTGACATAATAGCGTCACCGACCTTTCTTGAGAAACAAAGTTTATTCACTATTAAGCATTAAACGAAATGAAGAATATATCTAAATATTTAGCATTCGCCATTTTAGGACTGGCAACTGCATCTTGTGGCGATGACTATAACAATTGGGCTAATCCACAGACCAATCCCCAGGAAGATGCTATCACCATTCCTGGGTTCACCGCATCTGCAACAAGTGCCATCGACTTTGCGAATGTTGCAGAGGATAGCGTAAATACGTTCTCTTTGAGCACAGCAGCACTTCCAGAGGGCTTTGCACTCGCTGATGCTCGCATCGAACTTACTCCACAAGATGTTGCAGGAGCCAAGACTACGACATTAAACGCTAACCTTGAAGGAAAAGCTGCTTCCTCCGAACTTTCCGACCTTGTTGTCAGTTCATACGGCAAGCGTCCTACAGCTCGCACATTTGATGCACATGTATATGTTGATGCTGTGAAGGATGGACAAGCAGTACTCATTGACGCTGGCAAAATCAATGTTATTGCAACACCTAAGGCTCCGTTCATAGACAAGGCTTATTATATTGTAGGCGATATGACGGGTTGGCAATTGAACAACAACTTTAAATTTACTCATACTGATGCCGATGTATATGAAGACCCAGTCTTCACCCTTATGTTTACAACAACAGCTGACAATCAGTGTTGGAAGATTATCCCACAGGGCAACGTTGATGCGGGCAACATTTGGGCTGTAGAGAATGACCCTAAGGGTGTGGTAGGTGTTGAGACTGATGGAGATGATGCCATGAGTGGAACCCTATTGACCACAACTTCTAAAAACGAGAAGGCTGGCGCAGGCAAAATTGCCAAGGCTGGTATGTATCAGATGACCATAAATATGATGGACTATACTTATACCATCAAGGAGATTTCACCTGAATACTACCTCGTTGGCGACTTACAAGGATGGAAAAAAGACCTCGACAAGATGGTTTGCCTCATGACAGCAGAAACGCCAATGATACAGAATTACACCACCAAGTGGACAGGTGGCCATAATCTTAAGATTTGGCTCGGTAGCGACTTTGGAGACTGGAACAATGCCTATGGTAGTGCCAAATTGGCTGACGATGATGCACTAACAGGTAGCTTAAAGGCTGTAAACAATGCAGGTGCTATTGTTTGTCCAGAGAAAGATGCCTACTACACATTCACCGCAGATTTCTCTACCATGACCTACAAGTGGACGAAGCTTGAGAACCAAAATCCTAAGGAGTTCGAAAAAGTTGGCCTCATCGGAGTAAATAACGATTGGGATCATGACATCGACCTTGAGCAGGTTGCTCCTCATAACTGGTACAAAGCGAATGTTGAAATCCCTGCTGGCAACATTAAGTTCCGTGCTGACCACAAATGGGGCGACGGAAACTGGGGATATGGCGATGGTGATTTCGAAAGCAAGGGCACACTTGTCAATGGTTCGAACAACAACATCAATATCCCAGCAGGTAAATACAACGTCTTCTTCAACGACATCACATGTGCTTATGCCTTTGTAGAAGTTAAGTAATCCTAGCTTCATCATCAAAACAATATAATTTCAATAGGCGACTCTCCTCATCCGAGAGCCGCCTATTTTCTTTTCTCATCTCCCCAATATTTTCCATTAATCTCTTGGAGGTTACAAAGAAAAGTCGTATCTTTGCAACCAACATAATGTACAACGATAAAGAT
>DHMR01000015.1:0-3321 GCA_002405875.1 bacterium UBA4637
CCTTTCACATGGGCTTCTGGTTGGAAGTCTCCTTTCTATTGTGACAATCGCAAGACATTGTCTTTCCCAGAACTCCGCAACTATGTGAAGCTCGAACTCGTTCACGCCATCTTGGAGCAGTTCCCTGAGGCTGATGCCGTCGCTGGTGTTGCCACAGGTGCTATCGCACAGGGCGCATTGGTAGCCGACGAGTTGCACTTGCCTTTCGTTTACGTTCGTTCCAAGCCAAAGGACCATGGTATGCAGAACCTCATCGAGGGTCAGCTCGACCCTAAGGCAAAGGTGGTCGTAGTAGAGGACTTGATTTCTACAGGTGGCAGTTCACTGAAGGCTGTGGAGGCGCTTCGCAAGAACGGCAATGAAATCGTGGGTATGGTAGCTAGCTACACATACGGTTTCCCTATCGCCGAAAAGGCTTTCGCTGATGCCAACGTCAAGTTGGTTACCCTCACCGACTACGAGCACGTTGTGGCAGAGGCTCTTGAAACAGGTTACATCAAGCAGGAAGACGTAGAGTTGCTCCATGAGTGGCGCAAGGACCCAGCCAACTGGAAGAAGTAATGAGTACAAGTACATTTGAAAGTAATATCAAACAGATTCCTCATAAGCAGGAATCTGTTTTCAACACTTTGAGCGACCTCAACAACTTGCAGCGTCTCAAGGACAAGTTTGAGCAGGTGAAAGACCAAATACCTGCCGACAAACGTGAGCAGATGGACAAGATCAAGGATCTCAAGTTCGACACTGACAGTATCTCCATCACCGCCCCCATGGTAGGCGAAATCAAGATGCGTATCATCGACCGAGAGTATCCTAAGACCATCAAGTTTGAGACCGAGAACAGTCCTGTTCCATTCAACTTCTGGATTCAGTTGCTCCCTACGAGCGACATTTCCTGCAAGATGAAGTTGACTATCAAGGCAGAGCTCAATATGTTTATAAAAGGTATGGTAAAGAAGCCATTGGAGGAAGGCATCGAAAAGATTGCCGATGCCTTGGCGATGATACCATACGAAGACTAGATTCACCTCCACCCCTTCAACTTTTAAAATTCTAAGAAAATGGCACATAAACTTTGGGAAAAGAACTTTGAAGTAAATAAGGAAATCGAGCGTTTCACCGTAGGCCGTGACCGTGAGCTCGACCTCTACCTCGCCAAATACGACGTACTCGGCAGTATGGCACACATCACCATGTTGGAGAGCATCGGTCTCTTGGAGAAAGATGAGCTGACACAGCTACTAGCCGAGCTCAAGAACATCTATGCGATTGCCGACAAAGGTGAGTTTGTCATTGAGGACGGTGTAGAAGACGTACATTCCCAAGTGGAGTTGATGCTCACCCAGAAATTGGGCGACATGGGCAAGAAGATACACTCAGGTCGTTCCCGCAACGACCAGGTATTGGTTGACTTGAAGCTCTTCACTCGCCATGAGTTGAAGGAAATCGTCGATGCTGTCAAGATTCTCTTCGACGAGTTGATACAGAAGAGCAACCAGTACAAGGAGGTCTTGATGCCAGGCTACACCCATCTTCAGGTAGCCATGCCTTCATCCTTCGGCTTGTGGTTTGGCGCATACGCCGAGAGCCTTGCAGATGACATGCTCTTCTTGCAAGCAGCTTATCGAATGACCAATCGCAATCCTCTCGGAAGTGCGGCTGGTTATGGAAGTTCCTTCCCCCTCAACCGCACGATGACCACTCAACTTTTAGGCTTTGACAGCATGGACTACAATGTGGTTTACGCCCAAATGGGAAGAGGTAAGATGGAGCGCAACGTGGCTTTTGCCATGGCTACCGTGGCAGGAACGCTGGCAAAGATGGCATTCGACGCCTGTATGTTCAACTGCCAAAACTTCGGTTTCGTCAAGCTTCCTAAGGAATGCACCACAGGTTCCAGCATCATGCCTCACAAGAAGAACCCAGACGTATTCGAGTTGATTCGTGCCAAGAGCAACAAGATACAGAGTCTTCCACAACAGATTATGCTCATCATGAACAACCTCCCTGTAGGTTACTTCCGTGATCTTCAGATTATCAAGGAAGTATTCCTCCCAGCCTTCGACGAGTTGAAGGATTGCTTACAGATGGCAGCCTACATCATCAACAAGATGGAAGTGAACGAGCATATCTTGGACGACCCACGTTACGACCCTATGTTCTCGGTAGAGGAAGTGAACCAACTTGCCGCCAACGGAATGCCATTCCGTGACGCTTACAAGAAGGTGGGATTGGAAATCGAGGCTGGTGAGTTCAAGCCAAACAAGAATATCCACCATACTCACGAAGGCAGTATCGGCAATCTCTGCAACGACAAGATACAGGAATTGATGGAAAAGACGCTTTCAGAATTCCATTTTGAGCGTATGGAGAATGCAGAGCGAGAACTTTTGAAGTGAAGAGTGAAGAGTGAAGAGTGAAGAATTCAATAGCTTTTAAACTCAAAACAAGGGAAAACGGATGAAGGAAAAACATTCTTATATATATAATAAGGTGAAAGGCATGGCTCACAAGGCTATGCTTTTCACCTTATTGTCTTTGACAGCCATCTTGTCTTCCTGTCTATTACTTACCTCTTGCGATGCAGAGAACAGCATCAGCAGAAGATTTCCCTGCCAGTTTATCTTCAAGACTCAGTATCATCCAGGCACTACCATCGAGACCGCCCTCAACAACCAAGGAAACTACACCTTTGTCAGTGCCAAGAAAGTAAACAACGCATGGCACATCTACTCTACCCTCAACGATGGCAGAAACAAGACGGAAGACATTCCCTTGACACTTGTCACCGAAAACTATGCCAACTACACTTATCTCGGAGCTGGCAACGACAGTAAAGATGCAACCAAGAACGGATTTATCCTAGGTATGACCAATTTCAATGGATGGGTGGCATGGGACAGACAATGCCCCAACTGTATCACCCAATACGGCAGCACCAACTTTCCATTGGAATGGACGGGCAATCGCCAATCCGTAATCTGCCAGAAATGCAAGCGCGTTTATTCTCTTGAAACAGGTGCCATCACAAGTGGCGATAAAGGCGATGCCTTGATGAAATACAATGTCAGTTATGGTGGAATAGGAACCGTCTTGACTGTTGGCAACTAGTTTTTTCAAGGATTCCAGCACAAATATCTTAAAAATTGTAAATCTATTTGGCGGTTTCAAGAAAATCCACTACCTTTGCACTCGCAATTAAGCAATCGCGGAAATAGCTCAGTTGGTAGAGCACGACCTTGCCAAGGTCGGGGTCGCGGGTCCGAGTCCCGTTTTCCGCTCCACTCTAACGTTTACCATGCCGCAATGGTGGAATTGGTA
>DHMR01000015.1:3430-16393 GCA_002405875.1 bacterium UBA4637
TTCGAGTCCCGCTCGCGGCACTCTCCTTAAAATTTTTCCTTATGAAAAAATTTGTTTACATCAGCATCTTATTTATTTCATTCATACTTACTTCATGTGGAGTAGGTAGCGGGCACTTCAAGTTTGATGGCAAATTTTTGAACATGAACCAAGGCGAATTTTATGTTTATAGCTTGGATGGCAGCATCAATGGTATTGATACTATCAAGGTGGAAGGTGGCCGTTTCACTTACGAATGTGAATGTAAGGAACCTTTTACGCTGATGGTCGTATTCCCTAATTTCTCCGAGCAACCTATCTTTGCAGAGTCTGGGGCTTCCGTGGAAATCAAGGCTGATGCTTCTCACCTCAAAGAACTTTCCGTCAAGGGAACTAAGGACAACGAACTGATGAACTCGTTTAGAGCCAACATTCTAAACGTCTCTCCTCCTGAGGAAAAAGCAAAAGCAGAACAATTCATCAACGACCATCCCGAGTCTGTAGTCAGCGTCTATCTGGTCAGAAAATATTTCATCCTCAATCCGCAACCTGACTTCAAGAAGGCATACGCCTTGTTAGAGACTTTGGCTAAAGCTCAACCCAAGAATGGACAGATACAAAAGAGTTTGCTGCAAGTCAAGAACTTAAAGGACACAGGAGTGGGAAGTATGCTTCCCAACTTCACCGCCTATGACACCAATGGTAAACTCGTATCAAGCACGACACTAAGCAGTTCGCCAGTTGCCGTTATTACCACATGGGCATCCTATAACTACGACAGCCAAAATCTGTTGAGAGAACTCAAGAACAAGATGCGTTCCTCACAAGGCAAACTCAAGCTGATGAGCATTTGCATCGACCCTAGCAAGATAGATTGCAAGAGGAATTTGGAGCGTGACTCCATCTCTTGGCCTAACATCTGTTCAGGAGATATGCTGGAAGACAAGACTTTACAAAAGCTAGGCATGACTTCCGTCCCTGATGTCATCGTCCTTCAGAACGGCAGAGTCGTAGCCCGAGGGCTTAAGAGACAAGAGCTTTTCGACCAATTGGACAAGCTATTAAAATAACAACAACTAAGTAATAACAACCTCAAATATATGCAGGAAACTAGACAGATTCCTGCAGGAAAGGAATTAATATGTTAGTAAAAACATTTTGCGCCGCAGTCAACGGATTGGACGTGACTACGGTAACCGTGGAGGTCAGCCTCACACGAGGTGTACAATATCACCTTACAGGACTTGGCGACGAGGCTGTAAGAGAAAGCCGCAACCGTATTGCAGCTGCGTTGCAATACAGCGGCTTCAAGTTTCCCATCGCCGACATCACCATCAATTTGGCTCCAGCCGACCTCAGGAAAGAGGGCAGCAGTTTCGACTTGCCCCTTGCCATCGGCATTCTCGGTGCCAACGGCAACATCCCAGAGACTCATCTCAAGGAATATATGCTGGTGGGCGAACTCAGTCTGGACGGTACTTTGCAACCCATCAAGGGTGCGCTCCCCATCGCTATCAGAGCGAGAGCAGAGCACTTCAAGGGATTAATCGTGCCCATACAAAACGCACGAGAGGCTGCCGTCGTCAACAACCTTGAGGTCTATGGCATGAATTCCCTTTCAGAGGTAATTTGTTTCATGAGCGACCAACAAACATTTACTCCAACTTTTGTAGATACTCGCAAGGAATTTTACGAGAACCAAACCCATGGCGACCTCGACTACGCCGATGTTCGAGGTCAAGAAAATGTGAAACGAGCTTTGGAAGTAGCAGCTGCTGGCGGTCACAACCTCATCATGGTAGGTCCTCCAGGCTCAGGCAAATCCATGATGGCGAAGCGTCTTCCTTCCATTCTTCCTCCCCTCACCTTATCCGAAAGTTTGGAGACCACGCAGATACATTCCATCGCAGGAAAACTGGGCAAGAATGTTTCACTCATCTCCCAACGTCCTTTCCGTGCGCCACACCATACTATCTCGCAAGTAGCCTTGGTAGGTGGCGGCACCACTCCCCAACCAGGCGAGATTTCACTGGCACACAATGGAGTCCTCTTCTGTGACGAATTGCCAGAGTTCAACAAGACAACATTGGAAGTATTGCGACAACCGTTGGAAGACCGCCATATCACCATCAGCCGTTCGAAATATTCCACCGACTATCCCTGTTCCTTCATGTTTGTAGCAAGCATGAATCCTTGTCCTTGCGGATATTACGGCGACCCGACTCACCATTGCGTCTGCACCCCAGGACAGATACAACGATACATGAACAAGATTTCCGGACCGCTTCTCGACCGCATCGACATCCAGTGCGAGATAACGCCCGTTCCTTTCAAGGACATTTCCAAGGCTGCCCCCGGAGAACCTAGTGCCAACATTCGGGAGCGAGTCATCAAGGCTCGTGACATCCAAGCCGCAAGATACAAAGATTATAAAGGCATCCACTGCAATGCCCAGATGACGGAGCGCATGATACACCAGTTTGCCGAACCCGATGAAGCAGGCATGGACATGCTTCGCATGGCGATGGAGCGTCTCTCCCTCTCCGCCCGTGCGTACAGTCGCATTCTGAAAGTTGCCCGCACCATCGCCGACTTGGCAGGATGCGAACACGTGGAGCCTCAGCACTTGGCGGAAGCCATCGGATATAGAACACTCGACCGAGGAGATTGGGCGGAAAGAGGGCATCTATAAGAATATCTTCAAATAAAAGAAAGAAGATAATCACCAGTAAATTTCATTTACATTCCCCATCAACCAAGAAGTGGTTCAAGGCTAAGAGAAACACAAGCCTTGAACCACTTTTATTTTTTCCTGCGCAGAGAAAAATTTCTCCCTGCCCAGCTAAGAATTTTTCCCTGCGCAGGGAGCAAATGCTCGCTGCGCAAGTCCCTTGTGAAAAGTTTTGAAATATATTTACATTCTAGACACGCTTGATAGTCCACCTGGCACTTCTCGTCCTTGAAGTTCCATCATAACGATCCACCACTACAATGATTTCGTCGCTGGAAATTTTCTCATAAGTCATCTTGAAAGTATAAGGACCATCCTCTTCCGTCCAATTGCAATGAAACTCCTTGACCAAGCCCTTGGAACGTACACCCAACTTACCTGCGATAGCGAACAATTGGAGGATGTTTCCGTTCGTTCCTTCAAAGAACTCCATCTCATCTATTGGCAAAAGCATATTCAAATCGAGCATGGTATCAAAAGGTGAAGGCAAACTTACTGTCTTGTCATAAGTGTAAGTTGAAACCCAACCCATATTTCCGCACTTGATACTTGTAAGATACCCATTGTCCCAAGTACAACTATGGACATCCCAGTCATCCGAACCGTCATCACCGATGTCATTGTAGCGGAATTGTTTCAGAGTGCCATCCGAGTTATAGGAAATTTCAAATGGCATATCGTTAGACATCCATGACTTATGGATGGAACCACTTATCACCTTGCCTGCCTCCAACTTAGAAACATGGTCTGCTACCCTCACCTCAGAACTCTGCGAAGGATAATAGATACATTCGTTGCGCCAATTCGCCTGCACACCTGTCGAAGTATAGGCCAGGTGGACTTCCGTAATGTCATCACAATATTTATCGTTTCCACCAGCCATCTCGTCACGTTCCGTATGCTTGAACCTTGTCAAATTTCCATCCACATATTGGAGCTCATAATAATCCGTTCCATCGTCCTCCACATGATCGTTGCCAATGACCGAATTTTCTTTTATAATGGAGAATTGGACGTTTTGATTTTCACTAGGTTCATCTTCCCAATTAGGATCGTTCTCCGTAGTTTGTGTAATCAATATGGATACCTTCTTGTCATCACACACGATAACAATGTAGGCAGAACGACTTTTTCCGGAATAGTTCTTGTCTAGGTCGATATTGATGTAACATTTTCCATCATCCAGATGAGAACCACTATAACGCATCCAGGAGATTTCTTCACCAGATGAACCATCTGATGTAGCCGAGACATAAGCGCTATAAGACTTAGAAGACTTCATGATGATTTGAGAAAACGTTTGATTAGCAGCAGCCACCACCTTGCCATCATGGACGTTTTCAAACTTAAAACCACCAATTTCTTCCCCCTCCTCGGAGCTACAGCTTATCAATGCCGAGGCAACTAACGCCATCAAGCAAAACATCCAAAAATTAAAAACTTTCTTCATAAATATCAAATATTAATTATTAAGTAAAAAAATAAACACTCCATGATGATTCGTCAAAGATACAACAAAAGGAAACAACTCATAGCACCAACTCCAACAAAAGCGGTGTCATCCATTTAAAACTAGGTTTTATCGGGGTATCTCACCTATGGTTTTCCGTAGTTACACTTCCAACTTAAGCAAAAATCCCACCACCCCGTCATTTTTCAGAAGGAAAAGTCGGCTTTTTACATTCTTTTGTTGTATCTTTGCAAATACATGGGTTATAAGCACCCATCAACATGTGCCATCATTCTAAAGTGAAAGTAAATAAAATCATGATATACAAGAAACCAATAGCTATCCTTACACGGATACTCTTCATACTCACTCCCCTCTTAGTTTTCTCTGCATGCCAACACGACAAGCAAGGAGACGAGAAAAAAGCATACGCTTTGTTCATGGAAGCTATGAACCACAATGCCGCAGGAGAAAAAGAGGAAGCCATCGCCTTGATAGACAGTGCCCTCAACATGAATCCTGCCGATACCACACGCAGTTGGCTCACCAGCGAGAAGATGACTGCTTATACCGACTTGGGAGAAATGAGAAAAGCCATTGCCATCGGAAAAGAAGGTATTCCTTTCGCTGAGAAAATCAAAGACTACGACGGTATGTTGGCCATGTGCGGTTCCATGGGCATCTGTTATCGCCGCATCGGCGAACTGGATTCCTCGCTCATCTATTATAAGAAAGGTATAGAGAAAGCCATCGAAAGCGAAAACACGGAATACGAAATCTATCTCTACAATTGTATCTCCGTGCTTTTCAACGAACAGAAGAGATACAAGGAAGCCATCGAATATTCTGACAAGGCAGAATCGAAGGCCATCGCCACCAACGACACCATCGAGCGACTGTCAGCCCATGCCAACAAGGGAGCCATCCTCATGCGTCAAGGACAATACAAAAAATGTCTCAACACACTGACTCCACTCTGGGGAGTAGTCAAGAAAGCTAATTACAATGTGTTGACCCTCAAATACCTATCTCCGATGTTGAAATCTTACTTACAACTAGGCAAGATTGATTCCATCGCTTACTACATACCATACGCCGATGAAGCAAGCCACGAATTGGCACCTACCAGCAACGGCGTGCTCGGCATCTTGGAAATCAAGGCAGACATGTTGGGCAAGCAGAAGAAATACACAGAACAAAAAGTATTACTCGACAGCATTGAGAAATACAACGAAACCAACATGGCAATGCCCAAGGACAAGCTATTCGCCATCCAAGCCGAATGTTTGAACAATATGGGAAAGGCAAAGGAAGCATATACGGTGATGGCAAAGGCATACCACCAAAGCGACTCCCTGAAACAGAGCGACATCGACAAGCAGTTGAGCGACTTCAACGTTAGATACAAGACCTTGGAGAAAGAAGTGCAAATTGAGAAGATGGACCATGAGCAAAGTCTTCTATACATCCGCATTCTCTGTCTCACCATTGCCCTCATCATCCTGTTCATAGCCATTCTCATCATCCTCTACCGCAGAAAGTTGGAGAAGCAACGCACAGAGTTGAGCGAGAAGACCTCCTATATCAATGGCGTAGAGACTGAGCGCAAGCGACTTGCCAAGGAGTTGCACGATGGCGTTTGCAACGACATTCTAGCCGTCAACATCCTCATGCAAACCGACAAGGAGGAAGCACAAAGACTACTCAAGAATGTAGGACATGACGTGCGTCGTTTGTCCCATGAGCTGATACCTCCACGATTTGACAACACATCCCTGCCAGAACTTGTGGAAATCTATTGTCAATCCATGACGGCAGAGGGTGGCACCATCGTCAAGTCTTTCATCAGCAAGTCTTTCCTTAGGTTGAGCATACCTAGCAGCAAGGCTCTTGAAATATATCGCATCATCCAAGAAAGCGTATCCAATGCCATCAAATACGGATATAGCAAAATGATAACGGTAGAATTGGATGCCAACGATCAATTGGGCATTGCATGTATCACAAACGACCTATCGCCAGAGCATCCCATAACCAAAGACAAGGAAGGCATCGGCAAGAGCACGCTAAAAATGAGAACCGACACCTTGAAAGCCAAGCTCGACATTGTACATAACGAGGAGGAATACAAGGTAGAAGTTCAGATTCCGCTATAAATCCAATTATCAAGTACAGGAACTATTAGCATATAAAAACAAGTACAGGAACTATTAGCATATAAAAAATGGAAAAGAAAAAGAATCTCCTTATCGTAGATGACCACCCCATAGTCCTGACAGGACTACAAGCACTCATCAAGCAGGATGGAAACTACGACAACATATTTGCTGCCAAGGACATCGAGACCGCCCTTCAACTGCTTCAAAAAGAAAACATCCATATCGCCATCATCGACCTGGAACTGAATGACAGCAATGGTATGCAACTGATTCAACTGATTCACAAAGAGCATATAGGAATCAAAATTGTAGTCTATACGATGCATGAGGAACTTTGGACTATCCGTCAGTTGATGAAAGAAGACGTAGATGCCATCGTCATGAAAGGCGACAACCCGCAAGAGCTACTCATGGCTCTTCGTAAAATAGGGCAAGGGAAGGGATATTTCAGTCAGCAATTCCTACGCCTCATCAACAGCCAAGACTCAGCCCAATCCCTTCTGTCCAAAAGAGAGACCGAAGTCTTGGAGCATATCTCCAAGGGATTATCCACCAGCGACATTGCGCAACAGCTCAACATCAGCGACAATACCGTGGAGTTTCATCGCCATAACCTCATGAAGAAACTACAAGTGAGCAATGTTGCTCAAATGGTAAGAAAAGCCATGAAGCTGGGGTTGGAAATGATAAGATGAACTCCATCCCAACGACCATGCGCCAAGATGGAGTTCTATTAGTATTTAAAGAATAAAAATCATTATTTACTTGATTTCACGAGTCTCTTGCTCGTTCTTGACACCCTCGGCAGGAGCTGTCACATATCGCTCAGTCCAATTGCCATTGGCATCCACCTTGGTATAACGATACGTATAAATGGCTTTTATCTTTCCCTTGGCAGTATAAAACACTTCCTTGGCAGGGAGCCCTTTCTCATTATAAGTACGAACCATCCTTGAGTCTAACGTCTTCACACCCGTATCCTCATTCTCGTAGTAGGTCTTCACCTCCTTGATTCTTTTGTTTGTATCATATAAGAATGTGAGGATATTGGTATCATCTGCCACGACAAATGACACTTGCGAAATCTGTCCTAAAGCATTTCGTTTGATCCAAAACGACCCATTGTTTCGACTAGTGGCACTCATGCCATTTATCTTTAGCAACTTACCCGCACTGGAGAATTCCAAGAACGAGAGTGCTTCCATACCCCTGATAGAAGTACCCTCGCAAGAGCGCACATTTCCCTTCAAGTCGAAGGTTGACAAATCACTCTGGGCAAATCCCACCATTCCTGCCAATAGGAACAGCATCATCAAAATTGCTTTTTTCATCTTCATTTATTTTTTAAGTGAACAATCATTATCTCGTTCATTAGTAAAAATTCATCATCTCGCATCAAACAGCAAGATGCTTGTTTGTGCCAACATATTCATTGGTACGCCAATGTTCGTCTCAAAAGTCTCACCTACCTTCTTGGGCGTACACATCAGAGAGAAAGGAGCAACCATCTTCATCTTGTCGTTAGCCAACACCATTCGAAAGAACTTACCAAAAGGCTTTTTAGCTGTCAATGTTGCCTTAATCTTCACTTTTGAAGTTCCTTCGAATCCTACGATTTCGGCCTTTGTCATACTACTATCAAAGACATTGGCATCAGAAGCAGCCTTCACACTCTTTCCTATCAGAGCCTTTTGTTCCGAAGCAGACAACGACTCGTAATGCTGGTTAACATGTGCAACCGCAGAATCAGCAGCCTCGGCAAACTGCTGCAACATTTCCGTGCGTTTTTCCTCGGTATCATTTTGCAAGTCCTTGGATAGTTCCGAATAAGCACCCTCGATTATTTTCTTTAGTGTATCGTTAGCGACCTTGTTACATGCTGCATAGTAAGGTAACTTGCCAAGCATTTCGTGCTCTTCTTGTTCCACCGAGACATCAGCATGCTTGATAGCGTCATTTGTCCAAGCATCGGTATCGTAGTTTTTTCCACCACACGAAACCAACAATACCAACATTATTAAGCTTAATACTTTAAAAACGTTCTTTGTATCCATACGTCATTTCTTTAGATTAATAAATAATTCTCCACAAAAATAAGAATAAAAAGTTCATCTTCCAAATCCCAGCTCTAAAAATATGCTTTTCTTCTATTTTTCAGCAAAAGTATCTCCCAATTCTCCATGGTATTCCGTAGTTACACCTCCTAGTACGTAAGTTCAATTAAGAAAAGCATCGGAAAACTTCCTAGTTTCCAACATTTTTTGTAATTTTGCAGCCAAATAACAAAAAATATATTAGCTAATATGGAAGAAAAGAAATTTAAACGTACCACTGTGACGGCAGCTTTGCCTTATGCCAATGGTGGTGTGCATATCGGTCACTTGGCAGGTGTCTATGTGCCAGCCGATATTTACGTGCGCTATCTCCGCCTCAAGAAGCAAGACGTTGTCTTCATCGGCGGTAGCGACGAGCACGGTGTGCCTGTTACTATCCGTGCCAAAAAGGAAGGCATCACAGTACAGGAGGTGGTAGATCGCTATCACAACCTCATCAAGAAATCGTTTGAGGACTTCGGTATCTCCTTTGATATTTACAGCCGTACTACTTCTGATGTTCACAATAAGTTTGCTTCCGACTTCTTCCGCACGCTCTACGACAAGGGTGTTTTGGAGGAAAAGGTAGAAGAGCAATTCTGTGACGAGGTGACAGGCGAGTTTCTCACCGACCGCAACATCGTGGGTACTTGTCCTCGCTGTGGTGCAGAAGGTGCTTACGGCGACCAGTGCGAGAAATGTGGCGCCACCCTTTCGCCAGACGAACTTATCAACCCTACCAACAAGAACAACCCTGGCCATGGTCTCGTGAAGAAGCCAACCAAGAACTGGTATCTCCCATTGGGCAAGTACCAGGACTGGTTGAAGAAGTGGATTCTCGAAGACCACAAGGAATGGCGTCCTAACGTATATGGCCAGTGCAAGAGCTGGCTCGACATGGACTTGCAGCCACGTGCGATGACCCGCGACTTGGACTGGGGTATTCCTGTGCCAGTAGAGGGTGCTGAGGGAAAGGTGCTCTACGTGTGGTTCGACGCTCCTATCGGATACATCTCCAACACCAAGGAACTTTGCGACGCTCACCCAGAGAAGTGGGGTACTTGGCAGAAATGGTGGCAGGACCCAGAGACACGCCTCATCCACTTCATCGGCAAGGACAACATCGTGTTCCACTGCATCATCTTCCCTACCATGCTCAAGGCTCACGGCGGCTATATCTTGCCTGACAACGTACCAGCCAACGAGTTCTTGAACTTGGAGGATGACAAGATTTCCACCTCTCGCAACTGGGCTGTATGGTTGCACGAGTATCTCGTTGACCTCCCAGGCAAGCAGGATGTATTGCGCTACGTATTGACAGCCAACGCTCCAGAGACCAAGGACAACAACTTCACATGGAAAGATTTCCAAGAGCGTAACAATTCCGAGCTCGTTGCCATCTATGGTAACTTCGTAAACCGTGCCCTCCAGCTCACCAAGAAGTATTGGGGCGGTGTGGTTCCAGCTTGTGGAGAGTTGCAGGAGGTAGATAAGAAGACCATCGAAGAATTCAAGGACGTAAAGCAGGCTTTGGAACAGAACCTCGATGTATTCAAGTTCCGTGAAGCTCAGAAGGAAGCCATGAACTTGGCACGTATCGGCAACAAGTATATCACCGAATGCGAGCCTTGGAAGGTTTGGAAGACCGACCCTAAGCGTGTGGAGACCATCTTGAACATCTCCCTCCAGTTGGTTGCCAACCTCGCCATCGCCTTCGAGCCATTCTTGCCATTCTCTTCAGAGAAGCTGCGCAAGATGATCAACATGCCTAACTTCGAGTGGAGCCAGCTCGGCAGCACCGACCTTCTCAAGGCAGGCACACAGCTCAACGAGCCAGAGTTGCTCTTCGAGAAGATCGAGGATGATGTTATTGAGAAGCAGCTCAAGAAGCTTGCCGATGAAAAGAAGGCTAACGAAGAGGCAAATTACAAGCCAGAGCCTATCAAGCCAGAGTGCAGCTTCGACGATTTCGAGAAGCTCGACATCCGTGTAGGTCATATCTTGAACTGTGAAAAGGTAAAAAAATCGAAGAAACTCTTGAAGTTCACCATCGATGATGGCACAGGCATCGAGCGCACCATCTGCTCAGGTATCGCCGCTTACTATGAGCCAGAACAGCTCATCGGCAAGGACGTACTATTCGTAGCTAACTTTGCCCCTCGCAAGATGATGGGCATCGAGAGCCAGGGTATGATTCTCTCTGCTGTCAACTTCGATGGTAGCCTCAACGTCACCTCTCTCCTCGGCAAGGTAAAGCCAGGTAGCCAGGTAGGATAAAAGAAATACTATTACAGAAAAATTAGCAAAAAGACCCTATGCCGCATTTGCGCCATAGGGCTTTTTTATACCCCCACAAGATTGGGTAGTACACAGGCTTGGGATATGTATCCTAAGGCTTGGTACTTATATCCTAAGGCTTGGGATATATATACAAAGACTTGGTACTAAAACTTTATCTAGACTCAAAGGCTTCCGCATGTGGTGGAAGGAAAGACTTCTGCATGTGGAAGAAAACGAACATACGTCCTGTCATCGAAACTTTGATAGCCTTCGACCAAGCCTTTGGTGGCAATAAAAGTTTGGATGTTTTGAGGGTCATGGGCTAGTTGGTCTCTTAATACAGACTCACTTTCCGCCAAAGTAGGCTTTAGAAAGGGGTAACCATCACTAGCCAAGACGACTTCGCCACCATCACAAGGCACGACCTTCACACCTTCCCGATCAATCGGGAATCCATCGATGACGGCATAAGTTTTATTCTGTCCATCGAGCATCGCCTGTACCAGTTGTGGAACGATCGCCTGACGAGCCTCGATTGGCGGCATCCCTTGCTTGATGAGAGCCACTCGCTTCTCGGCGATTTCTTGCTCGTAAGGCTTTCCATTCTCATAGAGCTTACCACAGACGATGGCTTGGCAATCACCTACCATCCACACTTCCTGCCTTGTCCGACTATAGATGATGGCAGAAGCCGTCAGTCGTTCCTCGGGATGGGTGCTTAACTTCTCTTCCACTCCTAATGGACAATACACCTTATTATATAGATAGGCCGTCACTCCCTGACAGAAGTCATCCACCGAAGCCTCAGCCTTTAGTTCATTTTGGATAAATTCAGAAATGAGTACCATGGCATACCGCCCATTCCTCATATCGGGAGCGAGATGCGTAGGTGTCTTGCTGGTGCTGCCATCAATCACAGCCACGAAATCATCTGTGATGACGATTCCATCCTCACAAGTCTCTTGACTTTTCTTTCCTACGATGTAACTTTCTATGATTTTCATTACTTACGAATTTTTCTGCAAAAATACGAATTTCATCGTAAAAAGAAGCAGTAGCCAGCCACTATTTTGCGCAAAGCATACTTTTTAATCTATTTGGCGCAAAATAGCGACAAAAAACATGGAACAAGAAATATTAGCCGATGGTGGCGGCTTGTCTGCCACATTATTATGAGTGTGTTTGACTTTTTCTTGGATAAGAAATGCAGAGAAAAGCCGACAAATGATTAGGTATAAGAAAAAGAAGAGATTTATAGAAAGCATTATTCAACAAATTTGGGGGATTTGGAATGTTTCGAGCAAAAACATTTGGGGGATTTGGAACATTTCGAGCAAAAACATTTGGGGGATTTGGAATTATTTCGTATTTTTGCACACAAAACCAATAAGTTATGCAAAAAAGAATCTTCAAAAGAAAAATCTACGAAAAAATGCTAGAATGGAAGCAAGAAAGAAATGGCAGTACAGCCCTCTTGCTCAAAGGTGCACGCCGTGTCGGCAAATCAACAATCGCCAAATCTTTTGCCGAAAACGAATACAAGAGCTATATTCTTATAGACTTTGCACAAGCATCTAAAGAAATAAAGCAGCTATTCGACAACCTTATGGATTTGAATTATATTTTCTTGCGCCTCCAGTCCATTTACCAGACGGTATTGGAAACACGTAAATCTTCCATCATCTTTGACGAAGTGCAAATGTGCCCCCAAGCCCGACAAGCCATCAAATACTTAGTTGCTGATGGAAGATATGACTACATTGAGACAGGTTCCCTTATCAGTATCAAAAAAAATATAGAGAACATAGTCATTCCCAGCGAAGAGACACGTTTAGAACTTTATCCCATGGATTACGAAGAGTTCAGATGGGCAATGGGCGATACTGCCACATTACCGCTCCTCAAACAATTCTTTGATGCTAAAATTCAATTAGGAGCAGCACATAGGGAAGCCATGCGCAACCTCCGGCTATATATGCTCGTTGGTGGAATGCCCCAAGCAGTAAACGAATATTTGAATACCAACAATCTGAGCAAGACAGACAAAGTAAAACGAGAAATCATTGAACTTTATCTTGATGACTTCAGAAAAATCGACAAGACAGGAAGAGCAGCCAAACTATTTGAGAGCATCCCTTCAGAATTGAACAAAAATGCCGCCAGATACCAAGTAGCGAGCGTTTTGGATGATGCAAGCAGGAAGAATCTCATAGGAGTACTGGCTGACATGAAAGACAGTATGGTTGTAAACTTCGCCTACCATGCCAATGA
>DHMR01000027.1 GCA_002405875.1 bacterium UBA4637
TTATGACACACCCTCTTTTTTGTTATTATCTATTGCTTTCCATGAATGAGCTGTGTTGCCATTTTTGGAAAACGGATTACATTTTCAAGAGTTCTTCGATTTGTTTGGCAATGACATCGAAACTAGCAGTTGGCTCGAAGCGAGCGACTACTTGTCCTTTTTTGTTGATCAAGAACTTGGTGAAGTTCCATTTGATGTCAGAACTTTCCTTATAGTTAGGGTCAGCTTCGCTCAGCATCTTGTCGAGTACAGGATAGAGGGGATGAGATTCATCCCAGCCTGCGAATCCTTTGGATTCCTCCAAGAACTTGAATAGAGGTGAGGCATCGTCGCCGTTGACCTTGACTTTCTTGTATCGAGAAAATTCTGTACCGTATGTGAGTTTACAGAACTGGTGAATACTTTCGTCTGTGCCTGGAGCTTGTTGTCCAAACTGATTGCAAGGGAAGTCGAGCACTTCAAAACCTTGTGAATGATAAGTTTCATAAAGCTTCTCCAGTTCCTCATACTGTGGAGTAAAACCACACTTGGTGGCTGTGTTGACGATGAGCAATACCTCGTTAGCATACTCTTTGAGGGAAACATCCTTTCCCTTTCTGTCCTTGACAGAGAATTCGTAAACAGTTCTCATTTTTTGTTGTTCCTATTTTTGTTTTGTTTTCTTCTTTTCTTCATTTTCTTGTGCAAAGATACTACTTTTCTTTCAGACGAATTAATTAAGACTGATAATTTTTCTAAAATTCTTAAAATAGCAAACCTTAAGGGGGTGTCTCGTAAGACGTGGAGCAAGAATATGGGAATTGTATAGACAAAAAACAGTCCGAGATTTTCACAAACCCCGGACTGTTTTGAAACTACCCTTTGGCAATACTCTAATCAAAAAGTAGTTTCTGTTAATTTATCATTTAACTTTTCTAAGAACTGATGCAAAGATATGACAATTCTGTGAAAGAAAGGTGTTAGTTTTAGATTTTTTAGGTGGGAAAAACTGTTTTTATTTATTTTTCTCACGATAATCGCTTGGGATAACGCCCATTTCTTTCTTAAATACCTTTGAAAAATACTTCGGATCACTAAAACCAACGGCGAAAGCAATGCTGGTCAGCGTGTCGTCCGTATTCTTGAGCATTTCGATTGCCTTCATGATACGTATATGGCGAACGAAGTCAATAGGAGTCATACCCACCGCATTCTTGATCTTTCCATAGAGCACACTGCGACTCATTCCCATAGCTACGGCAATGTCGTCGATTTTCATGTCTGGATCGGAGATGTTGTCTATGATAAACTTGCTCGCCTTCCTGATGGTCTCGTCCTGCATGCTGATGGTTGAGTTACCTGCCACCATCTTTTCTGCTTCCTTTTCCTTCGGATAGACTTGGTCTAAATCTTCCTGGGTGGCGTTAGGTTGAATTTGTTTCAGCATCTCCAACTGTAGTGTCTTGTGATGGTTGATTACCGCCTCGATGCGTCCCTTCAAGTAGGTGGCAGAGAATGGCTTGGTGATGTATCCGTCTATGCCTTCTTCGAATCCCTTCAACTGGTCTTCCACGCTGGCTTTTGCCGACAAGATGATGATAGGGATATGGGCGATGTTGCTGTCTTGTTTGATGTAATGTACCATGGTGATGCCGTCCATCACTGGCATGGTGACATCCGTCAATATGAAGTCTGGCACAAACTTGCGGGTCATTTCCAATCCTCTCTTTCCGTTCTCTGCCAGGAACACGTTGTATTCTTGGCTTAGGATGTTGTCGAGGAAGGTGCGCAAGTCGGCGTTATCTTCCACGATGAGGATGGTGATGTCCTTGTCGCCTTTCTCAAATTCTTCCGCCGATTCCTGGGTGATGTCCTTGATGAAAGCCTTGGCATTGCTGTCCTCGATTTCTTCGGAGGTGTTGAGCGACGAGAATATTTCGTCCGAGTCTTTGTTGATGAAGAAATTGTTGCTGTTGTCAAAGCGCAGAATTTCGTTCAGCATGTCGAGCATTTCTCGGGCGTTCCTTTGCACGATGTTAAGCAGACTTTTAGCCTCGGTAGACAAGTTCGGCTCCCGGTTTAGCACTTCGGTTACTGGACCTCCGATGAGAGATAGAGGCGTACGCAACTTGTGGGATGCTGTGCTGAAGAACTCGTTCTTCATGACGCTCATCTCGTGATTCAACTTTTGCTTCTGTCTCATATTATATAGGTAGAAGGAATAGCCGATGGCCGAGATAATCAACAAGAAGAGCAAGAGGTTGCCCCATACACTTTCCCAGAAAGTAGGCTCGATTTCAATTGGGAGTTCTGCGATATAGCTTCCCCAGATTCCGTGCGTATTGGTGGCTTTCACCTTTAATATATAGCTGCCATGCGAAATGTGGTTGAAGCCAATCAAGTTCTGGCTTCCCAGTGGAATCCACACTCCCTTGGGTGTCTTTCCTTCTAGGCGATAGGCATAGTAGCACTGGTATTTTCGGGTGTAGTCGAGTGCGGCAAAGCTGATAGTCAAGTTACGCTTGTTGGATGGGATGACTATCTCCTTGCGGTGCAGGATAGGGATGATACCGCTCTCTCCGTTGTAGTGAAGATTTGTAAACAGAATCTTCGGCTGGTAGGTAGTCTTCTTCAGGGTCTTCGGATTGAAAGTGATACTACCCATCGGTGTGCCAAGGGTGATATAGTCGGTGGCAGGGTCATGGATCGGTCGGCATTCGGTGAATGTCATGTTGTAGTCAAAGTCGTTCGGACCAAACACATCCATTTCCTTGGTCTTCGGATTGTATTTGTCGATACTTGACTCTCTGACAATCCAGATGTTGCCGGCGTTGTCTTCAATCATGCTCTGCACGATGCCCTCATCAAGGTTGATGTCTCTGAGAACCTGTACTTTCACATGGTCTTGTAGAAGACTCTTGCTGGTCGTGACAGCCAATGTTCCTCCTAGAGAAGAAATATAGGTGTTTCCGTTGTTCTTGACCAACGTGTAGTTGACATCGTTGGCCATGATGGAGGTCGTGTCGCCTGTGATGTGGCTCGACTTGTAAAAGCGAATCTTGGAAAAATCTTGGAATTCGTCGGAGAAAGTAACCAATCCGTCGGTCGTTCCGACAAGGATGATTCCCTTGCTGGTGCAAGTGATTCTTCGTGCCTTTTGGTATAAGTTCCCCTTTGGCCAACTCAGTCCATTTTGACATGAGTGAAAGTGTATGCCGCCCTCCCTTTCTTCGGCAACGGCCAACCCGCCTCCGTAAGTGGCTATCCAGGTTCTGCCTTGACGATCGCTTACGATATCATAGATGCTGTTGCAAGGAAGTGAATAAGGATTCTTGGGGTCATGGACAAAATGAGTGACTTGACCCTTTTGCAGGAGATAGAGTCCATCGGCCTTGGTGCCTATCCACATGCGTTCCTGCGTATCCTCGTAGAGTGCGTAAATGCCTGATTGACTGAAAGCCACAGGGGTAGGGACTATTCCGCCTGTTGGAGCTAAGTAGCCTATCTTGTTATGACATTCGTCGCTGATTTTGATATATCCTTCGTAGAAACCATCCCAATAGTTATGGTTGTGGTCGAGTGCCAGGGCACGAATTTCCGCCTCGTTGCCCTCCAGTTGGCTGAGCGTATACTCATGATTCTTGAAGTTGATTTGGGTAAGGTCATGAATGCCCGTTACCCAAAGGATGCTCTGGTCAGAGATGACGAACTTCGTAATCTTTGGGATGTGCGCATTGGCGGAGGAGTTGCTCCTCAGAAGATAAGGTACCAATTCTTTTTTCTGGCGGTCGTAATAGCTGAATGTTCCCCCGTTAGGTATAGTCCACAGGGTACCATGCTCGTCTTCCATGATGAAATACTTGTCGCTCACGGTTCGGTCGGCAGGGTTGGCTTGGTCGGCGAAAAGCCATTTTTTTTCCAAGGTGTTTGGGTTGATGACCGTTACGCCCATGCCGTCGGTGAATGCCCAAATGTTGTTTTGAGTTACATCGACATAGATTTTCTTGACTTCGGCTACAGGTTGGTTAGGGTTCTGTACGCTGACCACCTCTGATTTGAATGTGCGAGGATTGTAGACAATCACACCTATGTTGGTGGCAATCAGAAGTTGAAAACCTGTGTTTTTCAACTCGTTGATGCGGGTGACTCCGGCTGGGAGTGGTATCATGGAGAGGTGGTTTCTTGCCTCATCGAATACGGCGAGTCTTCCATCTGTTGTGGCTAGGTAGATGGTGTTGCCCACCTGTCGAAACCACTTGAATGGAATGTTGGTTCTGAAGTTGTCGTTATAGATGAAAGCCCCTTTGTCTGTAAGAATCCATTCACGTCCTTTCTTGTCGGATGTGATAAACCAGATGCGTCCACTCGGCATGCCATTCTTGCTGGCACGGACAATAATAGGGTTGTTGTCTGAGAATTCCTTCTTGTTGATACGGATGGCATAATGTTGGTCAAGAGAGGTGATCCAAGTTGCCTGAGTTGGAAGGACATATAGCTTGTCTACAAAGAGTTGGATGTTGAATTTCTCGTTGATTTTCTTGTCGATGTTGGCAAACATGCACATGCGAGTGTCATACACATAGAGATGTCGGTCGTAAGTGACGCACCACAGGTCGTAGTTGGAACATGGATAGATGCTCTGAATGCGGTTGGTGGTCAGAATGTCGGTTTGCCCCGGGCTGTCCCGAAAAGTGTGGAAGGTATAACCGTCGTAATACGACAGACCATTGAGGGTGGCAAACCACATCATGTTGTCTGCGCCTTGGCATAGGTCGGAAATTGTGTTGGCTGCGAGTCCGTCAAGAATGGAAAACTTGCGGATGTCGCAATAAGGCACGCTGAAGCTGAACAAGCTTAGCAGCCCTAATATAAGGGTAGATAAGTATCTTTTTGTCATTATTTTCATCTGTTTTGCTGACAAAGTTACGCAAAAATCATGTAACTTCCAAATTGTTTTAGGGAAAATCCATCCAAGAGTAGGGATTTCTCCCTTATTTTTTCCATATTTTCCTTTGCTGGTATTAAAAATAGGCTTATCTTTGCACCAGTTTTCAAAAGAATTACTAATTTAAAGTCTAGAAGATATGAAAAAGTTTAGAACAATAATGATGGCTATGGTTGCCATGGCAACGATGGCTTTTGCTTTCACTAGTTGCGATGATGATCCTTGGGATGACGATTGGCATGACCCATACGGATGGTGTGATGACTACGGAGACTGGGGATGGAACAACAATTATTGGAACCAAGGTGGCAATAATGGCAGTCAAGATAGTCGCGCTCAGATGGCTCAGGTGCTCTGTGGTGAATGGGCTGGCCGAATGGATTATTCTTACATCAATGACGATGGTCAGTCTCGTACTACGGACACGTATTATTCAGTCATGAAGTTCTTCCAATATAACAGCAACTCTTGTTCTTACAGCGGACAGGGTGTCGAGACGGATTATCAGTTGGATTCTCAAGGTAATATCCTCGAAGACCAGAGTCAGACACTCGACTTCTCTTGGTATATTGAGACGAATGGTGATATCTACATCAAGTACAAGAAGAGCGGCGCCACCTTTGTGATGGATTATGGTTCGTCTCAGGCAGGTTTCCATCTCGGAGCAGAGGAGGGCAAGAACAATGATACCTTCTTTGGGTATATGATAGGTACTGGCTCTGTCAAGGGCGATGTCATCTACATTGATTTTGATCGTACAAACGATACCAACAATGCCAAGTCTGCAACTCGTAGCGCAGATGCTGTCAACTCTGGTAAGTCATTTGGCAATGCTGCCCACTTGAACCCTATCAAGGGTACAACCTCGCAATTCAATAATAGAAGATAAAGAAGATAAAATAGAAATAAATACAAAAGCTCGCAAGACAGCAGTTTGTCTTTGCGAGCTTTTATTTTGTCTTTTGTCTTTTGGAAATTTAGTTTGTGATATTCCAAAGAGTTTGAAGATAGGACGGCGTAATGTTCGTGCTTTCAACCTTGTTTTCGATGTCATCAGGAAGATTGCAGAAAAAATCTATGCCTGTCAATTCTTCGAGTTTGTCGATATTCACTACATGGGCACTTAATTTTTCGGTTGAAGCATACGCTTTATGCTCAAACCAAAATCCGATGGCTTTATAGCCAGAATTATTCTTGATGAGAACGGCTGCAAAGAAATACTTTGGGACAATAAAGTGGTTAGTGGTGTATCCGAGAATTTGATCAGCCTTGTCGATAGTACCGCCTTTGCAGACGTACATGGTATCGTTGGCATGACTTGCTTGAGTACTCATATTGATAGATAAAAAACTTCTGATTTTTTCTTCCATGGTTTCCCAAATGCCTGTGTTGAACTCACCACGTTGTGGTTGCATATTGGTCATATAGAACGTCTGCCCATTAACATCTTGATTGCAAATTCTGTCTTCTGATGCCACAATATGGCCTCTTTGAAAGTAAGTGATACCTTGGCTTGGCATGCTGCTTGCGCCAAATTCCCTTGTGCTAGGTTGACAATCTATACTGATGGCAGGGTCTGTTTGAAAAGGGTCTCCATGCCAGAATTGTCCATTCCAAGATGTACCGTTTTTCCAGTTGTTCCTGTTCCAACCTTTTATGTTGTTGCTCTTGTAAACAGCGTAGCAACTCCAGCGTTGTGATTTTAGCTTCGTATCAAACTCTGTGCAGAAGTTGACACCATAGGCATCAGTTTTGTGTACAATGATGGTGCTAGCGCCCCCCTTAACCTTCGGGAACTCTAGGCGAGTCACTTCTTGTGGTATGCCTACGGTTACAACATTTGCATTTGCATTGGAGTTATGCTGGCCGCTACTGTTGTCGTCATTATCACTGCTACAGCTACCCAAGGCTATGATGGCTAGGAGAGCAAAAAGATGAATCTTAATTTGTTTCATACAAGTCAAATATATAATTTAAACCGGGTTATTCATATAGGGGGCAAACCGAAAAAAGTGCGTACCAGCGTATATGCAACTACGCTAGAACGCACTTTCCTATCTTGCGATAATAATATATCCTTTATGATGAAAAGGTATATTACTTCTTCAACTTACCGTAACGGTTCATGAAGCGGTCAACACGACCTGCTGTATCAACAAGCTTGCTCTTACCTGTATAGAATGGGTGAGAGGTGCTAGAGATTTCAATCTTTACTACTGGGTAAGTCTCGCCCTCGAATTCAACAGTCTCAGTTGTCTTGCATGTTGACTTAGAGAGGAACATGTCACCGTTAGACATATCCTTGAATACTACAGGACGATAGTTCTCTGGATGAATACCTTTTTTCATTTTGTTTTTTACTTTTTATTGGGTTATTAAATATAGACGTTGTGGGGATGCTTATTATCATTGGCATCATTCGTGTCCCTCTTCGGGGCATGCCCACTATAGCCTTTTGACTTAAACGGGTGCAAAGTTACGACTTTTTTCTGATTCTTGCAAATCTTTTGGTATGTTTTTGCTTAAATATATGAAAAGTATAGTCTTCTTGGAGGTTTATTCTAAAAGTTATACCGCTAAATCAAGCAAATCAAAATACATGAGGCGTGTATTTAGTGGTAATCTGCCGACCCCTATTCCCATGTATTTAGCTTCTAAGCGTTCGTCATCTACCAAAAATTTAAATCCGTTTTTCAGATAATAATGCAAAGTTGCTTCGTTGTTGTAAGCGTCAACAATAATGAAGCGACATCCAGTTTTATTTCCTATTAAAAACCAAGTTTTGATAAAGTCCATCACTGCAGAGCCTATTCCTTTACCAGCAAAGTTCTTGTTGGTGGCTAATCTTCCGAGAAGTACGGCTGGGAATCGACGCAAATGTTTTCCCTGTAGATCTGTTTCTTGAAGAAACATGTTTTTGGATTCTTCATTGAGTTTGTTTGTCAATCTTATACTATCATTGGATAATGTGAATGCTGCGACTATTATGTCGGGATTATTTCTTAAACTAAACAAGTAGGTCTTTCCGAGTAGATGTTGAGCATATAACACGGAATCGTTGGCAAAGAAGTCGTCAAGATCTTGATTTTCACATGTAAATGGCTCGCACATAGCGAGTTTCTCTGCAGTGACGGAACTTATTTCGCACATGCCTAATAGTTCGCTATATGTCATGCCAAATTCATTTCTTGTAAAAACTTCTTGGTTAACTCAATGTCTTTTTTACTGACTTTGGTTTGTCCTGGGTGAGCTTCTACCCATTCTGCTCGTTCAATGAACTTTCTTGCTTCCTCTCCATGAAGGGTGGGAATAATTCTGATAGGTGTTGCCATAATTCTTCTAATTTTGTGAATATTATAGTTTTCGACGCAAAGGTACGCTTTTATTTCTATACTTCCAAATGTTTTGGGGAGTTTTTTATATTTATTCCCCGAGAAATGGACATAAAAATCCCCATTGCTTTAATGGGCAATGGGGAAATAAATTATGTCTTGCTTGATGCTATGGATTACTTAGCATAAACAATTTCTAAACTCTTAATGCGAAGCTGAACGCCGCCACCTGTTCCGCTAAAGCTGTTATTATAGGTGACTGTATTATCTGAGAATGTAACCGTGGCTGTCTCATTGCCTACAGCATTCCATTTTTTGTTGCTATCATAAGAACATGTAAAAATAATCTTAGCAATTTTTTTGCTACCTTTTACAATCAGCTTGTTGTTGGCATAGAGGCGTAGCTCGTTAGCCTTAGAATTATAAGCCGGTGCATTTGTGCCGCTTGCTTTTTCGAATGTAAGTACTGTACCATCAGACAAAGTGAGCTTTTCAGGGTTGGCATCAGGGCTTAATGTACTGATATCTTCAATCTTAATGCTCTCCCCTGCGGTTGCTTTACTGTTAGTCAAAGTGACAGTGAGGTCATTTATAGAGATTCCTTCGCTTGTACCAGGAGTATCTGGTGTGCTTGGATTTTCAGAAGAGCCTTTGCCTTCTTTTACTGTAAGTTCCTTCACTTCCCATGTTCCAGAAGAAGCTTCGCAGGCATAATGGAGTGCAATGACTACATTCTTCTTGCCTTTATAAGCAGAGAGATCATGGCTGTATGTTTGCCATGTCTTCCAATCTGTACCTTCGGTTAGGCTACCAGTGATGTCAGTCCACTTTGTGGTTGTAGGGTCACCTGTGTAGTTGTCGGTAATAAGAACTTGGTTCTTAACACCTTCTATAGGATTCTTATCCTTGGTTACATAGCGTAAAACATAAGAGAAGTTCAATGTTGCACCTGTTGATGCAGACAAATCGATAGCCTTAGATACGATGTAACTTTCTGATGGAGTTGTTGCTCTGGAAGCGTTATCGTAACCCGTAGCCTTTGCATAGCCATAGCTATCAATAACCCAAGGTGTACCCTTTACATTCTTGAGTGTGAATGAACCGAAGTCAGAAGCAAATGTTTCGTTGATGTAGCCTTCTGATGGAATATCTGGAGTTTGACCACCACCCTCAATAGAGATAATGGTGCTGCTTTGGTCAATCTCGTTAACAACAGTACCATCGCTCTTGGTGAAAGCTTTGATCTTACCTTTGACAACGACCACTTGTCCAGCGGTCAAATCCGTCTTGGCAGAAAAGTCTGCACCATTCAAACCTTTTCCTGAATAAACTTCAAGAACTTCTGAGGATCCCGTGTCTGCAATGTTATAAGAGAGGCTATGGTAGGTGGCATTATAATAAGTTACGGCAGTAATGGTACCTTTTACGCAAACCTCAGTGGTAGGCGCTGTACCGGCCTGTATCAAAGCAATAGCTTCTGTTACGGTGTAAGGGTTTGTTTCTGAACCCTTGGCGTTAGGGTCGACTCCAGGAGTCTCTGGTTGGTTAGGTGTGTCGTATGGAGCTGGCACATCCTCGCAACTGCTGAAAGTAAAGGCTGTCATAGCCAAAACTAACAAGGAATATATTAACTTTTTCATATTTTTCTTCTTCTAAAATTATATAATAGGTTACTTGATGGTTATGTTCTTGATTTCCCAAGTTGGGGCTGAGTCAGAAGTGCTTGTGTATAAGAAGCCAATGTAAACGGTCTTCTTGCCACAGTATTTGGTTAGGTCTGCGGAAGCGGAAACAAAATCCCAACCAGCTTTTTCTGGATAACCTTTAATATTTAAGTCTTCCCAGTTCTTTCCGTCAGTAGAAACTTGAACCTTGCATTCTGCTTTTACATCACTATAGAAGTTGATGGCTTGGTCAAATGTTAAGGTTGCCTTCGATGAACCACTCAGGTCGATAGCTGGAGAATAGAGACGAGAGGTACAAGGAATGTTTACTTTGTTGACATAAGCTGTAGCTTTCATTCCATAGTTGGCGCTAGCCCATTTCCAAACATAGCTCGTTCCGTCTCCCAAAGCGATATTGTCAATTTTGAAGTCTCCTTGGCTTTCGCTGAATGACTCGTTGAAAACAGACAACACAGCCTTCTGTACATCGTCTTGGGTGCGAATCAAGATCTGCCATACGTTGTTGTAACGTGTGAAGATACCTGTAATATCTACAGGGTCAGTAGGCAAGGTCGCATTGGCAAACTTGGCGTATGCAGAAGTGCGAACCAACATGTTTGAAGAACTGATAGCTTGGTTACCTTCTACATCAAACAAGTTGCGGTTGACGCAGTTTGCCTTGTCCTTGTCTGCGTCTAAGGCATAGACAACCTTGCCATCAGCTTGGCTGAATTTCACTTTCTCGATTTTCATCAACTTACCTGCGCAAGACTTGAGATAATTAGCATCCTTAATTTTTGACTTATCAAATACCTCGACCATGCTTTCAGCCTTTTCTGGGTCTGCCTGACCGATAATCTTAAAGTGCTTGTTCCACTCGTATCGGTCTACCTTACCAATGGATTGAGCGCCAGTCGTGCTGTTGGTGTAGACACCACCCAATTCTGCTTGGGAACCATAGCCACCAATGTAAAGACCCTTGAGATTGATAAGTATTTGCTGACCAACAGGCAACTCGCCATAAAGAGCACCCTTGTTGATGCAAACTAAGATACCGCCGGTTTCGTCCTGGAGGCAAACCTCGTTGTAAAGGTTTCCACCCAAGTCATTGCCTGTGATGATGCCCTTAATTTGGATATCCTTGTCGATTTGTGCATATTTACGATTGGAGATAAGACTGTTGTAGTCTTCCTTCAATTGTGCAATGGTGATGACGTTGCCCTCTGTAATCTCTTGGTTGCCGATGGTACTTCCTAGGTTGTCAGGTTCTGCATATCCATCGCCCATGCAAGAGGCAAAAAGTAAACCAGCAAAAGCCATTGCTATGAATTGTAATTTTTTCATATCTTTCTTTTTTAGAATCTGTAAGAAACCTGGAACATGCCGTTGGTTCCAAATACATAATACTTCTTAGGGTTCTTGGAGAACTTGTATACACGCTCCTTACTGCTATCGCCACTTCCAGAGAAGTCGCTACGGCTCTGCTCATAACCGCCAGACACAATCTTCTGGTTGTTCAATATGTTAGTTACCATCAAGTTGAAATTCAGACTACCATGCTTCAAACGTACGCTCTTGCCGATGCTTCCGTCTACCATCCAACCACCATGTCCTTTAGCCTGGTCTGTGTAACCTGGCAATACGTTCATGTCATTGTCGAAGGCGTTGAGGCGAGATAATTCCGATTGGGTACGGTAGATAGGCGCGTATGACAAGTAGATGCGATCGTAGTAATTGGCATTGAGGTCAATGAACCAACCGCTCTGGTGGAAACTCAAGCCAAGACTGCCCACAGTGAGAGGTGTTCCGCTCTCGCGCATACCTTTTATATATGTCATTTCTGTGTTCAAGTCGCCTGTGGTTGACTCAGAACGAGTAGTCTCGATATTCTTGAGAATTTTGTTGTCACTGAGAGTACCGATAGCCTTGAAGTTGAGGAAAGAGGTGAGCTTAAAGTCTAGACCCAGCTCTACACCATAGTATTCCTTCTCCATGCCTGGCATGCTGAAGGAAACAAATGAGTTGTCATAGTCGCTATAGAAATTCTGCCATTCTGTTACATGGTCGAGACGGCTGTAGTAACCACTCAAATTGGCATGCATCCATGAGTTTTGATATTGGTAAGCAAACTCGCTGCTGAAGATGTGTTCATCATGCAAGTTTCTCACGAAGTCATTCTGAATTTCAGGAGATACGAAGGCTGTGTTTGCCTTAGGTGGCTGCCACTCGTAACCTACTCCAATTTTGAACACATGACCACGACCTGCGTCAAAGCTGATACTACCCTTGGCACCACCTTCGCCAAAGCGAGCAATGCCGCTGTTGCCATAAGAGTTCTCCGGTGCCATACCATTGCGCATATAACCATGACGGCGCATGTTGGTTTGTCCTAACTTGGCGCTAAACATGGTCTGGAAACGCCCCATTTCGGATGTGTAAGATGTCCAAAGTAAGCCTTTGAGTACTTCCAGCTTATAGTCGTAGCCGAACTTGTCGCCTTCATAGATCAACTTGCCCATGTTGTTAGGACCTGCTGAGTTGATATCGTATTGTACACGAGGGTCTGACATAGGGTATTTGCCCAATGCGTATGTGTTGATGTTGTGGAAGGTAGTTCCGCCCAGCATATCATCCAAAGTTTGGTAGTGGCGGGCACTGTTGCTGCCAATGTTGAAACCGCTCACTAAGGTTGAGTTCTTGGTCACCTTGGAAGTCAAGGTGGATGACAAGTTGAAGGTCATGTTGTCGATGTGCTTAGCTTGGATATAATAAGCCAAGTCATTACCATTCATGGCAGTTTGCTTGTTGGCATAGTAGAGACGATCCCAGTTGATTTGGCGGTTTGCCTTGCTAGCTGTCCAAAAATTGTATGAGTTTTGCCAACTTTGCCAAGTGTCTGCGTTGTTGTTGACAGAGGCTGGATTCCATACATCGTAGTAACTGGATGGCATGTTCTTCCAGTAGTCTGGTTGTGGGTTCTCGGCATTGTTGTAGTTCAACTTGGTGCTCTTGTACATCGAGTACTTGCCGAACACGGAGGTGGTGAGCTTCATCTTGTTGTTGATGTCCCAGTCCCATGTGGCGATGGCGGATGGAGCGAAGTCGTTGACTACGCGAGAGTTGCGCTTGTGACCATTCTGATAACCCCAGTATGGGTTGTAGTAATAGTCGTTGGCGAGCCAGTAGGCCTCGTCGGTGGAAGCACCCTGGGTGGAGCGCTCGGTAGGGTTGCCCCAAGTAGAGAAACTCAAGGAGTGACCGTTGTTCCACTTCTTCTGAACACCGAAGAAGTAAGACAAGGCATTGTAGAACGTACCCTCTACGTAGCCATGGTTGGCCCAACGATAGGTAAGACCGGCAGTGATGGCCCAGCCACGATCATTGAAACCACTACTATAAGTGTACATTCCACGAAGAGTATAGTTGCGGTTGGCTGCTGCGATGGATGCGTACTGGCCGACCTGCATGCTTCCTGCACGGAAATCGTAGTTGTTGCTACCTGCCATTCCCGTCATGGAGTAGTTGTTTCCTTCGAAAGGGAGCGCAAAGTCTACATTGCGTGAGAAACGGTTCAGACCGCCGATGTTGGAGAAGCGGAACTGACCGCTTTCCATGTCGTTGACAGGAGCACCGTTGATGTAGACATCATTGTACTTTTGGTTGAAGGCACGGTAACGGAAACGCACGGGTGAGAACAGGTAGCCTGCCTCCGATGCGTATACGTTAGAGTTAGAGTTGAGGATGGTCACGTTCTGCGACATGTCATCATCCTCGCCCAACTGTGCTTCGGTGAATGTGAATGCGTTCTCGTCTAGGTTCGATGCCGCTTTTTGCTCTGTATTTTGAGCAAAAGACATCGGAGCGTAGCAGAGCGCAAGCATTGCTAATTTTACCTTTTGTTGCATAGTTTATAGTTTAATTACTAATATTGTTTGCAAAGTAACGAAATAAATTTTAAAAATAAAAGCTTTTTTGATTAAATTTTGATGAAACATGCGGTTTTCTCAAATAAAATGCCGATATTTGCATTCAAAAAGCGATTTTTCGCTCCTTATTATATATTAAGGTGTAATTTATGTTACGAGATTATAAAGTAAAAATAGAAATAATGAAAAAGCAATTTCTTATGTTGGCCGCCTTGCTGATAGTCAGCTTGGCTGCTGTTGCCCAAGGGCAGAAACGTTACAATCTCTACGCCGTCGGTTTCTACAACCAGGAGAATCTCTTCGACACCTGTCATGATGAAGGCAAGAATGACTATGAGTACTTGCCTGCCAAGGGATGGAATGGCATGAAGTATACCAACAAGCTTCGCAACATGGCCAAGGCTCTCGCCGACATGGGCACCGACAAGTTGCCGAAGGTGGGTTGTGCATTCATCGGCATGGCGGAAGTGGAGAACCATAAGGTGCTCGACGCACTCATCCAGCAGGAGCCTTTGAAGGCTCGTGGCATGAAGTATTGCCACATCGAGGGACCTGACCGCCGTGGCATCGACTGTGCATTGCTCTACAACCCTGCGCTCTTCGCCGTGAAGAATGTGAAACTCGTGCCTTACGTGCAGGAGAAGGCGAAGGACAGTACGTTCTATACTCGTGGCTTCTTGACCGTTCGTGGTGAATTGGGCGGCGAGGATGTCGCTGTCATCGTGTGCCACTGGCCAAGCCGTTTCTCGGTCTCCTTCTATCGTGAGTCGGGTGCCCGCCAGACCAAGGCTGTCAAGGACAGTCTCTTGCGTATCAATAAGGACATGAAGGTGTTTGTGATGGGTGATATGAACGACGACCCTACCAACAAGAGCATGTGCGAGTACTTGCAGGCTAAGCCTGAGATAAGCCAAGTGGGACCTGACGATATGTACAATCCATGGTACAACATCCTGGCAAAGGAAGGCAAGGGCACCTTGTTCTACAACGGCAGTTGGAATCTCTTCGACCAAATCGTGATTACGCCTAACTTGCTCAACAAGGATCCAAAGCATAAGGACTTCTCTACACTCAAGTATTTCGCTCATCAGGTCTTCCGCCGTGACTACCTCATCCAGCAGGATGGCCAGTACAAGGGTGCTCCTCTCCGTACCCAGGCGGGTGGCAGATGGCTCAACGGTTTCAGCGACCACTTACCTGTCGTGATGTATCTTGTCAAGGAGGCGAAGTAAAATTTTGTTAGGAGCTAGAAGTGATATGGAGATAGAGAATCATCCTTTTGAACCTTGGCTGCCGGCGAATGCGCATCTCTTGATGCTTGGCACTTTTCCGCCTTCGCCCAAGCGATGGTGTATGCCTTGGTATTACCCGAACTTCCAAAACGATATGTGGCGCATCTTCGGGCTCATCTTCTTCGGCGATAAACTTCATTTCGTGGATGTGGAGCACAAGCAATATCGCCTGGAGGCTATCCAGGAGTTTTTGCAGGAGAAGGGCGTGGCTATCTTTGATACGGCAATGAAGGTGATTCGCACCAAGAACACGGCTTCTGACAAGGACCTGCAGATTGTGGAGCCTTCCGACTTGGACGGAATGCTAAGGGCTCTGCCTGAATGCAAGGCGGTGCTGACGGCCGGGCAGTTGGCTACCAAGATCTTTACCGAGCATTACGGCATCAAGGAAACTCCCCTGATGGGTGGTTATGCCGAGTTTACGTTTGAGGGAAGAACCCTGCGGCTCTATCGGATGCCTAGCAGCAGTCGTGCTTATCCACTGGCTGTCGAGAAAAAAGCGGAATATTACAAGAAAATGTTTGAGGCCGTGCTCTGACAGGAAGAACATACGGATGTTCCGTAAAGGAAATAGTTACAAGGACAAATAAAAAATAATCGAAATAACAATGGATAAAAATAAAATCACCGTGATAGGCATTGCCGGAGGTACAGGCTCCGGCAAGACTACGGTAGTCAAGAAAATCGTTGAGGCTTTGCCTCCTCACTATGTGGCAGTGGTGCCATTGGACTCTTACTATAATGATACGACGGGCATGACCGACGAGGAACGCCATGCCATCAACTTTGACCATCCGGATGCTTTCGACTGGAAGTTGCTCCATAAGCAGTTGGCTGACTTGCGCAATGGTGTCGCCATTGAGCAACCTACCTACAGTTACTTGAAATGCAACCGTGAGAAGGAAACCATCCATGTGGAGCCAAAGCCTGTCATCATTATCGAGGGTATCATGACGTTGCTCAACAAGAAACTGCGTGACTTGATGGACTTGAAAGTCTTCGTCGATGCCGACCCGGATGAGCGTTTGATCCGTAATATCCAGCGTGATACCATCGACCGTGGTCGTACCGTGTCTATGGTTGTGGACCGTTACCTCAAGGTGCTGAAACCGATGCACGAACAGTTCATCGAACCAACCAAGCGTTATGCCGACATCATCATCCCGCAGGGTGGTGAGAATGTAAAAGGAATTTCCATACTTTGCAGCTATGTTACGGGACTTGTCGAGGGGCTAGATAAATAGCGCCTAGACCCACTTTGATTTTTTCCTCGCGAGGAAAAAATTAAAACTACCCCTAATTTATAAAAATCCCTCGCCAGGAAAAAAGATTTTCCTAGTGAGGGATTTTTGTGTATAAGAAGCTTTTGTAAAGATAATTCACTAATCTCGGTGGATGACTGTGCCGTTGGCTTGATGGGTAGCCAAGACCAGCACTTCTGCGATTTGTACATGCTCAGGAGCACTGGCGGCGTAGAAAGCTACGTCGGCGATGTCGTTGCCGTTGAGTGGTGTGATGCCTTTGTACACATTGTCGGCACGAGCGTTGTCACCATGGAAACGAATGTTGGAGAAATTGGTCTCCACCAATCCCGGCTTGACGTTGGTGACGCGTACATTGGTATGGGCGACATCAATGCGAAGTCCGTCAGTGATGGCTTTTACGGCGGCCTTGGTAGCACAATAGACATTGCCGCCCGCATAAGCGGCATCGCCTGCCACACTTCCGATATTGATGACATGACCATGGTTGCGGGCGATCATCCTGGGTACAATCAGGCGAGTCATTGTGAGAAGTCCCTTGATGTTGGTGTCGATCATCTGGTCCCAGTCCTCGAAATCACCCTCGTATTCTGGCTCCAATCCACGGGCGAGTCCTGCGTTATTGATGAGCACATCAATGTTTTTCATGGACTCGGGGATGTAGTCCACGGCTTTCTTGGCTGCCTCGCGATTGCGTATGTCGAAGGCGAGAGCCAAGACCTTGATGCCTTCCCGGGCTTCCAGTTCTTTCTTGAGGGTTTCTAGTTTGCCTGTGTTCCTTCCGGTGAGGATGAGGTCGTAGCCGCCCTGCGCAAATCGACGAGCGCATCCCTCTCCGATGCCGCTTGTCGCTCCTGTGATAAGTGCTATTTTGTTTGCCATAGTTATGTATGAATGTTTATTGTGTAGTATTTAATGTCAAATGTTTGTCCTTTTGGTAGGGAAACTGTCGTTTACAAGATGAGGACTCTGACTTCTGCATTGCCCATTTTCTCGATTTCGTTCATGGGACGCTTGAAGTATACGCTCTGAATAGCCTTGTTGATGATGCCATGCCCCACGGCAAGGATGGTCTTGTCGGGATAGGTGACCTTGAGCCAAGTAAGGAAGTTCTGGGCACGCGATTTCATCTTTTCGAGCGACTCGATATTGTCGGGCCAGTCCTTCGGGTCTTTGGGAAGGGTGGGGATGTACTTGCCTGTGAAGTCACCCCAGTCACGCTCTCGGATGAGGGGAGTCGTGACGACTTCTTGGTGATGAGGCTTGGCGATGATTTCGCAAGTTTGGATGCTTCGATGCAAATCGCTTGCGATGAATACGTCAATGTGTTCGTTTACCATTTTTCGTGCCACTTCTTCGGCTTGTGCAAAACCAGTGTCATTCAGTTCGCCGCCAGTCTGCCCTTGCAAGATTTTTGTTGCGTTGTCCACAGTCTCGCCGTGTCTTACTAGATATAATTTTGTCATAATATTCCAATTTTGCTCACAAAAGTACGAAAAAAGTTGGATTTATCAAAGATAGTTTGTACTTTTGTCGAAGAATTTAAAAAGAAATGTAGAATATTAATAAAAATGTAGAATATGAAGGTAGTACATAGTTCTCTTTTTCGTGCCGTATGCGCCATCGTCGTTGGTGCCTTGCTCATCCAGTATCGTGAGCAGACGGTCACTTGGATTACCATAGCCATTGGTGTCCTGTTTTTCTTGTCGGGTGTCATCTCTCTTGCCACCTATTACAGTGCCAAGCGTAGTGCCAATCGTGGGCATCTTGTCTTCGATGCCAATGGCAAGCAGATTACGGGCATCCTGCCCAACTTCCCTATCGTGGGCGTCGGCAGCTTGGTCCTGGGCTTGATTTTGGCATTGATGCCAAACACTTTTGTGACGAGTTTGATGTTCATCCTGTCTGTCATCCTAATCATGGGAGCCATCAGCCAATTCATGAACCTGGCTGCTGCTCGCCGGATGGGGCATGTCGGATTTATCTTTTGGATATTCCCATCGATCATTCTCTTGATAGGTTTGCTGGCCATCATCAAGCCTTCGGCAATCGCTTCGGCTCCGCTCTTCATCATTGGTTGGACCATGCTGATTTATGGTGTCGTGGAGTGCATCAATGCCTTGAAGATTGCCAACAACAAACGGAAGTGGACCAAGATGGAAGAGGTAAGCTCCGCTCCGAATACTGATGCCTCGGGCTCGTATATTGAAGAAATTAAAGAGGAGACGGAAGGCAATAAGTAACGGTTGGTAGAAAATATAAAATACTCTGTTGAATGACAGGGACAAGAGCTAGACATAAAAATCCCCCAATAGAATTTCGTAAGATTTCTATCGGGGGATTTGTTTTATTCTAAATGGCTCCCAACTTGTTTGGAAAACAAGATTAGAGCTTGAACTTGTAACCGAGAGTCAACTGGAAAACAGAGTGATTGCCATCGCCTTCTTTAAATACCTTGGTGCAGCCGATGTTGTAACGGGCATCCAAGCATACATTCATGTATTCGTAAGAAATACCTACAGGTACGGAGAAGTCTACGGACTTGATGTTGCCAGATGTATCATCAACCTTCACGCTTGAAACTTTAACAGAAGAAGATGTCTTGAATCCTGGCTGGATACCTGCCTTCAAGGCAAGCCCCTTTGCAACATAGATGTTAGCGAGGATAGGAATATTGAGGTAATCCATATTGTACTTGGCTTCAACGCCTTGTTCTGTGGCTTTTGCTCCCTGCATAGAATAGAGCAAGCCAAAACTGATGCCTGCTAATGGTGAAACGTGGTATTCTGCTTCGACACCCCCAACGAATCCTGCTTTGTAGTCAGCATCGTCGTTGCTTGTGACAGAAGATATACTCAAGCCAACCTTTGGCTGGATGGTGAAATCACCTGTAGAATACTGTGCGAAAGCACCTACGGAAGACAGCATCAAGACTGCCATTGCGAAAAACTTTTTCATAATCTCTAATTTTAATTAGTTAATACTTTATGTTATATATTAGAAATACCACTGATAAGTGGTGCAAAGATAGAGTAAATAAGAACACAATGCAAATTTTTTCGCATTTATTTTCCTTTTTGGGGCAAAATATTGCCAATTTCTTCCCTTATCGAATAGTTATTCGGAAAATAAACTCCTTTTTTTGAAGAAAAAGGAATGGCATGATGAAATCTTGAAGATTTGTATCTTGATAAAAATGAAAAAGAAGAGGAGCAAAGCTAATTCGAAAAGCTTTACTCCTCTTCTTCCTCCTCGTCCATTTGAGTCAATGGGTAATCCCAGTTATCGTCGTCATCGTCGTCGAAGCCAAACAAGGCAGGGTCGACAAAGGCATCCAGAGCGCGACGTTCCTTCTTGGTAGGGCGCCCCGTACCGCGAGCTCTGTCCACAAATCCGCTGATGCGGCTCATCTCCAAAAGCTCATATTGCTTTGGGTCGGTGACATTCTTGTAGACACCAAAGAGCATCTTGGCACCCACTCGTTGTTCGATGCAGTCGAGGACTTCAAAAGAGTAGGTGATCGGTGACTTCTTGACGCTGACCACATCGCCACGCTTGATAATATAAGAAGGTTTTCGGGTGGCACCACCTACGGTGACACGACCGTTCTTGCAAGCATCTGCAGCTATACTGCGAGTCTTGTAGATACGTGCCGCCCAAAGCCACTTGTCTATTCTTGCACTTTCTTTCATAATTCAACATTCAACACTTAACATTCAACATTGAAAAATTACTTCTTGCCGAGCTTGTTGTATTGGTTCATCGTGTTGTCGATGCCTTGGAGGACGAAGCTCTTGATTATTTCCACGCCAAGGTCGATGGCGGGTTGGAGTTGCTTCATCTCTTCCTCGCTGTACTTGCCGAGTACCCAGTCGATCTGTCCACCACGAGGATAGTCGTTGCCGATACCCATGCGAAGCCGTGCGTAGTCCTGGCCTATCAACTGTTGGATGTGTCCCAAACCATTATGACCACCGTTGCTTCCGTTGGCTTTCAGTCGAAAGGCGCCCAGTGGCAAGGCCAGTTCATCACTGATGACAAGCAATCGCTTCTGGTCGATCTTCTCTTGGTTGAGCCAATAGCGAACGGCGTTTCCGCTGAGGTTCATGAAGGTGGTCGGTTTCAGCAAGAAAACCTTACGCCCCTTGATGGAAGTCTCGGCTACAAAGCCGTAACGCTTATCCTCAAAATGAATATTGGACGCTTTAGCAAAAGCGTCCAATACCATAAATCCCGTGTTGTGTCTTGTTCCTGCATATTCGTCGCCAGGATTGCCAAGACCACAAATCAAATATTTATCCAATTTGAAAAATCCAATTAGTTTAAATCTACGGGTTGTCTAGTCAAGATTACTCAGCGGCAGCAGCATCGGCGTCGCTATCCTGAGCAGCGAGCTGTGCATTACGTGTCATCTTGATAGAGCAAACTACAACAGCCTTGCTTGTAGCCATCTCAAGACCCTCGAAAGAAAGGTCGCCTACCTTGATGCTCTTACCGATCTTCAAAGCAGTAACGTCGATGTCGAGGTGCTCAGGGATAACCTGGTAAGGAGCAGTTACGTTGATCTTGCGGATAGAAAGGTTCATACGACCACCATCGCGAACACCCTGTGCGAGACCTACCAACTTCACTGGGATACCGATTGTGATAGGCTTCTGGTCGTTCACCTCATAGAAGTCAACGTGCAAAGGAGCGTCTGTTGTTGGGTGGAACTGAATCTCCTTCATGATAGCTGTGTGGCTCTCGCCGTCGATGATGAGGTTGATGACGTATACGTGAGGAGTATAGATAACCTTACGCAACTCAGAGAAAGGAACTGCGAAAGACAATGCCTCTGGAGCACCGTTCTCACCCTTCTTCTCACCATACAAGTTGCAAGGAATAAAACCTTCCTTACGCAATGTCTTTGAAGCTTTCTTTCCAAGGTCTGTACGCTTCTGACCTGTTACATTAATCTCTTTCATTTGTGTTACTCTAAATTAAGTATTTAATAATTAGTGCCTTAACTCGCCATCACACGGATTAGCTTTGCAAAAGCGGCTGCAAAATTACTACTTTTATTTGGATTGTGCAAATTTTTAGAGGAAAAAAGTGAAAAAACACCCATTTCGGGGCGAAAAAGCCTGGAAAATTGGTTCTATCCTTAAAAAAGTAGAAATTATAGCCCGTTTTTTTGCTAGTTTCATATAAAATATGTATTTTTGCCGTGTCAATTCAGACATAAGTATTTAAACCTTTAAATTGTTAGAGAATGATTAATAGGGATTTAATTAGAAGAAAGATTGTGCAGTTAACCTATGCATACTATCAAAACGGCAATCGAAATATGGACAATGCTGAGAAAGAGCTGTTGTTTAGCCTTTCCAAGGCGTACGACTTGTACAACTACATGTTGCAGCTCATCGTAGCCATTACCAAGGAGGCTCGCAAGCGTTACGACCTGGAGGTGGCTCGTGCTCAGCGTGAGGGAACAGAGGCTCCTTCTCAAAGATTTGCTTTCAACCGTTTTGCTGTACAACTTGAGGAAAACAAGCAACTTGCTGAGTGGGTGGATGCGAAACACTCTTCTTGGGATGAAGACATCGAGTTGGTGCGTAAGCTCTTTACCCACATCGCTTCTAGCGAGGTCTATCAGGAGTACATGAGCGCAGAGGCTGACAGCTATGAGGATGACCGCGAGGCTTGGCGTAAGATTTACAAGCAGTTTATCATGGACAATGACGACTTGGATGCCCTCTTGGAGGAGAAGAGTCTGTATTGGAATGATGATAAAGATGTCGTTGACACGTTCGTGTTGAAGACTATCAAGCGTTTTGAACAGGCCAACAAGGCCAACCAGGAACTTCTTCCTGAATATAAGGATGTCGAGGATCGTGACTTCGCACGTAAGTTGTTCCGGGCTACCATCTTGAATGGTGACCAGTATCAGCGATATATGAGTGATGCTTCCCGTAACTGGGATTTCTCTCGCTTGGCATACATGGATGTGGTCATCATGCAGATCGCCATCGCCGAGTTGGTCAACTTCCCGAATATCCCTGCTACGGTGACCATCAATGAGTATGTGGACTTGGCCAAGGTTTACAGCACTCCTCGAAGTGGCGGCTATGTGAACGGAATGCTCGACAATATCGCCCGCTTCCTCATAGAGAAGGGACTTATTCTCAAGGAGTTGCCGGAGCGTCACGGAAGAAGATAGGGAATGCTTGTCTTTTTCTAGGCAAATACAAACAAGTGTTTATTCAATCGATTATTAACATTATATTATTATAGTATATAACAATGAATTTATTATTGCAAGCCCAAGGTGGCGCAGGTAGCATGAGCTTCCTCATCATGATGGTTGCCATCTTCGTTATTATGTGGTTTTTCATGATTCGCCCTCAGCAGAAGAAGCAGAAGGAAATCCGTAAGTTCCAGAACTCTCTTCAGGAAGGTTCCAAAGTGGTTACCGGTGGTGGTGTCTATGGCACTGTCAAGCGCATCAACTTGGAGCAGAACACTGTTGACGTAGAGATTGCTCGTGGTGTCGTAATTACCGTAGCCAAGGGCTACGTGTTTGCTGATGCTACCGCTCAGACTCCTAATGCATAACATAGGGAACATATTCAGGGAAATTAGAAACTTTTTGTTCAGTACGATGAACAAGGAGTTTCTGATTTTTTTGTTCTTTCTCTTGTTGAGTGGCACCTTCTGGTTGATGATGGCGCTCAATGAAACTTACGAGAAGGAATTCGATATTCCTGTGCGCCTCGTTGGGGTTCCGAAGAATGCTGTCATGACGGGCGATCCGCCTGATACCGTGCATGTGGTCATTCGTGACAAGGGATTCACCCTGGTTACTTATGAGTATGGTAAGTCGTTCCGGCCGCTGATTTTCAAGTTCGCTTCTTATGCGGATGAGGATCAAGGACACGGGGTGATTCCCAATGCCGATGTCGTCAGACTGGTGCAACCTCAACTTTATGGTTCGAGCAAATTGCTGTCTGTCAAGCCGGATAAGCTAGATTTTTATTTCACGTACGGCGCGTCCAAGCAAGTGCCTGTCAAGTTCCGTGGACGAATCACGACGAGCAAGACCTACTATCTGGCTCATACGGAATTCATGCCAGGGATGGTGACGGTCTATGCCAACAAGAAACAGTTGGATCAGTTGAGGTATGTGGAAATAGAGCCGTTTAATTATCGCAACTTGCAGGATACCATCCACCAAAATGTGAGATTGCAGAAGATCAGGGGTGTGAAGATGGTGCCTAACACGGTGCGCCTGTCCGTCTACCCCGATGTCCTGACCGAGGAATCTGTCGATGTGCCTGTCTCTGCCATCAATATGCCGGCAGGTATGGTACTTCGTACCTTCCCTTCGAGGGTAACGGTGCGTTTCACGGTGGGGGCAAGTTTGTTTAGGACAATCAGTCCCGACCAGTTCAAGGTGGTGGTCGATTATGACGAACTTACGGCCAATCCTTCCGACAAATGCACTTTGCAGCTTCGGAGTGTACCTCGCACAGTGAGCAAGGCCAAGTTGGAGATTGATAAGGTCGATTATCTGCTGGAGCAGCAATAGAGATGGTCGGCTTTCGGAAATGATGTAAATACTTAGGCGTTGGTAAGCATGAAGATAGCTATAACTGGAGGAATCGGAAGTGGCAAGAGCTATGTTTGCCGGGAACTGGCAAAATGTGGCATTCAAGTCTATGACTGTGATGCTGCCGCCAAACGTTTGATGGCAAGCAATCAGCAGTTGCAAAGAGACTTGTGTGACTTGGTGGGCGAGGACGTGTACCAAGGGGGCGTGTTGCAAAAGCCGGTGCTGGCCAAGTATCTCCTGGCGAGCGAGGGGCATAAGCAGGCCGTCAACGATGTGGTGCATCCTGCCGTGGCTCGTGACTTTGAGCGGAGCGGCATGGATTGGTTGGAGAGTGCCATCCTCTTTGACAGTGGCTTCGACCGTCGCACTCACTTCGACTATAAAGTCTGCGTGACGGCTCCGACGGAAGTGCGTGTTGCCAGGGTGATGGCTCGTGATCGAATCAGTCGGGAAAAGACGTTGGAATGGATCCATGCCCAATTGCCACAGGAAAAGGTGAAGGCCATGTGTGACTTTGAAATTGTGAATGATGGAGAAGCGGACATAGCTCGACAGGTGTGTCTTTTGTTACAGTCTGTCAATTTTAGATAGAAAGATAGTATCTTGATGAAATGAAAAAGATAGTATCTTGGTAGAGTAAAAGAATAAAAATATATAAAATAAAAATTGAATTTAAAGAAAATGGAAACAATTCTTGCAATTGCAGGCAAACCAGGCCTTTACAAACTGGTATCTCGTGGAAACAGAAACCTCATCGTGGAGACCATCGATGAGACTCACAAGCGTATCCCGGCTTTCGCCACCGACCGTGTGACAAGCCTTGGCGACATCGCTATGTATACAGACGCTGACGAAATCGCTCTTTGGGAAGTGTTGGAGAGCGTAGGCAAGAAGGAAAACAGCCAGGTAAGCAGCCTCAACTACAAGAAGTGCCCAGCCGAGGAACTTCACGCTTATTTCGCAGAGGTGTTGCCTAACTACGACCGTGATCGCGTGCACGACAGCGACATCAAGAAGTTGCTCCAGTGGTACAACATCCTCGTGAAGAACGGCATCACCGACTTCAAGGCTACTTTGGCTCCTACTCAGGGCGACAATGTAGACGATCGCCAGGAGGAAGAGGCAGCAGCTGAGTAATCCCTATACATTATTATATATATAAAGGCAATGTTCCCATCGAACATTGCCTTTTTTTAGTTAAAATAACGCCTAAAAAAGCAAAAAATAGCAGAATGATGCT
>DHMR01000080.1 GCA_002405875.1 bacterium UBA4637
AAGACCAATCGGTTGTTCCACAATCCAAGGTCGGCACCGATGTTCCAAGTGGAACGAGTCTCCCACTTCAAGTCAGGATTGTTGTTGCGAATCATCCCCATCGTCACCGTAGGCGAACTGTTCACTGACACGATACCATTCTGTCGCACGGTATTCAGGGTGGTATAAGAAGAGATGCCACCGAGGTTGCCCGAACGACCATAGCCTGTACGGAACTTCAACATCGTAATCGCATGGACATGGCGCAGCCAAGCCTCCTGTTTCATATCCCAAGAAAGAGAAAAGGATGGAAAGAAGCCCCAAGTATGGTCATCGCCCACCATCGAAGAACCATCGCCACGCATCGAGAAGGAAAGCGAATATCGATCCAACAACGAATAGTCGATGCCACCCATCACGGAGGCCAAGGCAGGGTCTTCGTAGTTGCTATCCGTTCCACCGTATGGACGGGAAGCCGCAGAACCGATGCCATAATAGTAATTGTCATTGTTGGTAATGCCCTTGGCGGAAGTCCAGAAGCCCGTCTTGATGTCCTTCTGATACTCCGCTCCCAACATCGCCTTGAGGGAATGAATGCCCCAAGCACGCTGATAGTTCAACGAGACATTGCCCAGCCACTCCTCGCTCTTGAACTCGCCACGATAGAGATTGCCCTGTGCCCACACCCAAGTAGGACAAAACTGATTGTTCTCGTTGGAAGAATAGGAGTAAGCGCCAAAAGCTGAGAGGGTAAGATGTTTCCATATCTCGTAAGTCAACTTCAAGTGGGCATTGAAGTTCATGTTCTTCGTATCGTTTCGCTCTTTAAGCAAAGCCCCAGGAGGATTGATTTGCGAAGCCGCCCCATTCTTCACCCAACTGCCATTCTCCCTATCATACGGATAGGTAGGATTCATGGCATCTGCAGAATAGAAGAGCATCTGCGAATCGAAGATGTCGTTGTTCTTGTAGGATGAGCCAAACACGCCGAAGTCGCCCGTCAGCTTATCGCCAAAAGCTTTCTGAGTGACATCTATCTTTGCCACCAGATTGCGATAGCCCTTGCTACGGATGATGGTGTTATGGTCGATATAGCCGAAGGAAGCACGATAGTTGCTCTGCGGAGTTCCTCCACTGAAAGCCAAGTAATGGTTTTGGATATTTCCTGTTCGGGTGATAGCCTGATGGAAATCGGTATCATATCCCTTGTTGTTATACTCCAAGCCATACTTTTGGGCGGCAGCTATGTACTCGGCTGCGTTGAGCATTTCCATGCTCTTGTACATCGCCTCCACGCCATAGTTGCCTTCGTAAGAAATCTGAAATCCCTTGCCTGTGCCTTTCTTGGTCTTCACCTGGATAACACCCGAAGCACCACGAGAACCATAAAGGGCGGTCTCGCTGGCATTCTTCAATACGGTAAAACTCTCGATGTCGGCAGGATAGATGGTGGCAAGCGTAGCCACATCGCTGGTTACGCCGTCGATGATAACGAGCGGGTCATTGCCTCCCATGATGGAAGTAGTACCACGCACTCTGACACTATTGAGCATGGCGATGCGGTCAAGACCATTGGTCGTGACATTGACACCAGCCGTCTGTCCGCTCAAGGCATCGAGGGCGTTATTGAGCACACCTTTCTTCAGAAGTTCGGGTTCCACCACACTCACCGATCCCGATAAGTGAAGGGAATCCAAGGCTGTTTGATTGAGATGGCTTGGAGCTGTTTGAGCGCAAAGGCTTTGGGATACCATCAGCATCGCTCCCACCGCATATATGATCGTTTTCGAATTCTGTTCCATAACTATTTCCGTGTTAGTTTAGGTTCATGTCTATTTCGAGTGCAAATATAATAAAAAAGGCTGATACCTGTACAGAAACTTTCAAAAAAGTTATGAAAATTTTGCAGTGTCAAATATTTGTTGTAATTTTGCACTCAGTTAGCAGAGCGCTAACGAAGGGGTGCTACCTCCGAAGTCGAGAAAGAAACTGAGGATGGATGCTGAGAACATACCCATTGAACCTGGAACGGGCAATGCCGCTTAGGAACAAGGAGTAATGCCTACTGTGCCACCCGCATGATGGGCATTTGTTTTTTCACCACACCTCTTATTATATTATACATATTTTTATAAATAATAAGGTAAAGTAAAATGAGAAAAGATTTTTTGTTTGCCACTGCACTTTTGATGGGAGTAGCGACTACTGCCTCCGCAGCGCAAGACAAGTCAGGAGAACAAATCGACACTTTGAAAGCAAGACAGTTGCAGGAGGTTCAGGTAGTTTCCACCCGTGCAACCAAGAAGACCCCTATGGCTTACACCAACATCAACAAGCAAGCCATCGAGAGCATCAACTATGGCAAGGACGTGCCTTACCTCTTGGCGCTCACTCCATCCGTCACTCTTACTTCTGATGCAGGTAATGGCATCGGTTACACCACTCTTCGTGTTCGTGGTACCGACCCAAGCCGTATCAATATCACTGCCAACGGCATCCCTATGAACGACTCAGAGAGTAGCTCTCTCTACTGGGTCAACTTCGGCGACTTCGCCTCCAGTGCCCAGAGCATTCAGATTCAGCGTGGTGTAGGTACCTCTACCAATGGTGCAGGTGCTTTCGGTGCCACCGTCAACATGCTGACCGACAACATCGGTGCCAAGCCATACGTAGGCATGGACTTCTCTGGTGGTAGCTACTATTCTCACAAGGAGACCGTTCGCTTCAGCACAGGTCTTATCAACGACCACTGGGGCATCCAGGGGCGTTTGTCCAACATCGGCAGCAAGGGTTATCTCGACCGTGCTTCCACCAAGTTGAACAGCTACTTCCTCCAGGCAGGCTACTTCAGCGACAACACCATGGTGAAGTTCATCACCTTCAATGGTCATGAGGAGACTTACCACGCTTGGAACTACACTTCCAAATATGAGCAGAGCCTCTATGGTCGCCGCTACAACTCTTGTGGCGAATACTATACCGAGGATGGCAAGACGCTATATTATGACAACCAGACCGATGATTATCATTCACAGAACTATCAGTTGATTTGGAACCAGCGTCTCACCAATCTCTGGAACCTCAACGCAGCCCTCCACTATACTCGTGGCGACGGTTTCTACGAGGAGTACAAGGTCAACAAGAACTTACAGGAATATGGTCTCTCTACAACCAAGTTCAAGACCGACTTGATTCGTCGCAAGCAGATGGGCAACGACTTCTATGGTGCCATTGCATCCGTCAACTACGACAACAAGAGCAACCTCACCGCCAACATTGGTGGTGGCTGGAACAAGTATGATGGCGACCACTATGGCAATGTGCTTTGGGTCAAGAAGAACGCCGACGTTGAGGTAACCCCTAACTTCGAGTACTATCGTAACAACGCCAAGAAGGAAGACTTCAACATCTATGGCAAGGTGAATTACACCTTCGTGGATGGTCTGAGCGCATACGTTGACTTGCAGTACCGCAATGTTTGCTACAAGATGCAGAATCCATCAGACTATTACTTGGGCAAGGACTTCACTTCCGCTTACATCATCAACGAGAAGTTCAACTTCTTCAACCCTAAGTTTGGTTTGAACTACGACATCACCGACAACCACAAGGTATATGTATCTTACGCCATCTCCCACAAGGAGCCTGTGCGCAACAACTACGAGAACGACTTCGCTGCCGGCAACAAGATGCCAAAGGCAGAGCGCCTGAACGACCTGGAGGCTGGTTACCAGTTCCATAGCAGCAAGTTCTCTGCTGGTGCCAACTTCTACTACATGAACTACAAGGACCAGTTTGTGTTGACAGGCGAGTTGGATAATATCGGTGAGGCAGTGACCCGCAACCTCGACAAGAGTTATCGTCTCGGTGTGGAGTTGACAGCAGCATGGAAGCCTGTGGATTGGTTCCAGTGGGATGCCAACGCCACCTGGTCAAGAAACCGTGTGAAGGACATCGCCGTGACATTGGAAGACGGTGAGACCAACTATACAATCGAGGGTGAGACCCCATTGAGTTTCTCACCAGACTTCATCTTCAACAACATCTTCACCTTCCAGTACGCTGGTTTCAAGGCTTCCATCCAGAGCCAGTACATCAGCGACCAGTACTTGACCAACACCGGTTTCAAGACGATGGAGTGCAACGACAAGTGGAACGATGACTACGAGCCAGTGGGCAACACCACTTACGAGACCTTGATGTTGAAGCACCACTTCAATACCAACCTCGACTTGAGCTATCACTTCTCCTTGAAGAAGATTGGCATGAAGGACGCCACCATCGGTGTGACCCTCTACAACATCTTCGATGCGAAGTACGACAACAATGGTTGGGCTGCTCCACAGTATCGCGTAGTTGACGGCAAGTTGACGGCAGTGAACACCTGGGGCAATCGCGACTATCAGGCAGCAGGTTTCGCACCATCCGCTCCATTCAACTGGATGGCTCACTTGTCAATCAATTTCTAACATCAAAGTCATAAAGACTAAAACATCATGATGGATTTCATCACATCACATGGTTTAGATATCATCACCACGGTACTCGGCTTGATCTACATCTTGCTCGAGTACCGTGCAAGTATTTATCTCTGGCTGGTAGGTATCCTGATGCCAGCCCTCGACATCATGCTCTATTGGCAACATGGGCTTTATGGCGATGCGGGAATGGCAGTTTACTACACCCTGGCAGCCATCTATGGTTTTGCCATTTGGAAGTTTGGCAAGAAGCACGACCAGGAAGAAAAGGGAGAGATGCCCATCACCCACATGAGGAAGAAACTCTATCTCCCTACCCTCGTCTTCTTTTTTGCGGCTTGGGGAATCACCTATTACGTCTTGGCGAACTTCACCAACTCCACCGTCCCTGTATTGGATGGTTTCACCAATGCGCTCAGCTTCGTAGGTCTGTGGGCATTGACTCGCAAGTACATCGAGCAATGGTTCTTTTGGATCATCGTCGATGCCGTTTGCTGCTACCTCTATGTAGGCAAGGGCATCCCTTTCAAGGCAGGACTTTATGGTCTCTATGTCATCATCGCCATCGCCGGATATTGTAAGTGGAAAAAGATGATGAAGGAAAGTTTTAAGAGTTAGGAGTTAGAAGTTAGAAGTTAAATACTAACTAACAGATACGGAAAAAGGAAGTCAAAGCAAATACAAACTTGCTCGACTTCCTTTTATTTCATTTATATAAATCAGAACCACTATACCAAGGTTCCGTGCTTATATCGTACCCTTACCTTTTTAGCGTTAAAAAGCTATTACGCTTTCAGTTTGAAAGAGTTCTCGATGCTCATGATTTCATCACTGAAAGTAGCATCCATCTTCAAGCGTTCCTCTACCTTTGAGCAACTGTGGATAACCGTGCTATGATCACGATTACCAACTAGTTTGCCAATTCTCGAAGCTGGCATCTTGGTGAGTTTCTGTGCCAAATACATGGTCACTTGTCGAGCCACCACATACTCACGCTTACGACTCTTGCTGTTCAGCGCAGTGGTCGTCACATTATAATGAGTACAAACCTTATTTACAATATCGTCTATCGTCAAAGGTTTGTCATCTATCTTAACCGCTCGCTTAATCACCCGCTCAGCCAGTCGAATGTCAATATTGCTATTGTATACAATGCTATAAGCCAAGAGACCATTGACAGCACCTTGCAAATCACGTACACTACCATTACAAGTTTCGGCAATAAACGTAATGACATCCTTTGGAATCTTCAAACCATCCCGACGGATCTTGTTGCCCAAGATATCAACACACAGTTGAATATTCGGTTTTTCCAACTCGCACACCAAACCACAAGAGAAACGGGTCAACAAGCGGTCTGGCACATCCTTCAACTCTACCGGAGGGCGGTCACTTGCCAAGATGATACGTTTACCATTACGGAAGAGATGATTGAAGATGTGGAAGAATGTATTCAAGGTCTTTGTCTTGCCAGCCCAATCCTGAATATCATCTACGATCAGCATGTCGATAGACTGATAAAAGTTGATGAAATCATTGCTCGAATTGTGAAGGATCGCATCCGTATACTGAGTCTGGAACAGACGAGCACTCACATAAAGGATACGCTTCTGAGGATACATTTGCTTAGCCTTCACACCGATCGCATTGACCAAATGAGTTTTGCCACTGCCTGAAGGTCCGTAGATAAACATCGGGTTAAACTGAGTCGTGTTTGGATGCTCAGCAATAGACAATCCCACAGAGCGAGGCAGCTTATTGCTTTCTCCCTCCATGTAATTATTAAATGTCAACTTAGGATCAAGCTGTGTATCAATATCCTCTTGTTGAGGTCGAGTTTCCGCCTGAGCTGTAAACTGATCGGTTGGGGGAACAACAGAAGGAGCTTGGTCACCCGCCTCCGTGATAGTACCTCCCGGAGCACCCTTGACCACAACCACACGATAGGTAAGGCGAATTCCTTCGCCAAAATTTTGATGAAGAACCTTGCTCAGCAAGTCCACGAAGTTAGCTTCCAGATACTCATAAAAGAAAGTACTTGGAACCCTCACCAACAAAGTCTTCGTTGCAGGCTTGTATGATTCGAAGACAATGGGTTTAAACCACGTATTGTAATGTTGCTCCGAGACATGCTCACGGATGAGCGCAAGACAATTGTCCCAAAGAGCCTTTGGACTTGCTAACATTCTATCTTATTGTTTAATAATTCAAAATCAAATTGCTCAAATAATGAAAAGACCGCAAAAGCGTCAAATTCACTGCAAAATTATAAAATAAAAAGGAGAAAAACAAATCAGCAGTTTTAAAACATTTTAATACAACGTCATAATTGTCTAGTTACCAAGCACTTAATTAAGTTATCCACACTTTTTAGAAAAATATTCAATATTAAGAGTTAACCAACTAAGCATCAAGCAGATACATATTTAATAACAACTTTTTCAAAAGTTTAGTGAAACAAAAATGAAACACCCTCGAAACAACTCAAAAACAATTAGTTTGCAAGTTATTAAGAGGGCGTGGAACATTGCTCTAGCTTATTTAGACTATTTTTAATTTAGCAAATACTTGCCGAAAGTCCTTTTCCCATATAAATTCTAAGGGTTCTTCCATACAGATTGTACTTGCTACTCTCTAAAATTCTATTTGTCTTTCTTTCCAAACAGAGAGAAATGGACATAACGCTTAGGATGCTGTCTGAGATTAACGACCAAAGAATCCGCATCACGCATCGTAGCATTCAAGTTGTTATACAACTGCGGGTCGTTCATCAACAAACCAAGAGAGCCCTGATTACTATTCAATTTTTCAGTAAAGGCATGAGCACTTTCCAAGGTCTGGTTGACCCGATTCAAAGTTCCCTGCACGTCAAGTGAAGCCAAATGAGAAGTCAGCTGGTTGGTATTGTCCAACACACCATTGGCACGTTTGATCATACCCGGTACCTGCTGATTCAAGCCAGCCATCAACGTGTTCAACTCTCTCGTGGAGACTGTCAAGTTGTTGGTAATGGTCTGTGCGTTGTGCAAGGTAGCAGCCAAGGCAGGATCAGCCAGCAAAGCGTTGACACTCGACAAGATGGAATCCAACTTAGGCAACATTTTCTCAATCACCGGGACGAGTTCACCAGCCTTGCCCATGATACCAGCATTCACGGCACCCGGAATGATGCCACCTGGCTCAATTCTTTCACGAGGATTCGTGGCAAGCAACAGATTGACCTGTAGATTACCCATCAAATCCTTGACAATCTCGGCTTGACTACCCTTGGGGATTCGTAAATTCTTATCGATATCAGCCTTCACCTTGATAGGACCCGACTGCGCATAATCGAAGTCGACATCATCTACCGTTCCAACTTTATAACCATCCGCATAGATTGGCGTAGAAGCTCCAAGACCTTGAATATCATCAAACGTCAAATAATAATAGTTGTTGGAAGAGAACAAGTTGATTCCCTTCAGAAAGTTGATTCCGAAGTACATCACCAAAATACCGACGATAGCGACAAGTGCTATCTTTATTTCCTTGGATATTTTCATTCTTCTTATTTTTGTTTGTTCTGTTTATATTCTCGAATAGCTTGGTTGACATCACACTTCTGTCCATCCTTGAAAGCGATAATAAAAGCCTCTGGGAATTTCTCTAGCAATGACTTACGAAGCTTATAGATTTCATTATAATTCTCGGAAGCGCCTATCGTATACTTGTACATGCCACCTTCTTGGTAGGAATCATAGTCTTCCTCTCCCTTGAAATGGGCATCACCTTTGCGAAGCACACGACTGCTCACCAAGATTTGCACCTTGAATACAGGAGCCTTTCCATTTGTTTTGCCGCCCTCCAATCGCTTGCTGCTTGCGCCGGTAGAAACTGTATCGGTTTGCTTTTTAGGCTTTGCCTCAACTTTCTTATAAGTATCCGGGACGATCGTCGGCACATCTTGCTTATCGGTCGAGGATGTGGAGCGATAAGGCACAGCCACTCGCCTGTCGTACTTTTCCTTATACTTGGCAAAGCCTTGGTAAATCGCCTTGGCGATGTCATCCACACGGCTTTCCGTATTCAGCAGATCTTCCTCGTCAGGAGTTGTGATGAAGCCAAGCTCTATCAAGCAACTCGGCATGGAAGTTTCACGCAAGACCAGAAATCCTGCCTGATGCACCCCCTTGTCAGGTCGGTTGGCATTGGTGCAAACGCTCGATTGAATCATGCGAGCCAACTCCACGCTACGCTCCATATTCTTGCCCTGGATGAACTCGAAGATGATATAGCTTTCCGAAGATTTCGGGTCGAATCCCTGATAGGTTTGCTGATAACCTTTCTCCATCGAAATCACAGAGTTCTCACGCATAGCCACATCCAAATTGTCCTTGGCTCGGTGCATACCTAGCGAGTAGGTCTCAAATCCACGGGCTATCTTGCCCGCAGGCAAGGCATTGGTATGGACAGAGATGAAGAGGTCCGCTCCAGCCTTGTTGGCTATATTGGCTCGCTCCATCAGAGGAATAAAGACATCTGTCTTGCGAGTATAGATGACTCTCACATCGGGCATATTCTTCTCCACATATCTTCCGAAAGCCAAAGCGACATTCAGATTGATGTCCTTCTCTTTCGACTTGGCGCCCATGGCACCCGCATCATGACCACCATGTCCGGCATCGATAACTAGCGTAAAACGATTGTTGGCACCGAACGCATTCACTACCAACAGACACAATATAGCTAAAATCAGCGTTACTTTCTTACACATATCTTTCTGATGATTTTGCAAAATTAATACTTTTATATCAGAAAACCTAAATCATTCATCAAGTTTTATCATTTGTTAATACAACTTCCACCCCCGCACCGTCGCAATCCGCACCGAAAGGTGGATTTAATTTATTGATAGCCAGATGTATCTCTGTTGCAGAAGGATATTCTGAAAAGATACGGTCGCCAATGCGTCCAACGACATGTTCTAGAAGTTTGCTGGGTTTCATCATCTCTTCTTTGACGAGTTCGTACAACTCGGCATAATTGATGGTACCGCTCAAATCGTCCGTACGCATGGCACTGGTGAAATCATAACTTACATCCAAGTTGACGACATAATCATTGCCAACCGTCAACTCCTGCTTCAGCACGCCGTGATAAGCATGGAATCGGACATTCTTCAGAAAGATTCTACTTTGAAACAACATAAAACTTTCTATTAGACATCATCACTCTCTTGTTCTTTCTCTGAGCTGGCTACCTCCTCGCCGACATATTTCTTCAACGCCTTCTCTACACCTTTTTTCCAGGTATTGATGTTATCAGAAGTCAACTGCAACTGATTGACCAACTTGATGACGTGTTCGATAGGCATACGGTAGCGCAACACTCCTGAGATCAACTTGGCGTAATTCCAATATTCCGGATTGAACTTTTCACTCAAGCCCTCCACCGTAATCTTGTATCCCCGCTTGTTGACAAACTGGAAATCATAACGCTTCAGCCCTTCACCCAGAACGGTCTTGACGATTTTACCTTTGGTCACAGACTTCGGGAGCATGATACCTTCATCCTCATCCTGCAAACCTGTAAATATCTCATAGGGATGTCCGTTGAGCAAGCCAACCAGTGCGACCCACTTTTCCTTGTTATTTTGGAATCTCACGACATCACACTCCAATTCCCGAGGTCGCACTTCCACCACCTCAGGATCGAAATAAGGAACCTTAGCATCTTGGGCAACCGCATTCATCAGCTTGTCATAGAAATGCTTCCATTCCGTATGATTATCACTATCATAGCGTTGATGAAGAATGCCTAGTTGGGCTTTCAATTCACTGACCACAGCCAGGCTAGCCTCCTCGAAAGTCATATTTTCAGTATAATCCATATTAAACGTTTAATAATTGACTGCAAAATTAAGCTTTTATTTCCAAATGATGAAAAAATTCACAAATTATTTCACAAAAGAAGTCAATATGGCCAACTTTTCGGAAAACTTTGCTTACCTTTGCATAAGATATAAGCATATATATCCATTCTAAGTGTGTATATCATTATTAGAGAATATATAATATAAGGTATAACATCAAAAAAGTAATATGAAATCAATACAAGAAAGAAAATCCATCCGCAAATATTCCGACAAGGAAGTTTCCGAAGAGCTTCTCAACCGTCTCATCGAGGAAGCCGAGCGAACCCCTACCATGGGCAATCTCCAGTTGTATAGCGTGGTCGTAACCAGAAGCGAGGAAGGCAAGAAGGCTTTGGCGCCTGCCCACTTCAACCAACCGATGGTGACTGGCGCTCCAGTCGTACTCACCATTTGCGCCGACTATCGCCGAACAACTCTCTGGGCAGAGAATCGCCAGGCAAATCCTGGCTATGACAACATATTATCCTTTATGAATGCTTCCACCGATGCTCTTCTCTTCACACAGACATTTTGCAACCTTGCAGAGGCAGAAGGTCTTGGCACGTGCTTCCTAGGTACCACGGTCTATATGCCCAAGATGATTATCGAGACATTAAAGTTGCCAAAATTGGTCATGCCTGTGGCAACCATCACCTTGGGTTGGCCTGACGAGAATCCTGCCCAAAGCGACCGCTTGCCATTACGCAGCATCGTTCACCAAGAAACTTTCTCCGACTACACTCCCGAAAAGATAGACGACTTTTATGCAGAGAAAGAAGCCTTGGAGGAGAACAAGGAATTTGTGAGAATCAACCACAAGGAAACACTCGCCCAAGTTTTCACAGACATCCGCTATACCAAGAAAGATTGCGAAGCCATGAGCGAGGGATTCTTGGAAGCATTGAAGATGCAAGGGTTCTTGAAGTAAACATAATTTACCCAAGTGGGGAAAAGGCGTGGAAGCGCAGAAAACTAAGGGTGACCCCACTTTTATTTTTTCCTCGGGAGGAAAAAATTGAAACTACCCGATTTTAAAAAAAATCCCTGCCGTGGAAGAGAAAATTTCCTCGGCAGGGATTTTTGTTTTTAGAAGAATTGTAAAGTTTTATAACCAAAAGGTTTGTCTAAATACGCTGCAAAAAATTCATTAATCTACGACAATTGGCTTGTACTTAGGAACCAATGCCTTCATGATGCACCAACCTACGAGGTAAGCCACGGCGCAGATGCAGAAGATAATCATATAACCTGCAGGCTTGCCATCAAAGCCCATGAAAGAGAAGGCAGAACCTTGACCCTCGGCATAAGTGAAGAGCATACCAGAACCCTTGTTGATCAAGAACGAACCGATACCACCAGCCATGGCGCCAATACCCGTGATGGTAGCCACCGTAGACTTAGGGAACATATCACCGATGGTGGAATACAAGTTGGCTGACCAAGCCTGATGACCTGCGCCCAAAAGACCGATGATGATGGCTGGGCACCAAGGACTAATCTCACCCATAGGTTGAGCGACCAAGCCCAGCAATGGGAAGCAAGCGAAGATCAACATCGCACGCATACGGCCGATATAAGGATTCATACCTTTCTTATCCACAAAGTAAGTAGGCAAGTAACCACCGCCGATACTCAATACGGTAACGATAGCGTAGAGGGTAAAGATCAGGGCGATACCCATGCTGGAGTCGGAAGAATAACCATACTGGTCGGAGAAATAGGCTGGAGCCCAGAAAAGGAAGAACCACCATACACCATCCGTCAACAACTTACCTGTGATGAAAGACCAAGTCTGGCGGAAGGTGAAGCACTTCAAGAAGCCGATGGTCTTCTCTTCGGTCTGCTCGCCAGCAGCCTCAGCCTTTTGCTCTGCCTCAGCTTCCGCTGGTTCCTCATCCTGGTTGATATAAGTAAGCTCTGCCTTGTTGACATGCTTGCTCTTGGCTGGTTTGTCATACAGCCACAACCAAAGTCCCATCCAAATGTAACCTAACACACCGATGATGATGAATGCCCACTCCCAGCCCATGGCACGTGCCAACAATGGAATGGTTGCCGGAGCAGCCAAGGCTCCTACAGAAGCACCACTATTGAAGATGGCCGTAGAGAAGGCACGGTCCTTCTTTGGGAAATATTCTGCCGTTACCTTGATGGCAGCAGGGAAGTTGCCCGCCTCACCGACAGCAAGAATCAAACGGCAAGAGAGGAACAGCCATACGCTGATGGTGGCGATGGCAACGGCCGCATCACTACCATGTTGCACCATACGAAGTGCCTCGATAGAGTCATAGCCCTCGATTTGCATGGCTACCCAACCGCAACCCGCGTGCATCACTGCACCAGTTGACCATACGAAGATGGCGATAAGATAGCCCTTCTTGGTACCCATCCAGTCAACGAACTTTCCTGCGAAGAGGTTGGCGATGGCGTAGAAAATCGAGAAGAGACCCGTAATGGTACCATAGTCGTCATCCGACCAATGGAATTCTGGAGCGATAAAGTCTTTCCATGTCAAGGAAAGCACCTGACGGTCCATGTAGTTAACTGTGGTTGCCAAGAAAAGCAACGCACAAATCACCCAACGGAAGTTGGACATTTTTGTTGTTTTAATAGGACTCATTGTTTAAGTTTTTAAGCGTTATTTTTTATTCTTATGATTCTATTTTTTATATTTGTACGAATTATGACTCTATTATTTGTTTTAGAGGTATAAAGAAGTCATAAAATGGCAAAGCCTGGCTTGCACTTTCAAGCCAGGTTCTGCCTATGTCTCGATGCTTTACTCCAAATTAGGAATCTTAACGACCTGCATGTCGTTGTAGATAAGGTTCTCACCAGCCATACCCCAGATGAAGGTGTAGTTGCTAGTACCTGCGGCGCAGTGGATGGACCACTCTGGAGCGATGACAGCCTGCTCGTTGTTCAACCAGATAGGACGTGTCTCCTGTGGCTCGCCCATCACGTGAAGAATCTTCTGCCCTTCTGGAACATTGTAATAGAGGTAAGTCTCCATACGACGAAGGTGTGTGTGAGCTGGCATGGTGTTCCAAACAGAGCCCTCCTTCAACTCGGTGACACCCATCTGCAACTGGCAAGTACGAACACCTGCCACGCCGTCGATAATCAACTGGTGGATGACACGGTCGTTGCTTTCCTTCAAGCTACCAGCCTTGATGTTGTTGGCATCTTTCAATGTCACCTTCTTGGTTGGGAATGTCTGGTGAGCGCAAGCACTGTTCATATAGAACTTGGCTGGCTTGTTGGCATCCTTGCTGCTCATCTCGATGTTCTTGGCACCACGGCCCACATAGAGAGCCTCCTGGAAGCCCAAGGTATATTTCTTGCCATCCACAGTCACGGTACCCTCGCCACCGATGTTAATGATACCGAGCTCACGGTTGTCGAGCAGATTCTTCTGATCGTTAGGCTTGTCGGTATAGAGAGGAGCGATGGAAGTCAACTTCAATGGAGCGGTTGTTGGCTCAGCACCACCGATGAGGAAACGGTCGAACATCGTATAAGTCCAGTTCACCTCACCTGGAGCGAACACTTTCTCGATAGCGTATTCTGCACGAAGACGGTCGGTCGTGTAATGCTTCGCATCCATCGGATTGCTAGCGTAACGTACATTATAGTTCGTGTAAGCATTTTCTGCCTTCACTTCATAACCTGGCTTCTGACACTGGCCGAAAGCCTGACTTGCTGTTAAAACCATTGCTGCTAATATTAATGTTAATTTCTTCATTTTGATAATATTTTTATTGGAGTTAAGGAGTTAAGAAGTTAAAGGAGTTAAGACAACAGCAAAAGAAGCCGTTGAATTCTTCACTCTTCGTTCTTTACTCTTCACTTAATTATTATTCTTTGCTGCTTTTTCCTCTGCAACGATGCGACGGCGATTGATAACCATTAAGGCGATGGTGATGATGGCAAGAACACCCATGCCGACATAAGAAAGCTTCACGCCACGATAGATAACCCATCCGAAGAGAGAAGAAGCGAAGTCGAGGGCACCGCCTGAGAATCCGTCAGGAATATGAGCGGCATTATCTCCTGTAGCCTTAAACACCTCATTGGCTGCCATTGTGAAGTCAGGTGCCATATCGGTTACGAAGTAGAGGCCGATGATGAGAGCCACGAGACCGATGATGAGGGTCTTCACCACATTACCCTTGGTAAATGGCAAAATCATTGGGAAGAGGTAGAACATACCTGCCAAAGATGCCAAAGGCAAGAATTGGTTGCCTGGCAAGAACACGGCGATAGCCAAGATGACAGGAATCAAGATGACCGATACCACCAAGGTAGTAGGATGACCGATAACCAAGGCAGGGCTCATACCAATGTGAACCTTCTTGCCATTAAACTTGGTCTTGACCAACTCCTGTGTCTTTTCCGAGATTGGCTTCAAACCATCGATAAACAAAGAGGTGATGCGAGGAATCAGCTCCATCACGGCTCCCATGGTCACACCGAGGAAGAGAATTTTCTTGATGTCGAGCTTTGCTGCCCAACCAATCAAGGCACCGACGATGACACCGAGCACCAATGGCTCGCCGAGCACGCCAAACTTCTTCTTCAATCCCTCTGCGTCGATGTCGAGCTTGGAGAAACCAGGAATCTTATCGAGCAACTTATTGAAGACGATGGCGAATGGCATGAAGCTCTGGCAGAATGGCTGTGGAATGGAGATACCATCCAAGTCATAATACTTTTGGAATTTTTCGGCAGTCAAGTCAGCACACACCAAGGTGATGATGTAGCACACGATGGCTGCGAAATAGCCCCAAAGCAAGCTCTGCCCCATGACAAAGTAAGCCACGGCTCCGATGAAAGCGAAATGCCAGTAGTTCCAAAGGTCGATGTTCACCGTGCGAGTCGTCTTGGTAATCAACATCAGGAAGTTGACGCCGAGACAAATCGGAATGATGAGCGCACCGACGGCCGTGTTGTAAGCCACGGCTGCAGCAGCTGGCCATCCCATGTCGAAAACGTTGAGTTGTAGGTGATAGAGATCTGAAATAGCTTTCAATGGGTCGTTGAAGTTAGTTGTCAACAGAGCGGTAACCACACCGAGACCTACGAAACCCACACCTACGAAGAGTCCCGACTTCAGTGCCTTACCGAATTTCATGCCTATACACAAGCCGATGACAGTAAAGATGATAGGCATCATCACACTGGCACCCAAGCTAATGATATAGCTAAATACCTGTTCCATGTCGTTTGTTTAATGAATGTTAGTTAATAATTATGCACCCATGAAGTGCCCTTTTGATTTGTTTCAAGCCTATTTGGGCACAAAGATACACTTTTTTCTTTAAATGAGATACGTTTGGAAAGTAAAATTTACTTAAAAATCACTCACTTTCAACGAGTATCAATGGTTTATCATCGAAAAAGTGTAGTATTTCTTTGTTTTTATCATCGAAAAAGTGTATTACACTAATGCAAAGGGCGCTTGTCTCACGACAAACGCCCTTCTTCTATTACATTTCAAATGCAATATATTATAAGTAAAAAATTATCTTAGTTAAAAAGTTCACTTTACTCGTCCCAAGTTGACCAGGCATTGAATCTTTTAGCATCAGACTCGTCACCACCCGTTTTGTCTTTGTCAATGACGCCAGTAGGACCACCAGAACCACCACCTTCATCGATACCTTGTTCTGCCCCACCAGAAACTCCCAAAAGAGTACCTGCCTGCATAGGGATTCTTCCTGTTGTCGGAATTATATATATTTTCTTTTTCATTTCTTACTCATTTAGAGTTTACTTAACTAAAACTTTCTTGCCATTAACGACATAAATACCTTTAGCCAAACCATTGGTACCATTCTTGCTTACAAGTTGACCATTCAAATTATACACATTACCATTGGTATAAACCACATCGTCACCTGCCTCTATTGTAACTTTCTCCACGCCCGTTACATCATCAGACAATTCGCCTAAACCAGTAAACATCTTGGCTGGATTTTCGACACCTGCTCCACCAAAGTAAAGCGTGTCATCATCAATCCCTAAAGGAGCCTCCACGACACAGGTATATGGGTTCCACTTACCAGTTGTTCCACCTTGGAAACGGAATCTCTTGTAGCTCTTGCTAAAGAAATACGTATATTGAGGCATCTTGATATTTGGCAAATATGTTCCGATAAAACGATAGCTATGCTCATCATCCTCAGCCATAGTTTTTCCACCTTTTTCATCAGCGATAATGCAAGTAGGAATAGGATTGCCAGGCTGCATTTCATAACCAGTCATCACTACCTTTTGACCTTCAACAGCATTTTCTTTCTTAGCTTTGATCATGTAAGAAACATGAGCCTGAAGCACGACATCGTTATCAGACAATGCATCGTCATGGAACATCTCTTGATTGAAGCATAACTTCAAATAAGCTTTTTCTCCATCATTCTTTCGTATTACATTATTGAACTTACAAAGGCGAATGTTGTTATATTCTCCATTGACATCATCTTCCGCTTTGCCAAAGATTTCTTTCATCTGTCCCTTGGTTATATTGAAAGGCAAGCAGATGGTATGCCATTCTCCGTCAGCGTACTTGTCCATAGGGAACTCTTTTGGGGTACTCTTAGACTCGGCATCACCCTTGGCAAGGACGAACTGATGAAGACCAATGTATTCACTTCCATCACCAGAATAATCACCACCTTGATTACGGATACCATCGCCTATAGTGGTAACACCATCCCAAAGAACGTCATTCTGGGCAGCCACAGTAGCTCGGTATGCCATTCCCATTGAAGGCCACAAATATTGTTCACCGGTATACGCATCGTAATAGCCACCACTGTAGTTACCGCCATAATATTCTCCTTGACTATACATGTTTTCAAATTGTTTAAGCGCAACTCCAGATGTTGCTTGAGTAGTTCCTTTTAAATCGCTTTCTTCTTTTCCTGGAGCATAAACACCTATTGTAGAGTTAGTAAAGTCATAATCAACTCGTGAATATTTTCTAGTTATGTCTGTATATTTTGCAGCTTGCGCCTCTGTACATTCACGAGGATAGTGAAGCATCGTGAGCCAACCATTTTGCGTATTGTACATTGTACGAGTAGCGATACCATCAGAAGCTTTAACTTGTAGTGTCGCACCGGTCGTACCTTCTGTGATTTCTCCCGACATGTTCATAGAATTATTACAAATATAAGAGTTGTCACCCCAAGCGTCCTTTGCCACTTTTGGTGCATCTACGCCCAAGAAATAAACATCTTTTGGACATGTAGAACCAAATGCGCCAGATTCAATTTCTAAGAGTCCTGCAGGAAACACCAATGTCTGAATCCAAGGTTCCTCCTTATCATCATATTTTCCAGTTTCTTCATTATAGACCTTGTTTAATACAAATTTATCTTGGAAATGATCTGCACAAGCACCTTTTTTAATATATTTCAAAGAATTTGGGAATGTAAGGGCAGAAAGCTTAATCTCATTCTTTATAAGAGCATTCAAGCCAAGCGTTTCTATTCCCTCGGACAAATGAAGATAACGAAGCTTTGTCAAAAATCCAAAAACATTCCACTTCAATTCTCCGCCAGCATTGGTTTGTGGAGTATAGAGTGTCTCTAAATAATTATTTTCAACCCAAAGGTCATTTGGATTACCTAATGTAAACGTTCCTTTATTAGAGCTGATGGAGCCCATATTTTGATCATCAAATGGAGTCACAATAGCATCAATCTTCACACCAGATAAATCCAAGATACGGACTTGAGTATTGAGCAAAGCCCATACAATAGGATTATCTATCATCGAAGGATTGTTTTTATCCACAGAAGTAAAGGTAGCAGAAGTGACACCTTCCATTAATTCTGGAAGGTACTCTGAGAACGGAACAATAACATCTGAAACATAAGAATCAACATTGGACAATTCCGAATATTTAGTCTCACCACCTGTATAATAAGTTGCATTTTCATTGAAGACATCTCCATTTAAAACAAGTGTATAGGTCTGACCTCCGTCAGTTGACATATAGACATTGTTCCCTAATCCCTGCAACACAGGTTGGCGAGATTGAGTAACATATTCTTCTTGTAGGAGTTCTTCTGTACTGAGATTTTGGTAATTGTCACCATTTTCAACATAGAAAAAGCTGAAATTATTCCATGATGTGTTGATATTATCATCGTTGCTATAGCTCATTGTATATCCACCAGCATGGTATGGCGTATCTCCTTTTGTAATTTCTTTATAAACATTAGCCCAATCATTGTGGTTATTTGAATATACGTATAAAGGAGCGTCAAATGCCTTCTGGGTAAAAGAGAAGACATTTTTTTCCACTTTATTTTCACTAGCTATAGTGTACTCTGTATAATCTCTTGAAGCTTGGTAATAAGTAGCACTAGCAGAGTATTTGTCACCAGAATTCACTGAAGTCTTTGTACCATTGGCATCAACATATACATTATTTACTGCAGATTCAGTAAACTCCTTCTCGCCATTAGCACATTTCAAATCTTTCAAATCGCCGTTGGCAGCAACAACAAGTTTCTTGCCATCAGCACTTTTCACAATTTCAGCAGAGCGAACACCATCACTGACGGTAGTCGTTTCTTGCGCCTTTAAATTGCCCCCCCCGAAAATGACGGAAGCTACTAGGCTAACCATTGTAAGTAGAACTTTTTTCATCTTTTACTTAATATTACTTAAACTTATATATTTATTAGAAATAATCTTTTACTTTGTGCATCGTTTAGGACGCTACTTATCTCATCATCAGAGAGTTTTTATCACTTTAGGTTTATATTGTGAATCTCGTTCAACAGACTTTTCAGTCTTATTTCTGGGTGCAAAATTATAGAATAATCTTATAACTTGCAAGACAAGAGAGAATCTTTTAACGTATTTTAAACGAAAAATTATCATAAAATACAACGTCGGAACATAATATACATCACCGTTACAACTTTTCCTTATTATCGAAGCGATTATTCCATTTGCCGAAGGGGATTATATTATCTTTCGGAGAGACATTTCTATCTCTCGCAGCAATTATCCTAGAACTTGGAAATAACATGACTGTTACCGAAGGACAGCTCACTGTCCGACAAAGGACAGTGAACTGTCGGCTTATCGGACAGTCTGCTGTTTCTCCTTATCGCAATCATAAAACTTCCATAGCATACTCTGAAATACCTTTCACCCTTCACCTTTTTCTCTGAAACACTGATAAACACTGGGTTTTTGAGAGGTGAAGGGTTACTGACAAGCCTTCATCTACCTTTCACCTACCTTCACCCATCAAAACTGTCGCTTTGTGAAAGGTGGTGAAGGGTGAAGGGTATTATCTTACGCAAGTTGGCTGAGTTTTATTTCCTCAGTTGGCGCAATTTCACTTCCGCAGTTGGCGCATTTCACCCCACTTAGGGGTGAACTCCAATAAAAAAAGGAACATATCTTCTGATATGCTCCTTATATATAATAATGTATATTCCTTTTTGATGTCCCTGTGTATTAGTCCTGATAATATACTCTCTTCACTCGGTTGCTGATGGTGGTCAGCACTTCGTAAGGGATGGTATCGAGGATGTCGCTCAAGGTCTGAACAGGCAGATGCTCGCCGAAGATCTCCACGCTATCGCCTTCCTTGCAATCGATGCCGGTGACATCTATCATCGCTACGTCCATGCAGATATTGCCTACATAGTCTGCCTTCTTTCCATTGACGAGGCAGTAAGCATGGCGATTGCCGAGATGGCGGTTCAAGCCATCGGCGTAACCGATTGGGATGGCTGCGATGTCGCTGTCCTTGTCGAGGATGGTCTTGCGGCTATAGCCTATGCTCTCTCCTGCCTTGATGTGGTGTATCTGCAGGATGGTGGTCTTCAAGGTGCTCACGCAGTTGATGGTCTCGTTGTTGCGAGAGTTGATGCCATACAAGCCCAATCCCAAGCGGCACATATCCAACTGGCGCTCCGGGAAGTGCTCGATACCTGCGGAGTTGCAGATATGGCGCAATATCTTATGGTCGAAGGCTGCCTGCAACTGCTTGCTGCCCTTGTCAAAGAGTTCGAACTGATGGGCTGAGAAAGCATCGAAGCTGTCGTCGTCGCTACCCACGAAGTGAGAGAACACACTGCGAGGGATGATGGCATTCTGATGTTTCAACTTGCCTATCAACTCCTCCATATCGTTCTCAGGGTCGAAGCCCAAGCGATGCATACCTGTATCGAGCTTGATATGAACAGGGAATCCGGTCACACCCTCCTTCTCGGCTGCCTTGATAAGCGCATCGAGCAAGCGGAAAGAATAAACCTCTGGCTCCAAGTCGTAGTCGAACATGGTCTTGAAGGCGGTCATCTCCGGGTTCATAATCATGATGTTGCTGGTGATGCCATTCTTGCGAAGGGTAACACCCTCATCGGCTACCGCCACAGCGAGATAATCCACACGATGGTCTTGCAGGGTCTTGGCGATTTCCACGGCTCCTGCGCCATAGCCATCAGCCTTGATCATGCAGACAAGCTTAGTCTCTGGCTTCATGAAAGCACGATAGTAGTTCAAGTTGGCTACCACGGCATTGAGGTTCACTTCCAAGGTCGTCTCGTGTACCTTCTGCACCAAGAGCTCGGTGAGTTGGTCGAAGCCAAACTGGCGGGCACCCTTCAAGAGGATGACCTCGTCGCGCAATGACTTGAACACCTCGCT